>PMCE01000009.1 GCA_003154025.1 Syntrophaceae bacterium
GCCACCGGCAGCCCTGAAGCGATCCGTAAGGCAGTCGGCGACGTGCTCGCCAAGGCCCCCGAACGCTTCATCCTGGCCGCCGACTGCACCGTGCCTTCCGATACACCCTGGGACAATCTGAAGACGGCGATTGGTACGGCGCACGGATACCATCTGGCCAAGCTGTAAAGCCCGTTTTTTCGGCTTGCGAGGGATCGTTTGGACAAAACGACGAGGGACAAAACCCAGGGAGAGGGGGAAGGGGTGAGGGGAAAGGGGTTTTCAGGCAGGTTTTGAGGGTTTTTCAGTGGTTTCGTGCAGGGGNNTTGATCCTCCGGAATCGGGGGAGTAATGGGCGGTTTTGAGTGGGTTTTAAGCAAAATTTGTGAACAATTTATGGTTGCGTGACCCGAGAAGAAGGGTTTTTTCGGTGCTCCGGCGGCATTGGAGGCGTTATCGAGGCGAACCCCACCGCTCTGGCAGCAGGCACCCACACTGACGGGTATCCCTCGTAGGTAGGCTTCACGCTGCTCGGCGATTCCCATTTCAACCCAGCGAAGAACGCGGGGTTGAAATGGGGAAGAAAAAATTGGGGAAAAGCTTGACAATACAGAAAATGTGTTCTATTATTGGAGGTACACGGGCAGAGTTTTTCTGGCCGTTTTATTTTTTTAAGGGAAAGAGGTGACCTATGGGAGCACAAAAGGGTAATACGAATGCACTCAAACATGGGTTGTATGCGAAACGATACAGCCCGGAAGAAACGGCCGGGATCCGGAAAATGCAGCCGGAGGATTACCGGCATGAAATCTATTTGATGCGGGTGACAATCAAAAACTTGTTTGCAATCCATGCCAAGCTGTACCAGAAGGTGGAATCCGGGGAGAACACGGCTGTGGATGGACTGGCCAAGATCACCAACAGCTTAAGCCTGGCAATAACGGCTCTGAATACGACGGCGCGCACTTACGCGCTATTCAATGGAGCTGATAGCAGCCTTAACGATCCGCTGGATGAGGTGCTCGACAGCCTGCCCATCTTCCTGGACGATAAATATCTGACCGAGAGGAATGAGGAGGTGGGGGGAGAGGTGTTAGTGGAGGAGGGATGAAAACAAGAAACAAAAAACAAAAACGTAAGACGTAAAACGTAAGGCGTAAGGCGTAAAGCGAAAGGCGTAAAACGTAAGGCGTAAAACGTAAAGTACAAAAGATAAACGCATGGAAAGGAGGCGCGAATGAACAGACGGTTTAAAAGATATGCATATTTGTTACGCAGCCCGGAGAGGTTCCCGCAGGCGGGGAAGGTGAAGTTGAGGCCGTACCAGGAAACCGCAATCCAAGCGGTGGTGAACAGTATTCGGAAAAAAAGGGGCATGTCATTCGTGTGGATTTTCCCACGCCAGAGCGGTAAGGACGAAGCCCTGGCAATCCTGGTGCAATATCTTTTGGCCCTGTTCGCACATGAAGGAGCGGAAATGGTGTTCTTCAACCCGACCTTCAAACCCCAAACCGAGACGAGCATGCGGAGACTGGAAAACCGATTGAATTCCAACTCAATCACCATCGGGAAATGGAAGCGGCGCTCGGGGTATATCTACCAGATCAAAAATGCCTACTGCACCTACCTGAGCGCCGACCCGACGGCGCACGTGGTGAGCGCCACCGCCAACCGCCTGCTGGTGGTGAATGAGGCCCAGGATGTGGGCAAGCTGAAATACGACAAGGATATCGATCCGATGGCAGCCAGCACGAACGCGACGAAGTTATTCTCCGGGACTCNNTTTTCTTTTTCACCGGCGAGGACGTGGCGGCGGTGGTGCCGGAATATGCCCTGCACCTGAAAGGGGTGCTCGCCCGGCTGGGCAGGCAGCACCCGCTGGTGAAATCGCAGTATTTCTGCGAGACGATCGAGGCAGTGACAGGGATGTTCCCGCCCGGAAGGCAGGCGCTGATGAAAGGCTCGCACGCCGCCAGAACCGAGCCGGAAGCGGGCAAGACCTACGCCTTCCTGATCGATGTGGCCGGTCAGGATGAGGAAAGAAGGGGAGAACAGGGGATAGGGGGGAAAAGGGCAGGGGAAAAGATCGAAGAGCAAAATGATGGACGGGACAGCACGGACTTGAAGATCGTGGAGGTGGATAGGAGCACAGTGGCGCTGATCGGAAAGCCGACGTACCTGACGGTTTACCGGCAGGAATGGAAAGGGGCAAGCCACGTGACGGTCTTTGGAGCCTTGAAGGCGCTGAAGCAGGCCTGGAACCCCTTGCGGATCGTGATCGATGCGACCGGCATTGGGGAGGGATTGTGGAGCTTATTGGATAATGCATTTGGAGAAGATATCGTCAATCCGGTGAAATTCACTTCCAAGCTCAAAAGCGAACTGGGCTACGGGTTCATCGGAATTGTGGAAAGCGGACGCTACCGGGAGTACCACCCCTTCCCGGACAAATTACGCCTGCAACTGGACAAGTGCCGCTCGGAGATCGTGCCCGGGCCATCCAAGACCATGCGCTGGGGCGTGCCGGACGGGACACGCGATGCAGCCAGCGGGGAACTGGTACACGATGACGACTTGATGACCGGGGCGATGTGCACGCTGCTGGACCGGATGGAATGGAGGTATACACCTTTAGAGACGGTGTTCGTTCCCGGAAGAGATCCGTTGGAAGAGATGGATCATTGGTTTGGATAAAGCGGGAGGGGAGGGAAAAAACAAGAAACAAGAAACAAAATGCATGAAAAACGTAATGCGTAATGCAAAAGGGAAATGATGATGGTGACTGCTTTGGAGCTGCCTTTTAAGACTGTAGGCATAAATTCCCCTTTTGATTGGATCTACAATTGATTTTTCAATTATTACACTCGTATTACTGCGCAATGTTGTTATAACGAAATGAATAATCCGCTAATACCATTGCAAGGCATCCGTCTTCGCCAATACCCTTTAGGGCACAGGTCTACACGAATAAAAAAAGATTAGTGAAGATTAGTGCAGATTTGTTCTAGTGAGAGACATATTGCACAATCCAGCAATTACCAAATATAGACAATGTTAGCCCGGGGAGCAGTTTCCAGCCAGACATAAGGGAGATTGCTCACCTGCCCACACCGCACCGTTCGTGCCGCGAACACTGGCGGCACGCCGGTGCGAGACGGCAGGTGCGGGTCGCAAAGAACGCTCCTAATGACACCGGGGAATATGGGACCGAGAGATGAGATTGCTTCGTCGCCAAAATGCGGCTCCTCCCCCAAGAACCGGGGACAGTGTCGCAATGACACAGTGTCGTTCAGGACTGAAGGGCGCCCCGCGTTGTGGATTTACTCGCAATGACACTTAAAATGTGTAAGCTGGTGCTGACTAAAACAAGATTAGTTCAGATTAGCGGATTAAAGCTGCCTCGCACGCGCCTCGGCCTCGGCGAACTCTTCGGGCGTGTTGAGGTTCCAAAACGCCAG
>PMCE01000462.1 GCA_003154025.1 Syntrophaceae bacterium
ATGCGAAGAAAAAACACAAAGGGGCGGCGGCCTTTTCGATCAGCGCTCGTTGCCCTGCTCTTCCTGGTCGTCGCCGGGGCACTTTTCTATTTCTTTCATCCGGCCGTCCTCACTGCGGCGGGCAGGTACCTGGCCCCGGAAGGGGCGGGGAAAGCGGACGTAGTGATCCTGGAAGGGGGCGAATTGGTGAAGGAGCAGGCGGTCAAAATCGGGATGGGGCTTATATCGTCCGGAAGGGCGAGCGGGTTGGTCGTCGTGTGCCAGGACTCCGAAAATGAGAAGGCCTTCGGCAAACCTGCCGACTACACCCTCTTCCTGATTCAGAAGATCGGGGATCTGGGGCTGAAGAAAGATCAAATCAAGATTTTTTCCGTCCCCCAAGAGCATCCCATAACCTTGAACGAAGCCCGGGTCGTGCTCTCCCATCTTTCCGGCGATAAGATCCAAAGCGCCTTCCTGGTGACCGAAGACTTTCACTCCCGCAGGAGCTACTGGGTCTATAAAAAAATAGGAACCCCGCTGCGGATCAACATTATCCCCTATCCCTATTTCTCCCGGTTCAAGATCGATGGCTGGTGGCGGCAGGCAAAGGGGATCCGCAATTTCGTCGAAGAATCGGTGAAGTTCTGCTACTATCTTCTCCGGGGCTACGTTCCTCTTAAAAGCCTGGTGGGGACCTAAAGAAAGAAAGGTGCAAGGTACAAGGCGCAAGGTGCAAGGTATAAGGATAAAGGACAAAAACGACGAGGCGGGAGAAACGGTTCCCCGTTGCCGGTTCATCGTCTTTCGACTGGCACCTGGGAACCTGCAACTGGCAACAGTTTTTCCTGATTCCTTGGTCCTTTATCCTTGTTCCTTAATCCTGTTTTCTATCCCCATATGATCATGGACCTTAACAGCTTCCTCTCTTTTCTGGCCGCGATCTCCGCAGCGGGGATGGCGGGCTTCATTCTCTACCGGGACCCGCGATCCTTCGTTCACCGGATCTTCGCCGGGGGCATGCTGGTTATGGCCGCGGAGGCGGGGTTGATCGGGTTGGGATTTTACGAAAATTCCTACATTGAGATCACTCCGTGGCAGCGCTATGCCTTGATCCCCTATGGCTTATCGCCGGGGATCTGGCTCCTTTTCAGCCTGAGCTTCGCCCGGGGCAACTACCGAGAGTTTTTGCGGCGATGGAAATGGGTCATCATCGGGGCCTTTGCCCTTCCCCTGCTGCCGATCATCCTTTTCCCGGAGGAAATTTTCGTCGGCTCGCCGATTTACGACGAAAGCTCCCGGGTGTTTCTTCCCCTTGGAAGGGGGGGATATTTCTTTTACGTTTTCTGCCTGCTCGGGGCGATCCTGGTGTTGATGAATCTGGAAAGAACCCTGCGCTATTCCGTCGGCCAGGCCCGATGGCAAGTCAAATTCCTAATTCTAGGGGTGGCCAGCATCTTCGGGGCCCGCATTTACACCGGCAGCCAGGTGATCCTCTACTCCTTCTTGGAGGCGGAGATCCAGGTCGTCAACGCGGGGGCCCTCCTCATCGGCACGATCCTCATCGGCCGGTCCCTGGGAAGGGCCAAACTGCTCCAATTCGATTTCTACCCTTCCCATTCCTTCCTCTACAATTCGGTCACCGTCCTCCTGGTGGGGATCTATTTCATCTCCGTAGGGTTGGTCGCCAGAATTTTCTTCTACCTGAAGGGCTCTCTGGAGCCGGCGGTGACGACCTTCTTCGTCTTCGTGGCGATTCTCGGCCTGGCCGTTTTTCTCCTCTCCGACCATTTGCGCCTGCAGCGGAAACGCTTCATCAGCCGCCACTTCAATAGGCCCCGGTATGACTACCTGCGGGTCTGGGCCCGTTTCACCGAACGGACCGCTTCCCTGACGAGCATAAGCGGCCTTTGCAACAACATCGTGCGCATGGTGTCGGAGACGCTCGAAGCCCTCTCGGTCAGCATCTGGCTGTGGGATGAGCAGGAGGAGGTTCTCTCTCTGGGAGGGTCCACGGCCCTTTCTTCGGGGAAGGGCGGGCCGCCCCCCAGGATCGGCGCAAAAGGGGCCAAGAGGCTGATGCAGGCGATGAGCCAGGAGGCTCAGGCGGTGGATTTTCGGGAACCCACCGAGGGGTGGAAGGAAGAGCTGAAGAATTTTCTGGGCGGCCCCTCGGAAGAAACGAAGGTCGACCTGTGCGTTCCCCTGTGCGCGGCCGGGCAACTCGTGGGCGTCCTGACGGTTGGGGCTAGAGTGGCCGATGAAGCCTATCCTTTCGAGGACCGCGAGATCCTGAAGACCGTTGCCGATCAGGCTGCGGCCAATCTCCTGACCCTTAGGCTCGGGGAAAGGCTGCAGCAGGCCAGGGAGATGGAAGCCTTCCAGGCCATGTCGGCCTTCTTCATACACGACCTGAAAAATCTGGCTTCCCGGCTTTCCCTGGTCACCCAGAATCTGCCGGTCCATTTCGACAATCCGGAATTCCGCGGCGACGCCCTGAAGACCATTTCCCAGAGCCTGGACAAGATCAACGGGATGTGCAACCGCCTCTCCCTTCTCAGCCAGAAACTGGCATTCCGTCCCCAGGAAGCGGACTTGAACGAGACGGCCAAGATGGTCCTGGGCACGCTGGATGGCCTGCTGAAAACGAAGCCGGTTCTCGACCTGGGGGCCCTCCCGAAGGTGATGCTGGACGGCGAGCAATTTCAGAAGGTGCTGACCAATCTCCTGCTGAATGCCAACGAGGCGATCCAGAAGGCCGGGACCATAAGACTCTCAACGGCACCCCTTGGGAACTGGGCGGTCCTTTCGGTGGCGGATGACGGATGCGGGATGTCCGCGGATTTTATCGAACGCCATCTCTTCCGGCCCTTCCAGACCACGAAGAAGCAGGGGATGGGCATCGGCCTCTTCCACAGCAAAAAGATCGTCGAGGCCCACCAGGGAAGAATCGAAGTGGAGAGCGAAGAGGGGAAGGGGACCACTTTCCGGGTGATGCTGCCGATAAAAGATAGAATGGAGGGAACAGGGGGCAGAGGCCCGCGGTAACGGGCAGGGGGGAGCGGGGGGCAGGGAAAGAGGACCTGCTTGGGCATCACTAAGCGCAACTCTTCGCACTCCCTATTTATGAAATCAGAAAGGATTATCCACAAGAAGAATTACTCGGGCGTACCTCTCAGTCGAAAAGAAGCACGATTTCCGTCCCGGGGTGCCTTGCCGAAGGATATCGCCGCAGGCACAGGGGGGAATATATTCATTTCTTTCACCTAACTTAAGGGTCCTGTGGGGAGCTTGAGCCCCTTCTTTCTCGCCCCAAAGATCTCGGATATGTTCATTCGAGAAATTTTGAAAAGGTATTCAACGAGCAAGGCGAAGTTTCTCGGTTGTTATATAGCCTCATCAAATCGCTAGAGAAATAGAAAAAATAGTAAATAAAAGAGCATTTTCATTCCCCGACGGGAGGCTTTAATGACTCAGCTAGATTCTCCGGATTTGCTTTACACCGTACCTTCCACCCCGCGCCCTAAGCTTTTGATCGTGGACGATGAGGAAGATATCCGCACCCAGATGAAATGGGCGCTGGCCCAGGATTATCAGGTTCTCCTGGCAGAAGACCGCAGGAGCGCTCTGGAGCTACTGGGGAGGGAACAACCAACGGTGGTCACTCTGGACCTCGGCCTTCCTCCCCGGCCGGCGGATGTGGAAGAAGGGTTTGCGACTTTGGAGGAAATGCTTTCCACAGACCCCTTCTCAAAAGTGATCATCATCACCGGGCGGGGGGAAAGAGAACATGCCCTCAAGGGAGTGGGGGCGGGGGCTTACGATTTCTTGTACAAACCCGTCCAGATCGACGAACTCAAGGTGGTGCTGAAGAGGGCTTTCTATGTCTCTTCCCTGGAGCGGGAAAATCATCTTCTGCAGAAACAGATCGGGGCAGAAGGATTCCAGGGCATGCTGGGGGCCAGCCCCCAGATGCAGGAGGTCTTCTCCATCGTCCGCAAGGTGGCCACGACCGAGGCTCCCGTGCTCATCCTGGGGGAAAGCGGAACCGGGAAGGAGCTCGTGGCCCAGGCGATTCATCGGCTCAGCGAGAGGAAGGAAGAAGCTTTCATCGTGATCAACTGCGGGGCCATCCCCGAAACGCTTCTGGAAAGCGAGTTGTTCGGCCACGAAAAAGGGGCTTTTACGGGCGCCCATATTCAGAGAAAAGGCCGGATCGAGGCGGCCCAGGGAGGAACCCTCTTCCTGGACGAGATCGGAGAACTTTCTCTGGGGCTCCAAGTAAAGCTTCTCCGGTATCTGCAGGAGCAGGTCATCGAGCGGATCGGAGGGAGGGAAGAGATCCGGGTGGATGCCCGAGTCATCCCCGCCACGAACCGAGATCTGAAACAAGCGATGAAAACCGGGGTTTTCCGCGAGGACCTCTACTTTCGGCTCGCGGTCGTCTCCCTCTCCA
>PMCE01000172.1:0-3027 GCA_003154025.1 Syntrophaceae bacterium
AAGTCCGGGGCGGACATTCTGACCGACGCCACGCCTCCGGGGTCCATCCAGGTCCCCGGGGACGGAATGCCCATCATTCTCCTGGCCGACGGACAGACCACCGGTGGATATCCCAAGATCGCGACGGTGACATCCGTAGACCAGGATCTGTTGGCCCAGGCCAGGCCGGGGGACAAGGTGAGGTTCAAGGATGTTACGATCCTGGAAGCCCATCGACTCCTTAGGGAAATGGAAGAGAAAATTCAGAGCATTAAGAAGACTTTGATCCCGATATGAGCGGCTATCCAACAGCCCGTTACCTGCTCGTCGGCGACCACGGGATCTCCGTGGAATTCGGCAACGCCCTCGAGGAGGAGATCAACCGCAAGGTCCAAAAGATGATGCATGCCCTGGAGACGGCCGGGATTCCGGGGATCATCGAAACCAACCCGACCATCCGTTCCCTTTTTGTTTATTACGACCCCTTCACGATCCAGGTGGGAAAATTGATCCGGGAGCTGAGGAGGGTCGAGGGGCAGGTGGCCGACATCACTCTGCCCCCGTCCCGTCTCTTCGAGGTACCGGTTGTTTACGGCGGAGAGTATGGGCCCGATTTTGATGAGGTGGCGAAACTCCTGCATTTGAACCCCGAGGACGTCATTCGTATCCATAGCGGCAAGGAATATTTTATCTATGACACCGGGTTTATCGGCGGCTCGGCTCATTTCAAGATCCCTCCGCCCTTGGATTCTTTGCCCCGAAAGAAAACGCCCAACCTGGGTGTCCCGGCAGGAGCCGTTCTGATCGCCGGGGGGTTGGGCAGCGTCTTTAAGCCTCTAGCAGGGCCGACGGGCTGGTATTGGATCGGGACCTCCCCCCTGCGTCAGTGGTTTCCGGAAGAGGACCCTCCGCTGCTGATCCTGCCGGGAGACAAGATCATCTATCGTCCCGTGGACAAGGGGGAATTTGAGCGGATCAAGAAGAGGGTGGAGGAGGGAAGATTTACGGCCAAAATTCTCCATTCGGGGGGATGATGCAAAGGGCACTTTATTGCGCAGAGCGGCCATGCAGCAGAATAAATTTGTATCGGGGCACATATGAACACGGATTTCATATGCGCTAAACAAGCGGCCCGATCAGGGATCGGGCCCTACAATTAAGAGAACGAATGTAGGGCGCGTTCCCCGAACGTGCCGATTAATGGGACGCGGATGATCACGGATCAAATGGACCGATGGCCTCAACGAAAAGGTTAGGGTAAAGGGGGAGGAAGAATGTCCAAACCGACAAGCATGGAACGGTACGCGGCAAAATTCCCGAAGTCGGAGGAGATGTTTGTAAAAGCGGAGGGACTGATTCCTCGCGGGGTGGCCCACGATGCCTGGCAGGCATCGCCGTTTCCCCTCTTCATGTCCCGGGCGGCGGGTTCACGCATTTGGGATGTGGACGGGAACGAGTTCATCGATTATTATGGGGGCCACGGGGGGAAGGTGCTCGGCCACGCCCACCCGGTGGTGGTCCGGGCGGCGCAGGAACAATTGGAAAAAGGGATTCAGTTCGGCGCCTGCTGCGACCTCATGCTGGATTGGGCGGGGGTCATCCAGCGGCTGGTTCCTTCGGCCGAGCGGATCGAGTTCACCAACTCCGGCACGGAAGCGATCATGCTCGGAGTCCGTCTCGCCCGGGCCTTCACCGGCAGGAAGAAGCTCGTCCGGTTTCAGTTTCACTTCGCCGGGGCCTACGATGCGGTCACGGTAGGTTACAAGAAACCTTTCCAGTTGTCCGTTTCCGGGGGCGTTCTTCCTTCGGCGGTGGAAGACACGGTGGTTCTTCCGATGAACGAGGAGGCGGTCCTGGAAGAAGCTCTTCGAAACCGGGATGTGGCCGCGGTGATGGTGGAAGCTGCCGGGGCCAGTTCGGGGGTCGTCGGAATCAAACCTTCTTTTTATCAGACCATGAGGGATTTGACGCAGGAATACGGGACCCTGCTTTTGTTTGACGAAATCGTGACCGGCTTCCGCTATTCTCCCGGCGGGGTGCAGGCGGCGGTGGGGGTGACCCCTGACTTGACCACCCTGGGAAAGGGAATTACCGGCGTCATGCCTGGGGCCGGGGCCATCGTGGGTAAGAAAAACGTCATGGAAATGTTTCTTTTCAAGGACGAAGAATGGAATCGGTACAAGCGGGTTTCTCATTTCGGCACATTCAACGCCAACCCCCTCTGCGCGGCCACCGGCATTGCCTACCTGAACGTCATCGCCACCGGCCGACCGACGGAGGAGGCCAACCGCAACGCCCGGAAGCTGCGGGATGGAATGCAGGCCAAACTGGACCAAAGCGAGATCCCGGGCTGTGTCTACGACAGCAACTTTTCCGTGGTCCATGTCTATCTGGGGAAATGCGATCTCCAGGGGAAATGCGACCGGGTGGTCTGCGCGAATGACGGAAAAGAACGTCCGGCGGGAGTGGGCGAAGCTCTCTACCGGAATTTCGCCCTCCACGGGGTGAAGACCGCCGCTCGAGGCTTTGACCTCTTCGTATCCGCGGTCCATTCCGAAGGGGACCTGGAAAGAACGATCCAGGCCTTTGGAAATTGCCTGGAGACGATGATCGAAGAAAAGACCTTGAAATAAAATCCACAAGTCGCGAGTCGCGAGAGAGAAAGTCGATAAAAGCATTTTCGCCCTTACGCCTTGCGGCTCCCGGTTTACGGGTACACGATGGAAAGAAAGACTCTACTACTCTCCGCCTCCCAGGTCCTGAGCTGCCTGGACCTCGATGAAGTTTTTCAAGTCGTCGAAGAGACCTTCCGGGAAACCGGGCTCGGGCGCACGATTCTCCCCCCGAAGCTATTCATGTACCTTCCCGGGGAGGGAGAAAATGACTATCTGTTTGCCGGTCCTGCGAGCGTCCCCTCGGCCAAAGCCGTGGGAGTGAAGATCGTCACCGGCTATCATGGCAACCCGGAAAGGTTTGGATTGCCGTCCATCCTAGCGGTCATGATCCTGACCGATCCCGAGAATGGGTATCCCCTGGCTATTTTTGACG
>PMCE01000172.1:3128-5062 GCA_003154025.1 Syntrophaceae bacterium
CCGACATCATCGTCACGGTTACATCCTCGGAAGGTGAATTCGTCAGGAATGAATGGGTCAGCCCCGGGGTGTTTGTCGCCAGCGTTGGGTCTTATCCGGAGTTGGACCCGGCCCTGCCGAAAAGAGTTGAAAAACTGGTCGTGGATGACCGGACCCAGGCCCGGTACCGGGGCGAGCTATGGAGGGAATACGACAAAGGAGAGGTCACCGACGACCTGATTTATGCCGAGCTCGGGGAGATCGTATGCGGAAAGAAGCGGGGGAGGGAGGGGAAAGAGGAAAGAACCCTGGCCTGCCTAACCTGGGTGGGAACGCTGGACGTGGCCGTCGCCCGGCGAGTCTATGAAGTCGCCCTAAGGCGGAATCTGGGAAGCTGGATCAGTCTCTGGTAACATCCTTTCCGAATACGGAATTCAAAGCGTAAAGCCATTCTACTGACATTTCACTCCTGCTCGCGCCCGTCGTTTCTGAACCTTGACATACCTTTTTAAAGACGATAGCATGACATCAAAATTCCCCCTCATTCAAGAGGTTTTCATGAGAAAGAAGCTGCTTCTTCTAGCTTTGGTATTTCTCGTGTACGGATTAGTTACGGGCCCCCCTTCAGCAGCGGCGGCGGAAACGGTGACCGTTTATTCCTCCAACATGCAGGCCTTAAACGACCTATCCGCAGCCGAATTTGAAAAGGCCACGGGCATCAAGGTCAACATGGTCCGAGCTCCTTCGGGGGTGGCCATCAAACGGATGAGGGCGGAGAAGGACAATCCGCAGGGAGACGTGTTCTGGGGAGTCAGCAAGGTCGTTCTCTTGGCCAATATGGACCTGCTGGAACCCTACAAGTCCGTTCATTACGATTTGGTCCCCGCTGAATACCGGGACCCGGAATTCCGCTGGATCGGGACGAATCTCCAGATTCTGGTCCTCATGTTCAATAAGAATCTGATGAAACCGGGAGAGGCGCCGAAGAAATGGAATGACCTGCTGGACCCCAAATGGAAGAATAAAGTTGCCTTCCCCAATCCGGCCAACTCTTCCTTCGCCTTCACCGCTTTTACCTTGATGCTCCATATGTACGGAAACAATGATGCCGCGTGGAAGAAGATGGAAACCTTCCTGGAGAATGTGCAGGTGGTGGAGCAGTCGGCCATGGTCCCCGGAGCCCTGGAAAAGGGAGAATTCCATGCCGGGATCACCCAGGAGTATGTGGCGGCGCGGTATGTGGCCGGGGGCGCCAAGGTGGGAATGAACTATCCTGCGGACGGAAATGCCGTTCAGGCCGAAGGGGCAGGGGTCATCAAAGGGTCGAAACACCGGAAGGCGGCGGAAAAGTTTGTCGACTTCTGCAACGACAAAAAGTTCCGCGAAGCGGTATTCCGCGACCAGTTCCGGCGGCCCGCCCGGAAGGATTTGGATTTTTCCAAGCTCGCTCCCATCCCTCCACTCTCCAAAATTCCCATGATGCCGGGGTATGTGGACACCGATTATCTCAAAGAACGGGATAAGATCCTTGCCCGCATCAAGGACATTCTGCTGAGGATTAAGTAGAGAGCCTATTCTCACCCCGGGGCCTTTCGATTTCGGAAATAGGAAGGCCCTATTTTTTTGCCAGAGGAAGAGACGTGAGCATCCGGATAGTGGGCGTCAGCAAGAGATTTGGAAATTTAGAAGCGGTCAAAAACGTCAGCATGGAAATCCGGACCGGGGAGTTCTTCACCCTCCTGGGCCCCAGCGGCTGCGGGAAGACGACCCTTTTGCGCAGTATCGCCGGGTTCAACCAGCCGGAGGCGGGGGGGATTTACTTCGGCGACAGGCGGATCGACCGGATCGCGGCCCATAAGCGGGGGATCGGCATGGTCTTCCAGAACTACGCCGTCTTTCCCCATCTGACCGTGTATGACAATGTGGCCTATGGCTTGAAAGCCCGGAAGATGGCG
>PMCE01000219.1:0-5953 GCA_003154025.1 Syntrophaceae bacterium
CCAGCCCCATTTTTCCACGGGAACGGATTGCCATCTTCCTGAATAGGAGTCCCAACGGTCCTCCAAATGGCGATCGATCATTCTCCACTCCCGGCATGTTCCCCGGGCGCTGAGTGGGGGTGCGGCCTCCGAGGGACCTTCCGTATACCCGGATCCCGGCGGCTGATACGCAGGAGGCGGTGCCGGCTCATACACCGGGGGCGGGGCAACATACACCGGCGGAGCCACATAGACATGTCTGGGGGCGAACAAATAACCCGTCACCAAACCGGCTCCAAAGCCCAGAATCGCCCCCCCGCCGTGATGCCAACGGGCTTCGGCCACGACGGGCACGGAAATCAAAGATACAGCCAGCAAGCCTACAAGCAGCATTTTGATCTTGTCCATTTTAGCTCCTCCTTTTTGGAGAGGCGAGCTCTTCATCTTCGTTATCTTCGTTCTGCCGATTTCCCCACTGAGGGGCCGCGCCCTTCCTCCCGGCCCTGCTGCGTGCCGATGACGCAGCCTCTTCTCCGTTTCGGAGTCCTGCGGCCGAGAGAGGCGACTCCTGAAAACAGAGGCATGGGCGAACCCTGTCCCTCCCGTCACCCATCACCTTCTCCTGCCGTTATCTCCCCCTCCTCCTCGACCGTGTTCCTCGTCGCCCCTTCCTTCAGGCTTTTCGTGCCAGCCTCGTTGCCACTCTTTGTCTTTATGCCAGTATCGTTCGCGTTCCCACCTTCCCCAGTTATCCCTCAGTTGTGCATAAGGGATGTGACGATGTCCGGGTGGAACCCGGTAGGTACTCGGCGGCAGCTGTACCAATACGCGCGGGACGTTGGCAACTGCAAGATAAACCCAAGGTCCATTATAGGATTTGGCCCTGAACCAATGCCCTTCATGGGGGCGATACCAGAAGCCATGGTAGAAGAAAATGCTCACGTCAATATCGGGAACCGCGTAGACGTATGTTCCCGGTATGACAACCAAGGCGGGGGGTGCAGGAATTACGAATGCCGGCGGAGGACCGATGTTGATGTTCACCTGGACCCCCGCGGTTGCTTCTTGGCTCCCTCCAAGGGCGAAAAAGATCCCTATAAGAACGGACAACAAAAATATGCTGGACCTATTCTTTTGCATATTTACCTCCTTCGGAAGCATCCTACAAATCCGGGGGCAAATAAACTGAGTAATATCCCCACCTGCCCTGATTTCCCATGCCCCTTTACTCTCTTCTAACGCATAAGAGCCAGCTTCGTTGACCCATTGAAGGATTCGAATCAAATCGAGGCATTCCCTTGAAGCGCGCGGCCGGAAAATCAATCCATGACCGCAGGTTCTTTCGGGAGCCCGGAAAACGATCCATTTTGGTTAATGGTATCGGGCTTCAACCGATTGCTTGGCCGACGGAAGGTTTTGCTGCGGGATAGAAAGCGCATGCGCCCAATATTCGCGGTGCTCCCCATCTCTGGGGGGATTTTGATAGAACTCATCCTTATGCAGGGAAAACAAACACCCTTGGGCGCCAAAAGCGAGGGCCAATAGAATCGTCATTACCTGGAGCATGCGAATCATCATGGGGTTATCTCCTTTTTCAATCCGGAGAGGTGATTCAAAAGAAAAATCCTTTCACCTTGAACCAAGATCCCTTTTTTTGCCGCGTGCCTTCGAGGGAAAACGATGAACCCTTCTATTCGCATTGAATGGTCTCGAGCATGGCCCGTGCCGACCATTATTTCGTAGACGCTGACTTCTGGGCCGTCGATTTCGAGACCTCTTCAATCAGCCCCAAGGCCTGCGGATTGGTCACGTCATGAAGGACGAGAATATCCGCCGGCGACACCTGTCGGCCATAATAGGCCTGGTTCAACCCCTCCCGGGTCGCCACCACGGCCCCGTCAATGGCGATGCCCCCGAATAGCCCTTTGGAGCGGGAAAAGCTCAGGATATCGGCGCTGAGATTGGCGGTCGATGCCGCCACCCCCGCCCCGTAAGATCCCAGGGCCATGTCGGCATCGGCGCCAAGTTTGAGACTGTGTCCCAGAAAGGACGAAATCCCGCGTTCAGTCATTACCAGGAGGATCGTCTCCGAGGCCGATCCCCCGATCTGGACGCCGAAACTCACTCCGCCGAGGGTATAAAAAGCCGGGCCCGACCATTCTCCGGTCTTCTTGTCCCGGACCAGCAAAACCCCATTCCCCCCCGAAGCACCGAAAATGAACCCCCCCCTCAAGACCTGGGGAGAGATAAAGACGCCCACCGCCCGCGGGAGGAGTTCGTGAAATAACCCGGAATTATTTTCCTC
This sequence comes from Syntrophaceae bacterium, assembly GCA_003154025.1. Next base: position 2,285 of record PMCE01000219.1, read on the forward strand.
CACAAAGCTCTCAAAGGCGAGACGGGCTTTTTCCACCAGATGGGTTGCATCCTGTTTTTCATCGGCCCAAGCGGGCATTCCGGGGGAAATAACGAGCCAGAACGTTAGGCATATCATTCCCGCTAGCCATCGAGTGGCTGCCCCCCCTCCGAATCCGGTCTTTTTTTCCATGTTATCGTCCTTCCTCTGTAAACGTCATACCACTTTACGGCGCCGGTTTTCCCCATGGCGAAAATATCGGCTTTTTCATTTTCGGGTTTCACACCCTTCATCCCTGCGGGAATATTTCAAGAATTTTGGATTTTTACAACCTTTCCTGAAATTGTAGATGAGCGACCCCCCAAATAGGATTCACCGCCTCCAGAGACGTCCAAATCTTGACCGGGGACCTGGGGAATCAGTGTGGAAAATCTGGATTCCCTCTGGTTTGCCAGGCAAATCGAAACTTGGCCGTAGTCGGCACAAAATCCATTGCCTCGCTTCAGTTTTGAGATTCTTTTCCTTTGGCAAAGGCAAGGTTGCGGGCCGGGCTTTGCCTGAAATTCATTCCATTTTACGCCTACTGGGTGAAAAGTGAGAGCAGGTACAAAAACCTCCTTGACAATATCCCCCCCCTTGTTATCCTTTAATTAATCAGTAGCCTCCTTTCCCATTCAAGAATCTCTAGCCGATCTTCAGCCTTCTGGAGTACTTGATGAGCGGATGGTGTTCCCAGAAGTTCTCTGGGTGTGGGCTCCGAGGGGATTTCAATGCCTCTTCGGGCCGCCTCCCCAGGATATTCCCCATTCCCCCCCGCGAATTCCCACCGGTACTGCGATAGAAAGGAGACCTCCATGTTCACCAAAGACCTCAGCGCCAATGCGACTCTCTACGGCCAGGAACAGTGCTTCTGGTGTGGCGCGGCGAGCGCCCAGATGATCCGCAACGGATACCCGAACCCCGCGGACCGTCTCTTTTACACGCAGTTAAACCTATGGAACACCATTCAGGTGAACAACAGCACGAGCCCGGCCGATACCGGTTGGGCCACGGACCCCCACGGGTTGACCGGAGGCCTTCAGTCTTTGAGCAACCCCGCCGGAGTGCACTGGGCCGAATTCGCCAACTCCAGCCGTGATACCGTCCTCTTCGAGACCCTCTATTGGATGAACCGGCGCGAATACCCGAGCGGGGTATTGATCAACCAGGGAGGCCACTGGGTGGTGATCGTCGGGTTTGTAACCGACGTGGAGCCCGTTGGCGGAAGCCCCCCAACGCTGCAAAGCATCGACATCTTCGACCCGGAACCGCACAACGTGGGCACCCACTCGACCTTCACCGGCGCTCAGTGGTTTGGCGGCCCCTGGAACGGCGCCGTAATCTATTCCGGGACCTGGCTGAATCAGTATGTGACGGTCGTGGAACCCCCCATACAGAAAGGCAGGGTCCGAGTGAAAGAGATAAAGCGAACCGGAGAAAGACTGCTGTCCCCCGGCCGGGCGGTGGAGTACGCCAGGAAGTGGATCAAGGAACTGGGGTTGGGCCGGCGGGCCCGGTATGCCCTCCTCCAACATCCCGACGTGGAAAACCTGGAGCCCATGGTGGTCCGGGAGGAAATGTCCAAGGGCAGGGAGCGGAGGGTTCCTTCCTACTACATCGTGCCTTTCGGGTTCAAGCAGGAGGTTGGAGAGTCCGGGTCGCGCCTGGCGCGGGTCTGCGTGCTGGTAAACGCCTTCACCGGCGCCTTCGAGGAGGTGACGGCCTTCGGGAGACCCGTCCGGTACATCACCCGGGAAGAGGTTCTCGAGGTGGTCGCTGCGGCGATGCAGATCGGGAGGAGGCAGTTAAGGGAAGCGGAAACAACCCTCCTGTTCCAGCCTTCCGACATCACCCACATCCGCACGTACCCCTTCTGGCGGGTGAAGATCAACCGGCGAACGGTGTACGTGGATCAACTGGGCAAACTTTACGGGAAGCTTCTCCCGAGCATACCGGGGGATTAGCTCATAGCTAATTTTTCCCTGTCAGCTATGAGCTATCAGCTATCTGCTTTTTAGGAGGAACCATGGGAGTCATCATGCAGGCGTTTTACTGGGACTGTCCGCGGTTGGAGAATAAGGAGTACCAATGGTGGAGCTTCGTGGCCGACCAGATTCCCACGCTGGGCGGAGCCGGCTTCAGCGCTCTCTGGGTCCCCCCGGCCAGCAAAGCCGCCAACCTCGGCGGTCCCTCCATGGGGTATGATCCCTACGATTACTACGACCTCGGGGACACGGACCAGAAGGGGAGCAAGGAGACCTGGTTCGGCTCCAAGGACGATCTGCTCACCATGATCCGCAAAGCCCATGGAAGCGGGATGCAGGTCTATGCCGACCTGGTGATCAATCATTGCAGCGGCGGGGATGGAGAGGAGATGAATCCCGTGGACGGTCAGGAGAGATGGACCCGGTTCACCCCCAAGAGCGGAAAGTTCCCCCGCGATTACAAATGCTTCCATCCTTCCCCCTATGAATCTTGGGATCAGGGGGTCTTCGGGGATATGCCCGACCTGTGCCATCGCAATCCTTACGTTTACACCCAGTTGCTGGAATACGCCCGGTGGCTGCTGGAGGAGATCGGTTTCGACGGGTTCCGGTACGATTGTGTGAAAGGATACGGGGGATGGATGATCCGGGCCATCCAGGAGATGAGGGCGGTCCGCGACGGAGGATCCTTCAAACCCTACGGAGTGGGGGAATGTTGGGACAGTGATCGGACCATCGGAGAATGGCTGGATGAAACCAACGCCTGGTCGGACGATCCCGTGGGCGCCTTCGATTTTCCCTTTCGCGACCGGCTCAAGAACCTGTGCGATGCTTACGGATACAGCCTGAAGAATCTGGCGGCTCCCGGAACCCTGCTCACCGACCGTCCCGGGCAGGCCGTGACCTTTGTGGAAAATCACGACGTGGCCCGCAGCAACCCCATCCTCCGGGACAAGATCCTGGCCTATGCGCTCATCCTGACCCATGAGGGGTACCCGTGCGTCTTCTGGCAGGACTATTTCAACTGGAACCTGGGACAGCCGGGGAGCCCCAACGGGATCGCCGCCCTGGTGAGAATCCACGAAGACCACGCCGGCGGAAATTCCAGCCTTCTGTATGCGGATGATGACCTTTACGTCATGCAGAGGGAAGGATTCGACCGGCAGAGGGGGCTGGTCCTGGTGGTCAACAACCGGGGAGACCGCTGGAACGGGTGCCGGGTGAAGTCAAAATGGGGGAACACAAATTTCAAAGCTGCTGCCTGGGGAGGCCGGGATCTGTCGGGGCCGGAGGAAAAAGCAAGCGACGGGGAGGGCTGGTGTGATTTTTGGGCCTCCCCGCGAGGCTACGCCGTCTATCTTCCCCAGGGATGATGAATTCGCCGAAGAGATGACCTGCAATTCAGACGCTAGACTTCAGACCGCAGACGCCAGACCTCGGCGTTCAGCCTCCAGACCTTTTCTTTGCCTAATTCCCGGCATTTTACCCGTTCCGTCCGATGTCTGAGGTCTGAAGTCTGATGTCTGTGGTCTGAAGTCTGATTTATGATGTCCGAGGTCTCCTGTCTGAATCGCCGTTATGATTCGGCTGATATTGCTTTTCTTCTTCGGAAGGATTATGCTTATTCTAGATAGACCATCAGGGCTAGAAAGGAGAAAGCCAATGA
>PMCE01000219.1:5990-12968 GCA_003154025.1 Syntrophaceae bacterium
TTACCCCTTGAGCATGATCAGAATCAAGCCCGAGAACCGCAGTGAGCTGTCGGGTTATATTTTCCTTAACACCAATTACGCGATGAAGCCGATGGATTATATAACCCTGAAACTAATTGTGAATGTCGGCGATGGGCGGGGAAATTTCAGTGAAAGTGCGGTATTCCCCCTGACCTTTCAGCCCAGAGCGGATGCGCAAACTGCTCCTCCATCGGGAGTTTTCAAGGAGAATAACCTGGGCCCGGTCAATATACACCTGGACCCGGGGGCCGACGGCGATGGGGGGGGGTTCAATTAATCCGGCGAGGGCCCAAGGCCTGAAGAAGCAAAAGCCGGATCGGTGGGGGAGTGATTCCCCCGGATGACTAACAATGAAAATGCGAAGAGCCCGAGCGATCAGGCTCTTTTTTTTAGCCTCTCGACCTTTTTAAGGGCTTAGGTCCCTATTCCTCCAGGAGGATGAGTCCAGGGTCCTCCAGGAGCTGGATGACCGTGTTCAGGAACCGGACCGCCTCGGCCCCGTCCACCACCCGGTGGTCAAAGGACAAGGACAAAGGAAGGACCTTGCGGATTTCGATCTTTCCGTCGATCACCATCGGCTTATCATAGATCTTTCCCATCCCCAGGATGGCCACCTCGGGATGATGGATGATGGGGAAGCCGTAGATGCCGCCCATGGCGCCGAAGTTGGTGATGGTGAACGTGCCGCCTTTCAGGTCGGCCAGGTCGATNNGGGACCATGAGGCCGTCCTTGGTGTCCACGGCCACCCCGATGTTGTAATACTTTTTCAGGAGGACCTCGCCCTTCTCGTCATCCAGGGAGGCATTGAGATAAGGGTGCTCCTGGAGGGCCGCCACCAGCGCCTTCATCATGAAAGGCAGGTAGGTCAGATGAATCTTCTTCTCGGCGGCCCTTTCTTTGGCATGGGCTTTCAAGGCGACCAGCCGGTTGATGTCGGCTTCGTCGATCCCCGCTGCGTGGGGGATGGTGGACTTCGACTTCACCATGGCCTGGGCGATGGACCTCCGCATCCCCCGCAGGGCGACCCGTTCGACGGTTCCGTAGGCGTCGGCCGCGGGAGCCTCCTTCACGGCCTTTTCGGGGATTTCCTTCTCCGGGGACTTCTTTTCTCCGGCCGCCTTGAGGACATCCTCCTTGGTGATCCGTCCCTGGGGCCCCGTCCCTTTGACGGTCTGCAAGTCCACCTTCAGGTCCGCGGCCAGCTTTCGCACCATGGGAACCGCCAGGACCTCCGACGGGTTTCCCGCGGCCGGGGGGATCGGCTTGGGAGGGGCGGTCTTAAGCCTTTTATCCATACTTTCTTCCGCCTCTTCAGGCGCTTCCTCCAACTGGCCCACCACGCCCACTGATGGTCGAGGCCGCAATTCCTCTTCGGTTTGAGGAACCGCTTCTTTCCGGTCCTCCGTCTGCGGGCTGCGGGCTGCGGTCTGCGGTCCGCGTTCCTGCTCCGGGTTAGGCTCGGGAACTGCCTCAGCGGCCTCCCCCGGCTCTCCGATGACGATGAGCACCCGGCCNNTCGGCGGCGCCCAGCCTGAGGACAACTCCCTTCCGGGGGGAGGGGATCTCCACCACGGCCTTGTCCGTTTCCACCTGGACCAGATTCTGCCCCTCCTGGACCCCATCCCCCACCTTGACCAGCCACTTCACGATCTCCGCTTCGGTCAACCCCTCGCCCAGATCCGGGAGCTTGAATTCAAAGGCCATTCACACCTCCTAAGGGAAAGAACGCATTGGGCATAGAGCATAGGGCAAAGAGCAAATCAAAAGAAGCTATTGGGGCTGTTTAACGCTATGCTCTATGCGTATTATATTTAGAACGTCATCGCCTTCCTGATTCCCCTCAAAATCCGTTCCGGGGTGGGCAGGAAATGATTTTCCAGCTTCGAGAGAGGCATCACCACGTCGAAGCCCGTGACGCGGACCACGGGCGCCTGCATGGACAGGAGCGCTTTTTCGTTGATCCGGGCGATGATCTCCGCTCCCACCCCGCAGGTCGGGGGAGCCTCGTGAACGACGACTACCCTTCCCGTTTTGCGCACCGACTCCAGGTAGGTCCCATCATCCATGGGCGAGATCGTCCGCAGGTCGATGACTTCGGCCTTGAAGCCTTCCTTCTCGGCCGTTTCCGCCGCCCGCAGGACTTCGCGGACCATGGCCCCCCAGGAGATGATCGTCAGGTCGCTGCCTTCGCGGATGACCTTGGCCTTACCGATGGGGACCGTGTACTCGCCGTCGGGAACTTCCTCTTTGACGGCCCGGTAAATCCTCTTGGGCTCGAAGAAGAGGACCGGGTCCGGGTCCCGTATGGCCGCAATGATCAAACCTTTGGCATCATAAGGGGAAGAAGGGATCACCACTTTGATCCCGGGGGTATGGGCGAAGAGGGCCTCGGGGCTCTCCGAGTGGTGCTCCGGGGCATGGATGCCCCCGCCCCAGGGAGATCGGATGACGAGGGGACAGGTATAACGCCCCCGGGACCGGTTCCTGATCCTGGCGGCGTGGTTCATGATCTGGTCCATGGCCGGATGAAGAAACCCTTCGAACTGGATCTCGGCCACGGGTCTGAGCCCCTTCACGGCCATGCCGATCGATACCCCGATGATGCCCGACTCGGCCAGGGGAGTGTCGAAGACGCGGCTTTCGCCGAACTTCGCCTGGAGGCCTTCGGTTACCCGGAAGACTCCTCCCTCCTTGCCCACATCCTCTCCCAGCACAACAACGGAAGGGTCCTTTTCCATCTCCGCCATGAGACCGCTGTTAATGGCTTCCACCAGGTTCCGCTTGGCCATCCCTCAGCTCTCCTTGTCTTTGAGAAAGGCCAGATAATCGTCCATCTGCTCTTTCAGGGTCGGGGTTAATTCCGCAAAGATCGTCCTGAACATGTCCTCGGGGCGGGGGGGCGGTGCGCTTTCGGCCTCTTGGAAGGCCTGGCTCACGATGGCTTCCCCTTCGGCCTTGAACTTGTTTTCCGTCTCTTCGTTCCACAGCCCCTTGCCCTGGAGATACCTCTGCAGCCTGAGAAGGGGGTCGAGTTTTTTCCACTCCTCCACTTCGGTATCTTCCCGGTATTTGGTGGGATCGTCGGCCGTGGTGTGGGGACCGAATCGGTAAGTGACAGCCTCTATGAAAGTGGGTCCTAGGCCGGAGACGGCTCTTTCCCTGGCGTCCTTCGTAGCCGCATAAACGGCGAGGAGGTCGTTGCCATCCACCTGGACCCCCGGGAAGCCGTAGGCGATGGCCTTCTGGGCGATGGTCTTCGAGGCGGTCTGCTTCTTCCGGGGCACGGAAATGGCATATTGGTTGTTCTGGCAGAAGAAGATGGTGGGGGTCTGGAAGACCCCGGCAATGTTCATGGCCTCGTGGAAATCTCCCTCGGAGGTGGCGCCGTCGCCGAAATAGGCGATGGTGCAGATCTTCTCCCCCTGGAGTTTGGCTGCCCACCCGGCCCCCACGGCGTGGAGGGGATGGGTGCCCACGGGAACGGCGACGGGGAAAACCCGGACGTCGGCCGGGACTTTCTGTCCTTCTTCGCTTCCCATCCAGTAGAGGAAAACGTTCTTCAGCGGGACTCCTCTCAGGTACAGAACCCCTGTTTCCCGGAAGGAGGGAAAGACCCAGTCATCCTTTCCCAGGGCATAACTGCTTCCCACCTGAGAGGCTTCCTGGCCGCTGACCGGGGGATAGGTCCCCATGCGGCCCTGGCGCTGGAGGCTGAGGGCCCGCTGGTCCATCACTCGGAGGATGACCATGTCCCGGTAAAGCTTGCGGATGGTCTCATCGCTCAAGTCCGGGCGCAGGGGTTCTTCCATACGTCCATCGGGAAGGAGAATGCGGAGCATCTCCTCCTTGAGAGGATCAAATTTTTCGATCATTGGGTCTCCATGGAAATACAGTGTATGTGAAAGTGAAAGTGAAAGAAAAGGATTCGGACCCAAATTAAAGCCATGCATGGGCGCGCGCCGCGCGCCCCTACAGCCCTTTTCCAAGGTTCGGTCTTTTTCCAACTTGAGGCACTTGAGCGCACTTGAGGCACTTCACCTCAATTTTAGGCATTTAGGCATTTCGAATTTTAGGCAATTACTTTATCCCATTTCCCTCGCTTAAGGAACCCTTCCCAGCATGGATCGGGCGATGATCCGGCGCATGATCTGGGCCGAGCCTTCGTAGATCTGGATGACTTTGGCGTCGCGCATGAGCTTCTCCACGGGATGGTACTTGGTGTACCCCATGCCCCCGTATACCTGGACCGCATCGGTGGTCACCCGCATGGCCACGTCGGCGGCAAAGGCCTTGGCCACGGCGGCCTCGGCGGAATTCCGTTTCCCCTCATCCGCCAGGCAGGCGGCTCGCCAGACCAGGAGCCGGGCGGCATCGATGCCGATGGCCATGTCGGCCAGGATGAACTGGATGGCCTGGTGGTGGGAGATGGGGACCCCGAATTGGATTCTCTTCCGGGCAAACTGGGCGGCCAGCTCCATGGCCGACCGGGCCAGCCCCACGGCCCCCGCGCCGATCATGGGGCGGGTGATATCCAGCGCCGCCATGGCCTTCCTGAAGCCTTCCCGCTCTCCGCCCAGGAGATTCTCTTTCCCTACCCGGACGTTCTGGAAGGTCAAGGCCGTGGTGTTGGAGGCCCGCTGTCCCATTTTGTCGATCGGGCCCCCGCGCCGGATCCCGGGCGAAGACCCGGGGACGATCAGGGAGATGATTCCCTGATGCCTCTTCTGCCGGTCCGTGTTGGCGAAGACCACGAGGACGTCGGCGTATCCTCCGTTGGTGATCCACATCTTGATCCCGTTCAGGAGGTATCCGTTTCCGTCGGGCGTGGCCGTGGTTTGCATGGAGGCGGGGTCGGACCCTGCGGTGGGTTCACTCAGGCAGTAGGAGGCCAGGGTGTATTTGGAGCAGAAGGGGCGCAGGAATCGCTCTTTCTGATCTTCCGTCCCGAAGCTGATGATAGGGTAGAGGGCCAGGGTGCTGACGAATATGGAGACGAAGATCCCCATATCCCCCGAGGCCAATTCTTCGGAGAGAAGGCAGGTGTCCAGAATGCCCCAGCCCCCTCCCCCGTATTTTTTGGGGACGAGCGGGGTGAGATACCCCTCGGCATATGCCTTCTGCATGATATCCAGGGGGAAGTCGCCTTCCCGGTCATGCTTGGCGGCTACCGGGAGAATGACTTCCCGGGCAAAGCGACGGGTCTTTTCCTCTATCGTTTTTTGCTCCGGGGTCAGGTCAAATCCGATCATTTCTTCCCTCCGTAGTCGTAGAATCCTCTTCCGGTCTTGACTCCCAGGTGCCCGGCCTCCACGTATTTGGTGAGAAGAGGACAAGGCTGATACCTGGCGCCGAAGGCCTCGTTCAGGATCTTCATCACGGAGGCGACCGTATCCAGGCCTACCAGGTCGGCCAACTCCAGGGGGCCCATGGGGTGGTTGGCGCCCATNNTACACCCCTTCATTCATGTAGTTGAAGATGAGCCGGCTGGAGATGAAGCCGGGGAAGTCCTTCGCTTCCCAGGGAGTCTTGCCCATCTTCAGGCTGATCATTTTGGCTGTTTGAAATGTTTCCTCGGAGGTCCCCATGCCCCGCACGAGCTCGATCAGTTTCATCACCGGGGCGGGGTTGAAGAAGTGGATGCCCACCACGCGGTCCGGCCTCTTGGTGAAAGAAGCGATCCGGGTGATGGAGATCGAAGAGGTGTTGCTGGCCAGGATGGCCTCTTTGCGGGTGACGGCGTCGAGAGTCTGAAAGACCTCTTTCTTGATGGGAATCTGTTCGCTGGCGGCTTCGATGACCAAGTCGCAGTCTTTGAAATCCTCCAGGCGCGTGGTGGTGACGAGCCGGTCCAGGACCGCCTTCTGCTCTTCCGCCGTCATCTTCCCCTTCTGTACGCGTTTCTCCAGGTCGGAAGAAATCCTCTTCTTCCCCCGCTCGACAAATTCGGGAGTGACATCCCGCATCACCACGGAAAAACCGGAGGAGACAGCCACCTCCGCAATCCCCCCGCCCATCTGCCCGGCGCCGACGACGCCGATCTTCTTGATGTCCATAACCATGACCTCCTTTTGAACGACCAGAGTCAAATCAGAGTTGCTTAAGTTAAACAAAAGTCTCAAAGCGTGCTGCCGTGCTGCGGTTCTGCAGTCCTTCGGTTAAGAAGAAGGAATGGCGCACTGCGGCACCGCAGCACGGCAGCACCGCAGCACCGCAGCACATTATTGTTTTTCCAATCCGCATTCTGCAATCTCAAATCTGAAATCTTCAAAGTCCCGGCTCCGTCATCTTCCAAGGGTCGAGGACCTTGGCCAGTTCTTTCGGGGGCAAAACGCCCTTTTCCCTGGCCACTTCTCGGACCGTCTTCCCGGTCCGGTAGGCTTCCTTGGCGATCTCCGCCGCCNNGGTAAGAAGACGGATGGATTGGAGGAGGTTGTAGGCCATCACCGGCATCATCACGTTCAGCTCGAAATTGCCGGACATCCCGGCGACCGTGACCGTCAGGTCGTTGCCGATCACCTGGGCGCAGACCATGCAGAGGGCCTCGGGGATTACCGGGTTCACCTTCCCGGGCATGATCGATGACCCAGGCTGAACCGGGGGAATCAGAATTTCTCCGATTCCGCAACGGGGGCCCGAGCCCAACCAGCGGAGGTCGTTGGCGATCTTTACCAGGCTGACGGCCGTGGCCTTGAGCGCCCCGCTGGCCTCGACCACGCCATCCTTTGAGCCCTGGGCCTCAAAGTGGTTCTCCGCTTCCCGGAAAGCCAACCCGGTCATCCGGCTGATCTTTTGGGCCGCAAGCCGGGCAAAGCGGGGATGGGTGTTAATCCCGGTTCCCACAGCTGTTCCCCCCAGAGCAATTTCACACAGGGGACTTTTCAACTTTTCCAGTCGGCGCCGGGCGTGTTCCACCATGCTCGCATACCCGCTGAACTCCTGGCCGAGGCGGATGGGGG
>PMCE01000181.1 GCA_003154025.1 Syntrophaceae bacterium
CTTGCTCATGGTGGGATCGGTTTTACGAAATTCTTCAGGTTTGCGAAAGATGTGGAGACGATATCACAAAAAGGGGCGGCCTTTCATCTTCTTTTCGGAGCTTTTGCCATCCCCTTTATCAACCTTCCAATAATTTGGGGCTGTTGTTGACTCTGTTTAAGCGATTCTTAGGCTCTGAAAGGGTCAAGTTTTCAGGCAGCGACCTGAGGTGCGTCGATTAGGCATCGTTCAGCCTCCGGATGTACGGCTCCCAGCGGGCAACAAATTCCGTAACTGGTCGCCCACCGCAGCTACGCGTGAGCGACACGGCATAACCGTTTTTGCGCCAGTTAGGTCCTGTGTAATATCGCCCCAACGCGGCCTTCCACTGATCGGCAGTCATCGATAGAATGAACTCGGTTCTCCCCGCACGTGTCAGATGAAACTCGATCCGAGCGCCGAACACAGTCTCGAGAGTATCAAGATCTGCTGGTCGTTGAAATGGCTTCCACCCATAGTGCTCATGCCACTCGCAAGTCTTCTGCATGATAGTCTCTTCAGATCTAGATCTTTCCGCAGGGCCTTCAGCCGTAAGAACGGGCGCGTCACCAATTGATATCTTCGGTGACGCTACTGGCTGGCCACCGAGGACACATCCTACTGCGGCGGTGGCCCACTTCCACCTGGCTAAACGTTCGCCGTGGTCGTTGGGATGAGGCACTGGCACCACTGTGGTAGTGTGGCCCCCGATCCGAACACCGAAAAGCTGGTCGTTGCTCGATCTACACATGAACCGTCGTAGATATCTCTCGACCGGTCTACCGACGGCCACGACAGCGCGTGGACGCATTAGCACAAACACTCGTGCCATAAACTTCTTGGCGCACGGATTATTGAGGCGATCTAGACCGCTCGCGTTTGTTGAGGCACAGAAATACAGTTCCGTCGCTGCGGCTATTTCCTCGAAAAGCCGATTCGGAAACAAAGCGTTGATCATACGCGCATGCCACCTATAGTGGCGCTCCTGGCCCTCTTTAGAGATGTAGGGCACACCGTCTACCCTGTTCGTCGCGAGAGCCGCAAAGGCGGGCATACCGTCGCTGACGTGCTGATGGAGCACCTCATTTGGCGGTGAAATACGGGGGTTAATACCGATAAACAGGACCTCGACATCCTTGACAGCTCCGATCATGGGCGGAAAGCGGAAGAAGCGTCCATCAGACTCGCGTCTAACGAACGCAAGACCGAGATCCTCACAGTGCATGCATTCAAAGACGTCACGTAAAAGTCCTATTCTCTCGGACACGACGGTTTCCTCTCTCGAATACGTAGGTCTACACGGTAAATTTACACGCTGCATCCTCGCTTAACCTGGTCATCAGTATGCCTTCAGTTTGCCTCTTTTAAAGCCCTCCAAGTACGATATACTTTATGCTTAACGGAAGGGCTCAGTAGGGCAGCTTGTCCGCTTCCACTGCAGCCCTCGGTTAGGCTGTAAGACCACTACAAAGAAAGGACGAGGGATAAACCGTCATCGATGGACCTCATTAAGTGCGCCGGCAAACGGCCACATTTTTCGGTCAGAGAATTTCGGTCCACAGTTATAACTTGTGATACATTGGCGACGGAATCTTTAGGAAGGCCGGAATCAGATGCGGGAACCAATACATTCCCTGGCGCTTCTGCAAGGCGAAGATTCGAAGTAAAGACAACTGCGATTACTGTTCGAATTCGGCTACGATTAAAAGCGTTCGATTGGACGATAGCGACTGGCCGTCTAAAACCAGGTTCCGAGGCTGTAGGAGCTGGCAATTCTGCCCACCAAATCTCCCCCCGTTCCATCACCACTCCTCGTGGGCTAATGACTTGGCTTGAAGTTGAATCAGGTTAGGGGATAAAGAAGAATCTTCTCCCGCATAAACCTCATCGAGACGGGCGGTTACCTGGCGACTCTGATGCTTTGACAGAAACTCAGTAATTGCTGTGGCATAGAGCTCGCTCCGAGAAATACGGAGACGTTTCGCCAGAGTATCGGCTGAGCGAAACACCTTGTCGGGGATGGATATAGCTGTTTTCATACTAGTAGTATAACTTGGGTTATACCGATTGTCAAGAATATTGATGAGCCTAACGCGGCCCTAGGCTGAGCTGTTCGCAAACTCGGCTGGGGATCATGAGGCTGTAAAGAGAAAATCAGTTTGCCCAGTTTCCGGTGTCTTTTTTTTTCATTCGCGCTCAAGCGGGAATCCAAGAATGCTCCTTCCTCTATTTTCCTCGCTCTTGCTGATTTTCGAGACAGGCGCCGTCCGGCGGCCAACCCTCCAGCTATCAGAAGGAATAAGATCGCTTTTTCCGCAGGGGAAGCATAAAGGGAAACATAGGCGATGGCCGCCAGGGGGGGCACCGATCCAATCGCCACGGCTCTTCTCAAGAAATCGTGGCGGGCAAACAACTGATTCAGCGCAGGGGAATGCTGATAATAGAGACCGACCAGCGTTCTCCCCACCTGAGTGTTCAACAAGACGGCATCCCGAAATTTCCTGAGGATATCAAGATAGTCTTCAAGCCCTGTGCCTTTCGTGGAGTTGGAGATGAAGCAGGAGCTTCCATTGGAACCAGAGCTGATGATGATCCCGCCGTCGGTGCCGCTGCCGGTCAGGGAAACGGTTTGGGTGGGAGTATTCGGGTCGTTGGAGGAGATCGCCAGGGCTGCACTTTTGGGCCCGGTGGAATGGGGAGAGAATACGATCTGCAAGATGCAGCTCTGGGAGGGGGAAAGGGTTGTGCCCGTGCAGTTGTCATTCCGGGTGTTGAAATCCAGAGTGTTGGCTCCGCTGAAGGTAATCTGCCGGATGATCAGGTCGGCCGACCCGGAATTGGAAATGGTCAGGTTCGTGAAGGACGAGTCCCCCACGTGGACCGGTCCAAAATCAAGGGAGGTGGAGGAAACGGAGATCTGCGGGGAAGGCAAAGGTTCGGATTGAAGAAGGATCCCCTTTTCCCCCCCGGCAAGGAAAATCTCCTTCCCATGGGCGATGGTCAAAAGCCTAAGGTGGGTCCCCGAATCCCTCGGGGTCCACTCGGAGCCGTCGGACGACGTGAGAATGGCCCCGTTATCGGCTACCGCCGCGAAAACCCCGCTCCCGTAGGCGACCCCGAAGAATCGATGGTTCGTCCTTGCGGCTCGCTCGGTCCAGCCGGACCCGTCGGGAGAGGTAAGCATTGCCTCGCCCACGGCCACAAAGGTATTTTTCCCATAAGCAATTCCATCCAGGTCACCGCGTGTTCCCGAGGCCTGCAGGGTCCAAACGGTCCCATCCGGAGAAGTGAGAAGGGTTCCGTTCCTCCCCGCGGTGACGAACCTTTCCTTTCCGAAGGCAATTTTATTGAGCCCCTGATTGGTCCCGGAATCATTCATCCCCCATGTTTGGCCGTCCTGGGAGGTGAGGATGACCCCACCATCTCCCACGGCCACAAAAGTGCCCTGCCCGTAACCCACCCCGTTGAGGTCATAACCGGTCCCCGAGTTGCGCGACCTCCAAACCACTCCATCCGGAGAGGAAAGGATCGTCCCCCCTTCCCCCACAGCAACGAATGTGCCTCCGCCGTAGGCTGCATCGTTTAACAAATGATTTGTCCCTGAGTTCCTCGCCGTCCAAGTCTCTCCGTCCGGGGAAGTATATAGCGCACCCGGATCCCCTACTGCCAAGAAGATGCCGTTCCCGTAGGAAATCCGGAGCGAATGGCCCTGGGAGAAAGGATTGCTTCCCTGCCATCTGTCGAGGGGTTCAGCCAGGGCCGTTGCGGACGGAAACAGGATCAGCAGAAGAGCGGAGACCGCCAGTATCCCTTCGAGAATCCTTCTTCTTCCCATCCGTTTCCCCCTTGGCCCTATTTCGTCCCCTCCCCCCCGTCCGGGAGTTCAAAAATATTCCCAGGCCCTCCCAATCCGGCAGAGAAGGATGCATGAGATTTTCTTTCTCCCATATTACCAGATGATAAGCTGGCTTTGCTATTTCCGGTGGAGGCAAAAGACGGCTGAGGGCACCAAGGAATGTGAATGAAAGTCTGCAGAGCCCAAGGCTCTAAGAACGGGAAAAACTCTCCGGGTTCGCGGAGCCACGGAAGGCGAGTACCGATCAAAGCGGGCTCTTAAACCGGCCACCCGGGGTGTGCCCCGTCGTTCCCGGATGGTTGCAAAGGGCTTTGCCCCGCGCCGGGACTCGGAAAGTTCCGGGAAGCTTATTTGGCTCACCCCGGAGCCAAGCTGCTTTTTGGTTCTTGCCGGAAATGTTAACCCGGGGGTTCCCCAAGGGGGAATGAAGCTCTCCCTTTTTGCCTACCGAAGGATTGCACTCTTAGAGGTAAAAAAATAGGCTGTTCCCTTTATAACAGGCTAACAAAACCGCCAAGTTTTAGAATAGCCAGGAAAGGAGAACAGCCTATGCGATTCAAAGATGCCCAAAAAAGTTCTGTTCATCTTATCCTGGTTTCACGAGCTTTTCTCAAGCTTTTTTCCTTCGATGGAATGCGCTGCAGATGATTTTCCAGGTGGTAGAGGTTGACGATGTCATCGCGGTTGTACTCCAGCAGGGTTTTGAGCGCGGCCTCGTCCCGGTCATACCGGAACCGTTCCCAGAGACGCATGGCCTCCATCCCGTCGATTCCCTTGGACCCCCGTTCAATCCCCAGCCGTTCTTCCACCTTCTTCAAGCCCCCGTAGAGGTCTCTTCTCCAGCAGTCGTACATCAGGTCGCGGCATTGGAAATATTTGCCGAGGTCCAGGCTGGCCAGGCGTTTGATCACCGGCAGGTCGAAGCGGGCCCCGTTATACGTCAGGATTTCCGAAACCCCCTCCAGGGCATTCCAAAGGTTGGTGCTGTTCACGTCTTCCCCCACCAACTGGATGACCCGGTCCGGGGGGCAGAAGACCCCAATGATGGTGATCTCGCCCCCGAAGGAAGTTTCGATGTCCAGATAGGCTTTCATTTTCGAGAATCCAGAATCCGGGAGCCAGAAGTCGGAAGAAAAACTTCTTATTCTCCTTTTCTTTAATCCTTATTATATCTATAATTCGTCTAACTTCGGGAGAATCAAATGGACCCCAGCTTGCCAGATTCTTTCCTTCTTCAGGAGTTGGAGAGCCTTGCCGCCCGGTTGGAGATCGACGTGCGCTACGAAAGCCTTGCCGACGAAGAGTTCACCATCCACAGCGGCGGGTGCAAGGTCCTGGACCGGAAGCTGATCATCATCGATAAGAACCAACCGCTCGCCGAACGGGCTCGTCTTCTCGCCCTCGAGCTCTCCCGGTATGAGCTGGAAGATTTTTACCTGCTTCCCCGGGTCCGGGAATTTATTCAGGCATCTTCCCGGGAGAAGAACCTCCCCCAGAGATAGAAGAAGATCCCCACGCCGAAGAGACCCACCCGGATCGTTTTGAAGATGGGAGAGGGAGATTCCTCTCCCATCAACATCATCAGCACGCCGGCGCAGAGCAGGATCACTCCGGTGAATACTTTCTGCCGGTTGATTTTGCGGGAGGTTCTGGCATTTTATGGGCTCATCCAATCAAGAAATTGGTCATGGGCCATAGGGGAAAAAGGGCAAATCGACAGCCTCCCATTTACCCGCAACCCGGTT
>PMCE01000209.1 GCA_003154025.1 Syntrophaceae bacterium
CCGGTGAGGCCCAGGACCATGACCAGGTTGAGATACCCCGGTCCGGCCGCGGCCATGACCGAAATGGCCAGGAGAATGTAGGGGAAGGACATCATGATGTTCACGCAGTTGCTGATGACGGAGTCCGGCACTCCGCGGTAATATCCGGCCAGGATTCCCAGGGTAATCCCCACTAGGGCGGAAAAGGCCATGGTTAGAAAACCGATGGAAAGCGAGATCCGGGATCCGTAAATCAGGCGGCTGAGCATGTCCCTTCCCACCTGGTCGGTCCCCATCTTGTACTTGGGGTCCGTCTTTTCTTCCCAGAAGGGCGGACGAAGGCGGGCCGCCAAATCCTGCTCCAGGGGATCCCGGGGGGAGATGAAGGGGGCCAGAAGAGCCATGGCCACCACCAGGAAGACCATGGCCAGGCCCACAATCCCGGTTTTGGCATGGCCCAGCCGGCGCAAAAAATATCGGTAGCCGCTTCTTCCGTTCATGATCCTTAACCCGGCCCAGCCGGAGCCAAACAAGATGCCGTTGGGGCGGTCACGCCTTTGGCGCGATGGCCGCCCGCAAGATAGGCAACCGCGCCGGGTTGCTCCCACAATTTATTACCAAGTTGAGCGCGATTTTATCGGTAACAGACTGTGCTTTTTCCGCGACTACGCGCGGGAAAAGTGGCCCCTACGGCCCCTGATGAAGGATGTTTCCTTCTTGCCAGCATATTTGTTTTAGTCGCACAACAAACGCCTAAGATCCAAACCTAGTCTTCGGGTCGAGCCAGGCAACGGCAACGTCGGTGATCAAATTAGCGAATACGATCAAGAGAGCGAAGACGGCCACGGCTGCCTGAACAACGGGAAAGTCGGAGTTGAAGATCGATTCCACCACCAGGCTGGCCACGCCCGGCCAGGCAAAGATGGTTTCGGTGATGACCGCCCCGCCGAGGAGCATTCCGAATTGGAAACCCAGGATCGTCACCACGGGAATCAGGGCATTGCGCAAAGCATGGCGGAAGAGGACGGTCCGCTCATGCAGCCCCTTGGCGCGGGCCGTGCGGATGTAATCCTGGGAAAGAATCTCGATCATCCTCGACCGGGTCAGGCGCATGAGGATGGGAAGGAGAGATACCGCGATCCCGGCAGCGGGAAGAATGACGTGCTTGTAGCTCCCCGCCCCGGAGGCCGGCAGGAGCCGCAGTTTCACGGCGAAAATGATGATGAGCATGATATCCAGCCAGAAGAGCGGCATGGCTTGTCCTAAGACCGCGAAGATGGAAGCCGAGTGGTCCGGCAGACGGTTGCGCCTCACCGCCGCGATAACCCCCAGGGGAATGGAGACGATGACCGCCATGAGAAGCCCCGAGGCCGCCAGCCAGAGAGTCATGGGCATCCGTTCCATGACCAGGCCCAGGGCCGGCCGCTGAGCGACGAAAGACTTGCCGAAATCTCCGCGAACCATTCCGGAGAGAAACTTGACGTAGCGGACGGCGATCGGTCGGTCCAGACCCATCTCCTTGCGGAGGGTCTCCACCTCTTCCTTGGTGGCTTCCGGGGGAAGAAGGATGAGAACCGGGTCCCGGAACATGTGCAGGAGGGAGAAAGTGATCAGGCTGATCCCCCAAATCACAATCACCGCCTGGAATAACCTGTAGAGGATGTAACCTTTCATAGATCCGTATGGCTCATAGCGCATAGCTGATAGCTCATAGGAAAAGAATTCTTACTATGAGCCATGAGCTATGAGCTAAATTGCTAGATTGCCATGAGCTATCAGCTTATTCTTTTAATTTTGCTTCGAAGGTTCTCAGGAACTCATCCGGCGGGGCTTCGTAGTCCACCCGCTTGGTGATACCCAGGATGGCAAACTGGGAGTAGAAAGAAACGGCTAGGGCGTGGTCGTTGATGTACTTGCCGGCGTTGAAGTAAAGCTTCTTTCGCTGCTCCGGGTTCATGATGGCCCGGGCCTGGTCTAGCCATTTGTCCATCTCCGGGGAAGATCCGTAGCAGTAGGCCGCGCCGCTACGGAAGTAACTGTAGTAGATCGCGTCGGCATCATAGACCCCTCCNNCGGCCTCCGCCAAGGCCCGCGGATTCTGGATGCTTCCCGTGTAGGTGACCAGCTTCAAGGGCTGGTCGAAATTGAAGTTCGCCTCCTTGAGAAGCTGTCGGGCTTTGTCCGGGCTGTAGGGGTAGGAATTCTCAAGCGATTTGTCATACCCGAAGTGCTGCGGGCTCAGGACCGCCGCTGTTTTAAGGGCATTGCCGGTCATCACGGTCTTGATGATGGTATCCACGTCGATGGCGTGGCTGATGGCCTGACGGACCTTCAGGTTCTGGACCGGGGATTTTCCTGCCCGCCCGTCGGCGTCCATGACCAGGTAAACCTGACGGAGGGTGGGGGCTTTGGAGATCCGCACGTTGGGGGCGCTCTCGATCAGCGGGATCTGGTCCGGGGGAACGTCCCGCACAATGTCGATCCCGCCGGTCATCAACTCGGAGATCTGGGTGGAGATCTCTTTGATGGGCCGGAAGACGATGGTCTGGATGGGCGGGGCCCCTTTCCAATAATCCTCTTTGGCCTCCAGGATCATGTGCACTCCCCGTTTCCATTCTTTGAGCCGGTAAGGGCCCGTTCCGTTGGCGTTGATGGAGATGAAATCAGCGCCTTTTTCTTTAGCCCACTTCGGCGGGAGCAACTGATAGTTGGCCAGGCGGTCGAGAGCCACGGGATAAGGTTTGTCGGTGAGAATCCGGACGGTATAGTCATCCAGGATCTTGACCTCTTTGACCCAGGAGACCGAGGGCCGCTGGGGGCACTTGGGGTCTAAACCCCTTTCGATGGTGAATTTCACGCTTTCGGCGTTGAAAGGCTCTCCGTTGTCGAACTTGATTCCCTTCCGAAGTTTAAATTCCCAGGTGTTGTCATCTATGATTTTCCAGGACTCCGCCAGATGGGGGCCGATCTTCAAGGTTTTCTGATCCCGGTATACAAGGTTGTCGTAAAGATGCCAACAGGCGATGTAGTTGATCCGGATATTGTGATTCTGGGGGTCCAGGGTTCCCACGTCGCTGGACAGGGCGACGGTGATCTTCCCCTTGGGAGCGGCAGACCCCTGGCCGGGAAGGACCAGAAAGACCGGCCCGAAAACCAGGAATCCGATGAGGATGGCTTGGCTGAATGATTTCATAAACACCTCCTGGCAGGAATTCTCCCCCTTGGGCATGAGCGAAGAGCGGCGGGCCTCCGGCCCCCGAGCAGAGACTTCATTTTCTCTGGAGCAGGAGAGCCAGACCGGTAAAGACATAACATGATTCCCGGGCGATGGGAAGAAATTTCTTGCCCCGCTCTACTTCCCGGGGCGACCCTCCCCGGGAGATGCCTTTTGCAGCCTGCGGATGCGCTCCGCCAGGGCCGGGTGGGAGTAATAAAACCAGGCATAGAGGGGATGCGGGGTCAGGTTGGAGAGGTTGTCCGCCGCCAGTCTTTTGAAAGCATGGACCAGGGGTCCCGCCGAGGGGATCGAATTCAGGGCATAGTCATCCGCTTCCCGTTCCATTCTTCGGGAAAAGGCGGCTTCCAGGGGATGGGCGAAAAAGCCCAGGGGGCTGAAAAGGGCGCCGATCAACAGAAGTCCCGCGTAGAGGATGGGTTCCGGAAAGCCGAAGGTTTGATAGACCAAGGGCCAGGGTAATAATCGGGAAAGAAGGTAGAACCCCACCAGGGATAGAATCTCGACCAGGATCAGCTGTTTCAGGACATGCTTTCTCTTCCAATGGCCGATTTCATGGGCCAGCACGGCTTCGATCTCCTCGGGAGAGTGGGAGTCCATCAGGGTGTCAAAGAGGACGATCCGTTTGCTCTTCCCGAGACCCGTGAAGTAAGCGTTGGTGTGGCGGCTCCGCCGGCTGGCATCCATCTTGAAAACCCCTTGGGACCGAAGCCCGGCTTTTTGCATCAAGGCCTCGACCCGGCGGACCAGTTCCGGGTTATCCACGGGGACGAATTTGTTGAAGATCGGAGCCAGGATCACGGGATACAACCAGATCATCAGGAGTTCGAAGGCCCCCACGAAACCCCAGGCCCACAGCCACCAGCGTCTCCCCCCGTAGGTCGCCAGAGAAAGGAAGAGCCCGAGAAGAATTCCTCCCAGCAGGGCGGAAAGGACCAGACCCTTCAGCAGGTCCGCGATCCAGAGCCTGAAAGTCTTGGTGTTGAAGCCGTACCGATTTTCGATGATAAAGGTGTCGTAGAGATCAAAAGGGATCTGGAAGAGATTCGCGAGGAGCGAGAGGGCGGCAAAAAAGACCAGCCCCTGCACGATGCCGCCCCATCCCGGCTGCTGGATGGTCTGGGCCAGCCAGGGGAGAAAGCCCGAAAGCAGGAGAAGGAGGAAGAAGACCTGCGAAGCCAGAGTGGAAAGAATCCCGAAACTGGCCGAATCGATGGTATAGGTACGGATCTTTTTCAGCTTTTCCGGATCGATCGTATCCCGGAAGGCTTCCGGGACCGTGCCGCCATGCTGCCGGAGGTAGGAAATATTCAGGCGGTTGAGGATAACCTGGATCACGGAGCGGAGAATGAAAAAAAACAGGTAAGCCGAAAGGAATAGGTTGAGTTGAACCATAAAGGTCTCAGGTTGCAGGTTTCAGGTCACAGGTGAAAGACAAAAGCCAAAATCTCAAAACTCGACACCTGCAACCCGCAGCTTGCAGGCCCTTTGGCTTTTTCCCCGTTTCGCCCTATCGTTCCGCCCCCGCCTCCATTTTCACCGGCTGCGCATGGGTGTAGATTCTCGTTCCCTTTTGCTCGTATACCACCACCTGGCCTTGGCCGACCACCTCCCACGGAGGGCCCACGAGGGCGGTGGCTTCATCGATCCCCACCAGGGTTATTCCCGGGGAAAGAGACTCTATCATTTCTTCGGCCTTCCAGGCCGCGGCCAGCCTGGCATGGTGGGGAAGAACGGCGATCTTGGGAAGAAGCCCCAACCCTTCCCGCCAGCCCCGGCCGGGAGCCCACATCCTGCCGCCGAAGATCATGGCTCCGGCGCTTGAGCCGGCGAGGATTCCTCCGTTCTTCCAAACTTTGCGGGCGGCCTCCCAGGCAGGAGAATGGGACAATGTCTCCAGCAGGTAAACCGGATCGCCGCCGGCCAGGTAGACCAGGTCGGCGGTCTGAATCGAGGCCGCCCATCTTTTTTCGCCGGCAGTGGCCGCGTCGATCACCATCGCCGCCTCGGCGACAGCCCCCAGGCGCTGAAAGTAGTGGACCCCATTCTCCGCAGCTAAAGCGGGATTTTCACGAGCCGCGGCCGTCGGAAGGATGACTACTCGGGGCTGAGGTCTGAGCCTGGCCAGGATGGAGGTGTCCATGGGCTCGCAATCGGGGCGGAATTCGTTTCCTCCTGCCAGGACGATTATACCGGACATATAGAAAGCCGTGAAGGGTGAGGAGTGAGAAGTGAGGGGCAACAGAGCAGCGCTATCTCGCTCTTCACTTCGATCTTTGTAGGGGCGACCCGGCGGGTCGCCCCTACGAACTGCTTAACTGTTTACTCGAAGCTTGGTAAGGGCGATTCATGATTTGCCCCTACCGAGAGGTTTCGTAGATCTTCATCACCTTCTCCACATCGTTCTTCGAACCGATAAAGAGAGGGACCCGCTGGTGGAGTTCCTGGGGGTCGATGTCCAGGATGCGCCCCTTCCCGTCGGTAGCCATGCCCCCGGCCTGCTCCACCACCATGGCCAGCGGATTGGCCTCGCACAAGAGCCGCAGCTTCCCGCTGGGCTTTTTGGGGTCCCGGAAATCGGCGGGATACATGAAAATTCCGCCGGCCAGGAGGTTGCGGTGAAAATCGGCCACCAGGGAGCCGATGTACCGGAGATTGTAAGCCTGCCCGCGGTGGTTTCCCTGGGTCTTGAAATAGGAGACCGCCTTGCGGGTCGGCTCGTCCCAAAAATTCCAGTAGGATTCGTTGACCGAATAGAATTTCCCTTCGTGGGGAATCTGAATGTCCGGATGGGAAAGGAGGAATTCTCCCACGCTGGGGTCCAAGGTGAATCCGTGAACCCCCTGGCCCGTGGTATAAACCATCATGGTGGAGGACCCGTAGATAAAATACCCGGCCGCGATCTGCTCGGTTCCTTTCTGCAGGAGGTCGCTGAGGCTCACCGTCCTCCCGGAATCGCTTTTCCGCCGGTAGATGGAAAAGATTGTCCCGATGGAGACGTTGCTGTCCACGTTGGAAGACCCGTCCAGGGGATCGAAGATCAAAACATAGTCTCCGACGGGGAAGGCCGGGGGAATTTCGATGATGTCGGCATTTTCTTCGGAGGCCATGGCGCACAGAACACCGGCCCTCTCCATCCGGTAGATCAGAACCCGGTTGGCGTATTCGTCCAGCTTCACCACCTCTTCTCCCTGGACGTTGATGTCTCCGGTGAACCCCAGGAGATCTACCAGGCCTATTTTGTTGACCTCCCGGGAGATAATTTTGGCCGACAGGATCAATTCATTCAGGAGATGGGTGAACCGCCCGGTGGCCATGCGCGATTCCTTCTGGAGAAGCAGAAGATGCTCCGTCACCGTGGTGATTCTCTGCATGGGAAACCTCCTCTTTTTGGTATCCGGCCAAATCAGGAAAAAATCTTGAAAGGGGGCGTAGGGACGGGTTTGAAACCCACCCCTACGGGGTGTTTACTTAGATTTTAAGTAAAACGCCGGCAGGGGTTCGCCGAGCTTCTTCCACTGCTTGATGACCGCTTCGGCCTTGCCCGCGCAATTCAGGACCTGGAGTTTCCGCTTGACCACCTTGACGATGGCATCCCGCCCGGGCCCCAGATAGTTCCGGGGGTCGAACTCCGAGGGCTTGGTGGCGAAGACTTCGCGGATTTTGGCGGTCAGGGCGAGACGCAAGTCGGTGTCGATGTTGACCTTGCAGACTCCGTACTTGGTTACCGCCAGGTGAATCTGGTCTTCCGGCACCCCCCTGGCGTTGGGCATGTTCCCGCCGTATTTGTTGACCAGGTCCACGTACTCCTGCGGCACGCTGGAGGAGCCGTGCATCACCAGGGGAAGGCCCGGGCAGGTCTTCATGATCTGCTCGATGCGGCCGATGGCCAGCTTGGCTTCGTGCTTGAATTTGTATGCCCCGTGGCTGGTCCCGATGGCAATGGCCAGGCTGTCCACGCCGGTCTGCTTCCAGAAATCGGCGGCCTGCTTCGGGTCGGTCAGGAATTTTTCCACGTTTTTTTCGTACTCTTCGGCGCTGAGCCCGACCACGTCCTCCTCGATTCCTCCGAGCATCCCCAGTTCGGCTTCCACCACCACGCCTTTCTGATGCCCCGCCTTGGCGGCGGCGGCGGTCATCTTGACATTCTCCTCGAAGGGCGAGTGAGACCCGTCGATCATCACGCTGGTGAAGCCATCCTGGATGCAGGCGTTCACCAGGTCCACCGTGTCTCCGTGGTCCAGGTGGATGACGATGGGGAGATCGGGGTTTTCCTCCACCCCGGCGTCGATGATGTGTTTCAGGAAGCGCATGTTGGCGTATTTCCGGGCCCCCTTGGAGATCTGCAGGATCAGGGGGGCTTTTTCCGCCGCGCAGGCGGTGATGATCCCCTGGGTGATCTCCATGTTGTTCACATTGAACGCTCCGACGGCAAAGCCGCCGTCGTAAGCCAGGTCGAACATGGGTTTGGTGGTCATGAGAGGCATGGGTTACCTCCTTCTGGAGAAGTTAGTGAGGGAAGAATGATATTTCAATAAGAGTATAATCTAACCATTCCCTAAAAGTCAAAAAGAGTCAAAAGAGCAGCGATTGAGACATTGGACACCAGACATCAGACTTCACCTTTCGCCCACTGATGCGCAGAGTCATAATATTTGCAGGGGGAATCCAATCTGGAAACTCGCCCCTGAAATCACCCACTCATTCCTCCCCTCCCCTCTCCCCTGTTTCGGGGTAGAGAGGAGGAACATGGGGGATTTTTTCACCGCTTCCACTTTAACCAAGGGGACCGTGGGGATTTCTGAAGTGCGTTTACTCTTTAGTACCCTTCTACCCTGTGGCTCCGCCGGGCGGAGTAATCCCTGGCCATTTTTTTCTTTAGTCTGATGTCTGAAGTCTAAAGTCCAAAGTCTGATTTCTGAGTTACAGAGGAGAAACGGGGGGAAACCGGGGAGGGCGGAGGCAGTAGTCTTTTCCGTTGATCGGCCGAGGGCGATATGTTAAAAAAATGTTTAGGATATTTTTCGGGGAAATCTTAGGAAGGGTGCGACATGAAGGAAGAAGGAAAAACGATTCCGTCCGGGCCGCCCCCCTTGAAGGGGATTCGGGTGATCGATTTGACCCGTATTATCGCGGGCCCTTACTGCGGCATGGTCTTGGGCGACCTGGGGGCGGAGGTCATCAAGGTGGAACAGCCGAAAATAGGGGACGAGAGCCGTGCGTGGGGTCCGCCCTGGGTAAAGGAAGTCAGCGCCTATTTCATCTCTATCAACCGGAATAAAAAGAGCCTCACCCTGAATTTCAAACACCCCCAAGGGGTGGAAATCTTCAAGAATTTGGTCTGCCACTCCGATGTGCTCCTGGAGAACTTCCGCCCGGGAACCATGGATGAGCTGGGGATCGGCTACGAAGTCCTCCGGGAGATCAACCCCAAGCTGATTTATTGCGACATGACGGGGTACGGAACGGACGGCCCTTACCGGGATAAACCCGGCGTCGATGTGATCGTCTCGGCCATCGGCGGGCTCATGTCGATCACCGGCCCGCCGGAAGGGGAGCCGGTGAAGGTGGGGGTCCCGTTGACGGACGTGCTGACCGGGTTGTATTGCTTCGGGGCCATCTCTGCCAGCCTCTACCAAAGGCTGCAGACCGGAAAGGGGCAGAGAATCTCCATTAACCTTCTGGCCATGCAGCTGGCGACGCTGATCAATATCGGGTCCAACTACCTGGTGGGGGGAGTCATCCCCCGCCGCTGGGGGAGTGCCCATCCCAACATCGTCCCCTATGAGGCCCACCGGGCAAAGGACGCCTACCTGATCTTCGGNNCGGACAACGCGGGTCGGATCAAGAATCGCCCCGCCCTGATGGAGATCATCGACCTCAAACTGGCGGAGAAGACCGTGGACGAATGGGTCCCCCTCTTCGATCAGGCGGGAATCCCCTGCGGGCCCATTAACACCTTCGACCGCGTCTTCGAAGACGCCCAGGTCCGGCACCTGGGGCTGGTGCAGGAGGTGGAACATCCCCACTACGGAAAGGTGAAGGTGGTGGGTCCTCCGGCCACCTTTTCCGAGAGCGCCGTGGGCATCCAAGGACCGCCGCCTCTGCTGGGAGAACACAACCGGGAAATTTTGACCCGGCTCCTGGGATACTCAGAAGACCAAGCTAAGGCATTCAAGGATCAAGGGGTCATTTAACCTCCCCGAATATTCTTCGAAATCGACAGGGCAATCACGGGAAGCGCGTGACGGTTGCCCATCCGGAAGCGGCCATCACTACAAAGGCGTGACCGGCTCGGTAATATCCGGTTTGATTTTATTGTCCTTTGGGCGGCCAATCATCGATTCTTCAGGTCGGGATATCGATCTGGACCACTGCTCTGTATTGAGTCGTCATTCCTGCAAAAGCGGAGCCTGCCCCTCACTTGATGCGGGGAATCCAGGATGTATTTAAATGGATTTCTGGATTCCCGCCTGCGCGGAATGATGCCTCTCAATCCATCCGAAAAGTTAATTTGGATAAGACTGATTTCCCCTACTGAATATTGCGGAAAAAGAAGGTAAGCGGAAGTCAGCTCTTAAATACAGTCTTTCCCCCCCAAAAATACTGTGTTTCCCTCATTCCATCGAAAACTTATTCCAGGAGAGAATTAGTTGATCGGGACCGGTTCCCCTCGATTTCCGTGGGGAATACCGAACAGTCGGGACTGACCGTGTCTGAATCTTTTCAGGACCTGCCCCGGAAACGGAAGCATGGACTCCAGAAAAGGCTTCCTATGACCCAATCGCGCATATTCCTCTCCTTCGTCCTGGTCGTTATTTTTCTGATCACCGCATGTACGAAGGTGGGGCCGAATTTCGTTCGTCCCGAGCCCTTGGTTTTGCCTGCCTGGATGGAGGCCGGAGACAAGAGGGTCGACAAGGGGCCAGTGGACTTCCGCAACTGGTGGAGGGTATTCAACGACCCAGTCCTGGACCGGCTCATCGACCGGGCGTACCGGGAGAATCTCTCCCTCCGGATTGCCGGCGTGCGGGTGCTGGAAGCCCGGGCCCAGCTGGGCATCGTCGTGGGCGAGTTCTATCCTCAGACCCAGCAGGCGTCCGGGTATCTTCAGTCCAACCGGGTGAGCGAGAGGTCTCCCCAAGCGTTCGCATTTTCCAAGTTCACTTACTCCCAGGACCAGATCGGGGTGGGGGCCAGCTGGGAGCTCGACTTCTGGGGAAAGTTCCGGCGGGCGATTGAATCGGCCAATGCCGCCTGGCTGGCCACGGTCGCCGACTACGACAGCGTCCTGGTGAGCCTTACCGGGGACGTGGCCAATACCTACATCCTGATCAGGACGCTGGAAAAACGGATCGAAATCGCCCGGCAGAACGTGGAAGCCCAGAGAGAAAG
>PMCE01000153.1 GCA_003154025.1 Syntrophaceae bacterium
TGAGGCTTACCCTTCCGGGCCCATTATCCCCGTTCGGTCTGAATTCTGATGTATGAGGTCTAAAGTCTGCTGTCTGAAACACAGATTCAGGAATTGTCCCTTCTTGGGATCCATAAAGTTGTGTTAAAATAAATCCGATAATACTGAAAGCATTCAAGAATGAGGTGATCGAGTTGAAAATTTGGTTTCCGGAAGCCAGAAGATTTTGTGGAATTCTGATTCTCCTATTCGCCGGTTCCTTTATCTCCTTTCCCGCCCCGGCAGCTCAAGCGGGGGAGGCGGAGATCCTGATTCTCCACACCAACAACGTGACCGGTTACCTTTTTCCCTGTCCCACCTGAGGGGACCGTCTGCTGGGCGGTCTGGCCCGGCGGGTGGCTTACGTGGAAAAGATTAAGAAGGAAAAGCCGAAGGTCTTGGTGGTGGATTCCGGAGACCTCTTTTTCCACTACCAGGTGAATGGGGAGGTGGAAAAGGAGCTGAAAAAAGGGCAGATGATCGGGAAGGCTTACCGTAAGATGGGGACCGCCGCCGTGAATGTGGGATGTCTGGACCTCCTTCAAGGGGTGGATTTCCTGCGCCAGGAAGCCTCCCGGGGCCTTCCGCTCATCTCGGCGAATCTGCTCGACCCTACCACGAAGACACCCATTTTTCCTTCCCATGTAATCCGGGAGGTTGCGGGGTACAGGGTGGCCTTCTTCGGTCTTCTCCCGCCGGAATCGGGGCCGGAGATCAGCCCGGCCATTCGGCGGGCAAATGAGGGCAAGATCCTGATCAGCGACCCCGTCGAAGCGGCCCGGGGAACCGTTCAGAGCCTCCGCGGAAAAGCGGACCTGGTCATTCTTCTTTCGGACCTGGGTCTGTACAAGGACCAGATGGTGGCCAAAGCCGTGCCGGGCATCCATTTCGTCCTCGGAGGGCACGAGGGGAGGTTTACCCGGAAAGCTGACCGATCGGGGACGACTTTTATTTTCCAGTCCTCGATCAAGGGGATGTATGTGGGCCAACTGCGGATGGCCCTGGAAAGTGTCATGCTGCCCTTCCAAGACGAAGGGGAGGCCCAGCAGATCGAGGAGAGGATCAGTGGTCTGGACATGCATCTCCGCGGCCTGCAGGCAACCCGGGAGCGTCAAAAAGGAAAGGACACGGGAAACCTGGACCGCTCCATCCAGGACCTGACGCGGCAGAAGAATGCCCTCCAGGATGATTTGAAAATGGCCAAAGAGGCGGGCTCTCACGGGGGCAACCGTTTCCTCTTCGGTCTGGAACCCCTGGAAAAGGGTCTGCCCGAGGATGAAGAAGTGAAGAAATGGATTGCCGGAGCGGGCATCGATAAAGACTAAGGAGAAACCCAGGGGGAAGATCCGCCGGGGCGGTTCATAAACCGCCCCCACACTTTTCCTAGACTTTTCTTCAAAATCCTGCTAATTTATAACCTATACTTTCGTATAGTCCGTTCCGGCCATTGTTGCCCCGCACATACAGGCCCCCAAAAGTTAACCTTTTTAACCCCGCTGAAGGCCTAGGTGTTTGGGAAAAACAGCAGGGAGGGATATTTTTTGCAATCAGGAGAGGAAGAGCCGTATGAAAAAGCACCTGAAATGGATCATCCCGGTGGTCGTGGTCGTGGTGGGAGGCCTGGTATTCGGATATCTGAAGCTATTCGCCTGGAACCCGGAGCGACAGAAGCTGGCCATGATCAACGACCGGAAGATTACCGTGGCCCAGTTTGACCGGGAACTTTCCAAAATCCCCTCTCCTTTTCAGGACGTCTTCCGCGAAGAACCCAAACAGTACCTGGAACAGATCATCATGAAAGAGGTTCTGCTCGAGGAGGCCAACCGTCTGGGGGTGAAAGGTGATCCGGCGGCAAAGGCCGAGGATGCGGAGATGTCCGTCGTCCAAAACCTCCTGAAGAAGGAGGTCTTTGATAAAATCCAGGTCGACCCCAAGGAGGTCGAAGAACTTTATAAGCAACACAAGGATCAGATGGGGAAGAAATCCCTCAACGAAGTGGCCCCGATGATCGATGCCGCAATCCGGGAGGCCAAGGGCAAGGAGAAGGTGGAGGAATACGTCGCTTCGTTGAAGAATAAGGCCAAGATCGAGGTGGATGAAAGCCGGCTGAAAGACATCACCGCCACGCCCCCGGCGACTAACACCAAAGAGGAGTTTGCTCAAGGCATCAAGAGCGGCAAGCCGATGGTGGTGGATTTCGGCTCTAATTCATGCCTCCCCTGCCGGCAGATTCGTCCGATCCTGAAGGAAATCGAGAAAGAGTACACGGGAAAAGCCCAGGTCCTCATCCTGGATGTTTACAAGTACCAGGACCTGGCCAAGGAATACCGCGTCCAGCTCATCCCCACCCTGGTCTTTTTCGACAAGGGGGGCAAGGAAGCCTTCCGCCATGTCGGGGCCTGGGACAAGGACTCGATCGTGAACAAATTAAAGGAATCGGGGGCAGCCTGATCCGATCATAGAAACCTTACCC
The DNA here is from genome assembly GCA_003154025.1 of Syntrophaceae bacterium. The sequence goes on from PMCE01000153.1 coordinate 2,492, forward strand.
AAGGGGTATACGTCATAGGCATGAAGGATCGGGGGCACATAAGGACCCGCCCGGNNTTAGCACACAAAATCAAGATCCCTCCGCCCGGTTGGAAGGTGGCGGGGGATTTTCGTTTCCTGGGAAAGGGGGGCCTCATTCAGGAATGGACGCGGAATCCCCTTGACAAATTTTCCATTTGCCACTATTTTTAGGATGTTTTCAGAGGGATAACCGGAACCCTTCATAAATTAAACCCTCAGAAGATAACCAGGAATAAAACTAATTACATCTTGAGGAGGTCGAACATGCGTCGGGGAAGTTTTGGGCAAAAATCCGTTTTGATTCTCTCTATCCTTATTATATTGGCCTTTGCCGGGGCGGCGGGTGTGATGGCTCAGGCAGATAAGGATAAGGATGTTCTGCCCCGGCCCGAGAGGGGCATTGCGATCTATTCGGAATTCTCCGGGGTGGTGGTACCCCCGGGCGAATCCGTCCGGATGGAGCTGACCGCGGATAACAAGGGTAAGACCGACGAGAATTTTGTCCTCAAGATCAGTCAGGTCCCCAAAGGCTGGAGGGCTTCTCTTAAGGCGCCTAATTACACGGTCGATTCAATTCCGGTCCCCGCCACGAAGACACGGACCCTGACTTTCGTGGCCGAACCGGACAAGACCATCAAACCAGGCAATTACCAGTTCCAGGTCGATGCCAAGACCGAGGACGGGAAATTCACTTCCACCCAGAAAATCAACGTGACGGTCCGGGAAAAGACGGCGGCGGTGGAAGACTTTATCGTTACCACCTCCTACCCGGTCCTGCAGGGCCAGACGGACGCCAAGTTCGAATTCTCCTTGGAGGTCAACAACAAGAGCGAAGCGGACAAGAACTTCAACCTCTCGGCCCAGGCACCGGCCAAATGGGAGATCAATTTCAAGCCGGCTTACGAGCAGAAGCAGATCTCCAGCTTCCGGATCAAGGGCGGGTCGAGTCAGACCGTGGCGGTAGAGGTGACTCCGGCCAAGGACGCCACGTCGGGTTCGGTTCCCATTCTCGTCACCATCGCTTCCGGGGAGAAGAAGCAGGACGTGAAGCTCACGGTCGTCCTCACGGGTATTTACAAGCTCGACGCGGGCACTCCCACCGGACTCCTCTCTCTGGAAGCCCTGGCGGGGAAATCGGCCAACATGTCGGTGTTCGTGAAGAACACCGGTTCGGCGGTCAACAAGAACATCTCCTTCAGCTCTTTCAAACCGGAGAACTGGAAGGTGGAATTCAAGCCGGAGAAGATCGACGCTCTCGAGCCCAACGCCCTGAAGCAGGTTGAAGTCATCATCAGCCCGGCCGCTCAGGCCCTGGTGGGCGATTATTCAGTAGGCCTTTCCGTCGACGGGGAAAAGGGCAGCAGCAAGACCGTGGAACTGCGCGTGTCGGTGAAAACCTCGGCCGCCTGGGGCTGGATCGGGATCATCATCATCGTCCTGGTCATCGCCGGCCTGGGCGGGCTGTTCCTCTGGCTGGGGAGGAGATAACGTGAACGGGCAGAATGTCATCGAAACCCAGGACCTGACCAAGGTCTACGGGGAACAGGTAGCCGTCAACCACCTGAACCTCAAGATCCATCAGGGAGAGATCTTCGGGTTTCTGGGGCCGAACGGAGCGGGGAAGACCACCACGCTCATCATGCTGCTGGGGTTGAGCGAGCCCACCTCGGGCAAGGCCCTGGTGTGCGGCTTCGATCCGACCCGCGAGCCCATGAAGGTGAAACGGGTGGCGGGATACCTTCCGGAGAACGTGGGTTTCTATGACGACATGAATGCGGCGAATAACCTTCAGTTCATCGCCCGGCTGAACGGAATTCCGGACAGCGAGTCCCGGTCGAAAATCGAGGAGGTGCTCCGTCAGGTGGACCTTCAGCCCGAACCCAGGAAGAAAGTGGGCGAGTACTCCCGGGGGATGAGACAGAGACTGGGGATCGCCGAGGTCCTGCTGAAAAATCCCAAACTCGTCTTTTTGGATGAGCCGACCCTGGGGCTGGACCCCGACGGGACGCTCCAGATGCTGAATTTGATCCAGTCCCTCAGCCGGGAAAAGAACATCACCGTCTTCTTCTCCTCTCACCTCCTGGACCAGGTCCAGAGGATCTCCACCCGGATCGGAATCATGCTGAAAGGGTCTCTAGTAGCCGTGGGCCGGATCGAAGACCTGGGCAAAGAGAAGCTGGGACTCGAGGAGGGTCAATACACCCTGGAGGAGCTCTACATGAAGTACTTCAAGGAGGGGCAGCCGTGAAGGGAATCATCACCATCTGTCGCAAGGAGCTGGCCGATCATTTCAGCAGCACCCGGTTCACCCTCCTCTTCTACCTGATCCTGATGGTCAGCATGGTCATCGCTTTCATGGTGGGAACGGGATTGAAGGAGGAGTTGAAGGATGTGGCCAAACCCACCTTCGTATTCCTCATGCTCTTCACCTCGCCGGGAAAGTTCCTCTCCCTGATCCAGTTCATCTCCATCTTCGGCCCCATCATCGGAATCGTCCTGGGGTTTGACGCGGTCAACCGTGAGCGGAGCGCCCGGACGCTGAGCAAGCTGGCTTCCCAGCCCATCTTCCGGGACTACATCATCAACGGGAAGTTCCTGGCCGGTTTGGTCACCATCGTCATCATGCAGCTAGCTATCGTGCTGATGATCTCAGGCCTGGGGCTCCTCCTTATCGGCGTGGTGCCCGGCCCGGAGGAGATCTACCGGCTGCTCATCTACCTTCTGATCAGCGTCTTCTACATCGGCTTCTGGCTGGGGATCTCGATCCTCTTCTCGGTCAGCTTCCGCAGCATGGCCACTTCGGCCCTGGCTTCCATCGCCTGCTGGATCTTTTTCTTCTTCTTCGTGCCCATGGGGGCCGGGGTGCTGGCCGACGCGATCGCTCCCGTCGATCTTTCCCAAGCTTCGCAAAATCCGGAAATGGTCATTAAGCAAGAGCAGACCCGGAAGGTGATCTCCCTGGTCTCTCCCATGACCCTGTACAGCGAGGCCACCACGATCATCCTGGACCCCCTGCGGAAGACGACCCAGTCGCTCATTCTAATGGGGCCCTTCGAGAGGCTGTCCATCTCCCGCTTCCAGAACCCTCTCCCCCTGACGGAGAGTATTTACATCGTCTTGCCCCACCTGATCAGCCTGATCGCCATCACCCTGGTGTGCTTCGCCATCTCCTACGCCGTTTTCATGCGGCAGGAGATCCGGTCGACGTAAAGAAGGCTTCAGGCTCCAGGTTTCAGGCTTCAGGTTGACAAACCCCCTTCCTTTTTCCAGGGAGGGGGTTTTTTTAATTGGAGTTCCAGGGGTTTTATCCCGGGGGGGATGATTCGGAATTCGTAAAGATTTTTGTCCAGAATTTTATCTGTGTTCAAAAATAGTTCGGAGTTTTGAGTCCGGAATCAACGACGCACAAGGACCGTTCTTAACTTTAGGCACTTGAGCGCACCTAATGCACTTTCTTTTGGTTGCGGCGCCGCCGCGATGCGTTCTCTGTGGCGAATATCTTAAGGTTTTAACTCGACCTTGATCTCCGGCTTATGCAGGATCGTCTCGTGGACGAAGCAGGCTTCGGCCATGCGCAGAAGCCCTTTCTTTTCATCCTCGGGGATGTCGTGGGGATAGTGAAGTTCGGCTTGGATGGACCCGATGCGAACCGGGTCCTTGGCGTAGGTCCAATCCAACAGAACCTTCATCCCCTCCGTGGGGAGGTTGTGCCGTTTGCAGAATCGAACGGCGAAAACCCCGATGCAGGTACCCAGCGAGGCGATGAAGAGCTCCGCCGGCGTCATGGCCTGATCCGTGCCGCCTTCTTTTTCCTGCTGGTCCGTGATGGCCTCATGTCCCCGGCAGGCCGCTTTAAAAAGAAAATCCTTCTGCAAATTCACTTCCATTTTCATGATTCTCTCCCAATCGAAGCACCCAAGTTATTTATTGGGACGCGGATGAACACGGATGAACGCGGATAAACAAGAACGAGGTGTTTGCTTATCCGCGTTCATCCGTGTTCATCCGCGGC
>PMCE01000473.1 GCA_003154025.1 Syntrophaceae bacterium
GCCCCATTGATCGGCCACCCAGACTTCTTCGGGGAAAGCCTTTTCCAGGAAGGAATAGAGGAGGTCGATCTCGGCCAGGCTGGCAGGCAGGAGCCGGTGGAGGAGGTAGGAGACTTCGGAGCTGGAAGATATAAATCCCCGAAGCGGGAAGTCTCCTTTCTCCGCCGGAAGCTTTGAAAAGAAATGACGGACCTGGCGGATCACCTCTTCCTTTTCTTTTTTCCCAGTGGGTTTTCCGAAATCCCACAGGTGGGACCATCCTGCCCCCGCCGGGATGTCCCGCGCGGCGTCATGCCGGTTGACCACCCATCGAGTCTGGCCGGACAGGAAAGCGCAATGTCGGGAGAGGGCCCGGGTAAAATTCACGTAACTGGCATAGCACCAGCGTCCCCCGGACTTGGCCTGCTTTCGATGGCGCAGGAACGAAGAACGGATTTGGTACCTCCCATCCAGCGCTTCCACCGTTTCCCAGAAGATTTTTCCGTACTCCCCTTCCCGTCGGGCCTTCCAGGCGAGGCTCCCGAAGGCCTTTACTCTGCGCAAGCTCCCCTTCCCTTTTCTCCCGCTGTTGCCACTTGCCGGGAGGATGACCTGGAAGGGAGATTCCCTCCAGGCGTTGAAGAGAGAAAAATTTTTCTGGGTTTCTCCCGGAGACCTAAAAACGATCTCCCCTCCAGGGCCGTACCTTTCCATCAGGGACTTATGGAAATCCCCGATAAGGAGGCTGCGCAGAATCGCATCCGCCAGGAACCCTTCCCAGGCCAGAAGCGGCTTGATTCCCCGGTAGGAGCCCGCGGTCTCCGCCACCTCATGGGCCAGGGAATAGGCCCTTTGAATGGAAGAGAAAAAGTCTCCGCTGACTTCATTTAAGCAGATCACGCCCGTCGGAGAGGAAGATCCCTGGAGAGCCTTTCCCTCGGCAGAGCACCAGAAGCCCAAGGCCACCGAGTCGTATTCCGGCGGAAGAGAGCGGTTCAAGCCCTGCGGGGAGTCGTGTTCGGTTAAAACCAGGATTCGGGGCACTACCCCTGCCCTCCCTCTTCGAAGGGGCGCGCGATTTTTGGCCTCAGATTTTGCAAAGAACGGATACCTTCTCCACTTTGCGGAGCAGGCGGAATCGCCCCCCCGTCAAAGCTTCCTGAATCACCCGGTAGGGCCCCCCGGCAGGGTCCGAAGAATCGTGAAAGGCCACCCATCCTCCGGGGAAGACAAAGGGGGACCAGGAGAGAAAATCTTCGCGCACCGAATCGTAATCATGGCAGCCGTCGATCCACAGAAGGCTGATGGCCTGCTTCCACCCGGATACTGCCTGCTTGGACGGAAGGCCGATAGAATGGACCATCGGAGCTGCCCCGGAGAAGAGAACGTTCCGGAAGAACGCCGCGTTATCTTGGGGGCCGTAATTTTCCCCCTTCGCCGGGAGCGCCCCGCTTGCCGGAAAAAATCCATGAGGATCGACGGCATAGACCGGAATGCGGGAACCCCGGACAGAGCCTTTGGCCAGAGCAATCGTGGTCTCCCCCCGGTAGGAGCCGATCTCCACAATCACGCCCTCTTGCGAGGCTTCCCGGGCCAGCTCATAAAGGCAGCNNCAGCGGGCCTCACCCCTCCGGGTCTGCCCTTCAGCGGCCATTGCCAGGGCCAGGTCGGCCGGCACTTTTCCCCTCCAGATTAGCCTCAGCACCATCTGGTAGTAGAGGATCATGGATCTTATGGTCTCCCAGAAGAGCCCTGTCATATGCGTTCCTCTGAATTTCGGGCCCGTCCGCCGCAGAGTTTCTTTAGATAATAGTCCAAATCTGGAGAGGGCTCCCATCGGTTTCGCAGCGGGATCTCGACCTCCTTCCCCTCACGGCAGAATCGGCCTTCATGAAGGATCTGCCAAAGGTCAAGGTCGTGCAGATAGAGGAGATCCCCGAACCGAGACTCCAGCAGGGTCAAGAACCGATCCAGCTTCTCCAGGGTCATATCCCGGTGGTTCTTCAGGGTGGAATGGAAATTGATTGAATGCATGCAGAGGACCGCCGGCCAACCCTCCTGGAAAGCTTCTTCGGCTTTCTTAAGGATCTTCCCTTCTATGGAGCCCTTTGCATCCAGGGCCGGTTCAAAAGGTATGTTCCGGCACAGGTGGAGAAGTCCATGGGAATCGAAGTACGGGGCTCGGGCGAAACCAGGTCCTTCCTGGACAACCCGAATTCCGGCCTCGGCCCAGCCCCTCAGGGTATCCTTGTTGGCCCGGTACCCCGGGGCGCAGGCCGAAAGAGGGGCCTTTCCGAAGGTCCGCTGGAAAAGATTTTTCCCCTCTTGGATCAAATTACGCTGCTCCGAAAAATCCAGCCAACCATCTCCTCCGGCACTGGGTTCGTCCCGGTACTCAAACCCGAGCCACGGGGTCCGACCGGGGATCATTGGCGTATGGGCACGGTGGAGACGGCGAAGTAAGGAGGCCCGTTCATCCCCTCCCCCCATCACCCTTTTCGCCGCCCGCTGGCAGAAATGGGTCACTCCATGGAGGGCGGGATACAGAAAGCCTTCCCGGATCCCTTCTTCGTAGGCTGCCAGGAGACCGGGCCGTCTCCAATTCCCGGGCAGGCCTCCATCCAAAGACACCATGGGAAGCCGGCGGAAACCGGATTCCATCACCCGGAGAAAATCCACGTTGGATATGACGAAATTGAAGACCATGCACGGGGGCCGGCCAGCCGAGTCTCGATGGCGCCGGAGCACATCGTAAAGGGCGCGAAGATCCTCCGCCGTCTCCAGGGAATAGAAATCATAAGGCCTCTCCCCCAGGTCCAGGCCGGCGCCCTTCAACTCCTCAAATCCCTGCCGGTCCCGAATCCCCGCCAATCCCCAATCGTCGCTGTGGAATAAAACAAGGGGACGGGAGANNCGGGAGAATCGGGACGCTTTTACGGGGAATAGGTTCCATATCCGATTAAGCAAGGTCATTCGATCATTATCCTGAGCTTTTGTTTCATTGTCTTTTCAAAAAACATTTTACAGGCGTGGCTAGGATATGGCCCTTCGAGACCTTATCCGGCATATCCCAAGTTTGACCAGTTTTCAACTCAATAATTGAATAACCAATTCCCTTCAGAATCTCAAAACAATTCTTCCCTGTTTCCATTGAATGAATCTCGCATAGCACCACAGCTCCATGCTTCTTCAGGGTGTTGATTGCGCCGCGGAGGACGTGATCCTCTGCATATTCTACGTCGATTTTCATAAAACTCGGAACCGGCAGTCCCTCTTGGATAAGCGCGTCGATTGTTGACAATGGGACGATTATTATTTTACTTTGGGAAATATCCTCAGGAAATCTGGTTAACCTTCCGGTAGTTGTACTCCCGCCTAAAAAAAACCTTTTTTCACCAACCTCATCATATAATCCGATTTTCATGGTTTGCACTTCGGCTGGCAATCTCCATTTATTCATACGAATATTCGACTGCAGCCTTCGAAATACTTCAGGATTTGGTTCAAACCCTAAACATTGCCCCTTCGGGCCTACAAGCCTGGCGAATAAGAGCGTAAAATAACCAACATGTGCACCCACATCATAAACAATATCCCCCCGTTTAACGTAATCCTGAATGGCTTTCCCTACTTCAAACTCAAATTTGCCATAAACAAATTCTCGCTCCCATTTGAGATTAATTTTCATTAACATTCCTCCCAGGGGCCCCCCTAACAAGGGCAATGGGACAATCACCTCAGGTAAAAGGCTTTGGAGTAAAGAATGAGTTAATCTATGAAAAAAGGAAGAAGGATTCATGTCTTCTTTACTTCTTGCCGACCACAAAATAATTCGCGGCAAAACCGATATCCTTAAACCTGCTATTCGCCCACCTACCAAGAAGGTTAAAGACCGGGCAGAAGGAGTACTGCCAAAGCTTTTCTAAAAAAGAAACATTTGTAAGTAGAATCATGAGATAGATGTTGAGAACCCGGAAAAAGCTGGCAACAGTGTTAAGGTCAGCAGTAACCTGGCATTCCGAAAATCGCGATAAAAGCGTCCTCCACCCGTCCGGCAGGATTCGCCATCTCGCTCCCTCTCCCCAGGGGGGAAAGACAGAGGCTTCGGTGAGAATCGCTTGCCCCCCCGGTTTGAGCACCCGGTGAATCTCGCCGGTAACCGAACAAAGATTGGGAACATAACCGAATACCTGGGTGCAGAGAACTAGGTCGAAGGCCTTTTCTCTGAACGGCAATCCCTCACCATCCAGACAAATCTCTGTCCGCTTATATCTTTTGAGGTCCGCCGAGACCCACCGGACCGGGAATCCCTTGGCCAGTTCCTCGTAGGGCGATTCTCTTCCCCCCAAGTCCAGCAAGAGGGCGGGATGGGCTTCGTTCCAACGGCTCGAACTCTCCTGGAATATCTCTCCTAAAATGGCCCTCAGCTTTCCAACCCTCCCCCACCCTTCCAAGTAATAATGGTCCCAGAGGGAAGGATGGACCAGATTGCGTTCCGTTTTCTTCAATGGACAGGTCCCCCCGGGAGAAGCTTTTCGATAACCTCTTTATAAATCCTGGCCGTTCGCTCCCAGGTGAATTGGCGGATGTGCTGCTGCGCCTCCTCTCCCATTCTTCTCGCCCGCTCGGGATGGGTAAGGAGGAGAAGAAGAGCCTCGGCTAGTGCGGGAACATCTTTCGGGGGAACCAGGATCCCGGTCTCTCCGTCCCGGATGGTCAACTCCGCCCCGAAACCCCGGCATCCGATAGCCGGCCGGCCGCAGACCGCCGCCTCGGCGTACACGTTGCCAAAGGCTTCCGCCCAGCTGGGCAGGCAGAAGATTTCGCTCTCGTGGATCCTCCGCAGGGCATCCCGGTGCGGAACCCTTCCGATAAAGTTCACCCGGCCCGCCAGGCCCAGGTCTTTCGCCAAGGCCTCCAACTCCCCCCGGAAGGGCCCCTCTCCGACGACGGTATACCGCCAGTCGCGGAACCCCCTTTGATCCACCATCCGGAGGGCTTCCAGGTTTTCGTGAATGCCCTTGAAGCGAAACAGGTTGCCCACGCTTATGATCTGTCCCCAGGGACGCTGCAGAGGGGGAGCCAGAGAATGCAGGATGGCCTCGATCCCTTCTCTGTCAACCCCGTTGGGAGCAAGAAGGTCGGGGATGGGTCTCCCCTCCGGCAGATATCGGGAAACGTCCCGAATGATGCCCGGTCCGTGACCCAGGACGGCGCCCACATGCCCAAACATTTGCGCGTACAGCCTCTTCAGTGCAGGAGGGCCGACTTTTAGCATGTCGTCCAAATGACTTAGGTCGTCCCGCAAGGTGATGAAGAAGGGGGTTTTGAGTCTTTGGGCAAGAAGATAGGCGGCCAACGCCGAAGGATAGATGGATTGCCCGTGAATTAGGTCGAATTTCCATCCATTAGCCACGATAAGGCGGTGCGCTCGGGCGGCCATGAAACGGGCGCTCAAGTCGAGGCGGGTTCGTCGGGGGAAGTGGAAATACTGGTCGAAAACGACGGTGAGGCCGTTTCCCTTTTCCACCCGGTTTTGTAAGGCCAGCTGCTTCCATCGATCATATCTCCGCGCGAGGAAGCCGGGAGCCCAAGGGCGGAGAAATAGGGTAACCCCTTGAATCCCCTGCTTGGCCAAGGCCCGGTCCAGAAAGGCGACTGATCTCCCAATGGAGTCGTTTTGCTCGTTCGGGTAAATGGCGGAGAGAGTCAAAACCTTCATGAATCTACCTTTTGACCGCCAGATATACGAAATCATACGCCAACCATTTCTCCCATCGCCGGCCCACAGCCCACAAGGGGCATCTTCGTTTCAGAAAACGGACGGCGATCGTGCTCCAAAGCAAGACAGGGCCGTATGAATTAATCCCCACGATTTGGAATCCCGCTTCTTCCAAAAGAATACGGAGTCGACGGCTGGTGAAGAAACGGAGATGGATCCCTTCGTTATTGGGCTCCCGTCCCAGAAGATAATGAACGCGGTTGTGGAGATACCCAAAATTGGGGGTGGTTAGCACCAGATGCCCCCCGGGCTTCAGGATTCGCCATATTTCTTCCAAGAGAACTTCGGCCAAGGCGATGTGCTCGATGACCTCCAGACATGTAACTAGGCTGAAGGTTTCTTCGGGGTAACGCAATTTTTCTTCCAGGTTGGCTATTTTGACCGCAAAGCCCAAAGAGGAAGCCCGCTCGGCCTGTTCTTTGTTTCCTTCCAGACCTTCCGCGTCAAAGCCCAATTCCCGCAACATGACCAGGAATTCTCCCACCCCGCATCCCACGTCCAAAACGGCCTTTCTGCTCTCCGCGGAAAGTGGGTATCGGCAGAGCAGTTCCCGGGCGTAGCGGTACCAGGGGCGAGAAGTGAGGTATACCCGGGGCATCCCTTTTTGTTCTGCGTCCTGATTCCAGTTATTCCGGATCAAGGCAGCAGAGATACAGATATCCTCTTTTCTCCCTTCTTTCCCCAAAG
>PMCE01000155.1:0-7511 GCA_003154025.1 Syntrophaceae bacterium
TTCTCTTCGGAGATCACCATCCGCCTGGCCCGCCTGGCTGTCCAGGCTAAGGTCTTCCCTCTCTACGAGGTGGAAAACGGGGATCGCTACACCCTCAACGTGGAGCCCGAGGGAATCCCGGTGAACGAGTACCTCAAGCCCCAGGGGCGTTTCAACTTCTTGCGAGAGGGAGACATGGAACGGATCCAGGAAAACGTGGACCACGAATGGGAACGACTGATGAGGAGAATGAGCGCCTAAGACTCCTTCTGTTGCCCGGAGCCAGTTGCCGGTCGAAAAGCCTGAAACCTGGGACCTGATACCTGAGACCTAAATTTGGAGGCTCGCCATGGCTCAGCCGATCATCGTCTATTTTAATCCCTCCTGACACGCCTGCAAGACGGCGAGGGAGTTTCTCTCGCAAAAAGGGATTCCCTTCATAGAGAAGGATGTAATCAAGGACCCCAAAAATCTGGAAGAGCTGGCCCAGAAAACCGGAAGCCAGGCGACTCCTACCCTGATCGTCGGCAGCGAAGTTATCGTGGGGTTCGAACAAGCGGAGATTGAGAAGGCTCTCCGCAAGGCGGGGATCGCCTAAGAGGGCCGGTGCGCCTTCCCTTCTGCGGAACGGCTCCCTTTGGGCACCGGAAGGACAGCGTGGAAAAGCGTAAACTGATAAGGTATACTTGGCCTCGGATTTCGCGCCTCCCGGAAATTTCCCCTTCACCCACCTTTCATAAACGGGAGCTGGGGGGATTTCGGGGATAGGCTCTCAAAGCCAGGTTTTATCCCCCACAGGCCGACTTATTGCGCCTTGCAGGACCGAGGACGGTTCGCCAATGCCCCGTTGGAAACTCATTTGTTTGTTCGCCATCCTTGCTTGTGTATCTGCTCCCCTTACGCTCCAAGCCGAAGAGAGAATCGTGGGCGAGGGGGAACACCGCGGGTTCATTCTCCAAGAGGGAGAGCAGGTTCTAACCGTCAACTCCATCAAGCCGGGCCAGACCATCCAGGCCCATGTAGCCCCCCAGTGGAGCGTGGAAAAAGAGGGACGGGTTGAATGGACTTTGACCGACGGGCGCGGGGTCAAGCTCCGGGCCGGCAGCCACCGTCAACCGGAGGAGGAGACGCTCCTTCTGGAATGGACTTCCAACTCCCAACGCCGTCCCGATTCTTACCGGATCCAAATTCAGGGCAAGGGAGGAAGCTTCCCCGGGGAGATTCTGGGGGAGTATGTGGTGCAGGTCTCTCTCTGGGATCAAAACGACGGCAGCTCCGGAACCGATGCCCCCGAGACCTATGAGAAGGCCCTGGAGCTGCTCCTTTCCGACCCCGGGCTACACATTTTTGATGAATGCTTCATCAGTGGAACCGCCGATATTTACGATATCTATAAAATCACCCTCAAGCCCAATCACTCTCTGACTCTTAGAGCCGCCCCGGTCCAGTGGAAGGGGTCGGATAAAAGGGGAAAGGTCCGCTGGGATTTTTTGAATCGGTCTTTCAACCGGATGAAAGACGGGCAAAACTCTTTAGGGGAAGCATCCCCATTTGTGGTAAGAGTATTCCATCCCCAGGTGAGGTCGGCCAACAAACCGGCCACCTTTTACCTCCTGGTCAAGATGGAAGGGGATGCCAGTCTGATTTATTCCCTCCAGGCCGAAGTAAAGGAAGGACGATGAGAGATAAAAAGCACCTCTTCGAAAAATTCGGGAAGTTCTTTCCCGCGGGAACCCTCCTTTTCGAAGAGGGGCAACCCTGTTCCGGTATGTACATCATCCAGGAAGGCCGGGTCCGGCTGTACAAAAAGGCCGGGGGGGAGAAAGTCACCATTGACCTCTTGGGAGCTGGAGATTTCTTCGGAGAGATGGCCTGCCTTCTCAACCAACCACGTTCTATCTGTGCGGTGGTAGAAGAAGACAGCGAGATTCTGGTGGTGGAACCGGAAGTCCTGGAAGAGCTGTTCCGGGACAAGGGCGGCATGGGGATCAAGGTTTTGGGAAATCTAGCCTCCCGCCTGAGAAAAGCCTACGAAATCATAGGAAAGCTGGTCGAGGAGCGAGATCCACTCTCGGGAAAGGAATCCTGTAAGCCATGAGCCGGGAAGAGCAGCTCTTCTGGAAATTCGGCAAGGATTTTTCCAAGGGGACCATCCTCTGCCGCGAAGGGGATGCGGGGCATGAAATGTTTATCATCCAGAAGGGAAAAGTGCAGGTCCGCAAGAGGGTGGGAAAGACGGAAAGGGTCTTGGCCGAGCTCTGCGAGGGGGAATTCTTCGGGGAAATGGCCCTTCTGCTGGGAATGGACCGTTCCGCCACCGTGGAAGTGGTCGAGAATAGCAAGGTCCTCGTGGTCGGGCCCGATACCTTCGAAAGTCTCCTCAAGAACAGCCCGGAGATCGCCATGAAGATGCTGAAGAAAATGGCCCTGCGCCTCCGCGCGCTGGATGACAAGTTGGAAAGCGACCTCGCCGAACACGCCCAGAAAGCAAACGAACCTTAGGAATTGCGCATTGAAAAAAAATACCAATTTGGCAATTCACAACTGGCAATGCGCAATTCGCAATGCGCAATTTACAATTAAAAAGCCCTCCGCTTTTGGCAGAGGGCTTCTCTTTTTCGGTTAAATGGTTACCGGTTAAGTGTTACCGGTAAGCCTTCAGGCTTCTAGTACATCCCTTCCATTCCGCCTCCCGGAGGCATGGGGGGCATCATCCTCTCTTTTTCTTTGGGTCTCTCGGCCACCATGGCTTCCGTGGTAAGGAGCAGGGAAGCGACCGAGGAGGCGTTTTGCAGGGCCGTGCGCACCACCTTGGTGGGGTCGATGATCCCGGCCTTCACCATGTCGGTGTATTCTTCATTCTGCGCATCGAACCCTAAATTCCCCTTTTCATTCTTCACTTTTTCGACCACGATGGAGCCTTCGAAACCGGCATTCATGGCGATCCAGCGGATGGGCTCTTCCAGAGCTCTCTTGAGGATATTGATCCCGAACTGCTGCTGCTCGGGCAGCTTCATCTTTTCCAGAGCCGGCAGGGTGCGCAGGTAGGCCACTCCTCCGCCGGGGACGATTCCTTCTTCCACCGCCGCGCGGGTCGCGTTCAGGGCGTCTTCCACCCGGGCCTTCTTCTCCTTCATTTCGGACTCGGTCGCCGCTCCCACGTTGATCACCGCCACGCCGCCGACCAGCTTGGCCAGCCGTTCCTGGAGCTTCTCGCGGTCATAATCCGAGGTGGTCTCTTCGATCTGGGCCCGAATCATCTTCACCCGGCCTTCGATCCCCTTGGACTCCCCGGCTCCTTCGATGATGGTGGTATTGTCCTTGTCGATGGTGATCCGTTTGGCCTTGCCCAGGTCCTTCAGGGTGATGGACTCCAGCTTCACGCCCATCTCTTCGGAGATCATCTGGCCGCCGGTCAGAATGGCGATGTCTTCCAACATGGCTTTGCGCCGGTCGCCGAATCCTGGGGCCTTCACCGCCGCGCACTTCAGGGTGCCGCGCAGCTTGTTTACCACCAGGGTGGCCAGGGCCTCGCCTTCCACTTCCTCGGCGATAATCAGGAGGGGCTTGCCCAATTTGGCGATCTGCTCCAGAACGGGGAGCAGATCTTTCATGTTGCTGATCTTTTTCTCATTGATGAGGATCAAGGCGTCCTCGAGGACGGCTTCCATCTTCTCGGGGTTGGTCACGAAGTAAGGAGAGATGTATCCGCGGTCGAATTGCATTCCTTCGACGATGTCCAGGGTGGTCTCCATGGACTTGGCTTCCTCCACGGTGATAACCCCTTCTTTTCCTACTTTGGCCATGGCCTCGGCAATGATATTGCCGATGGTCTCATCATTATTCGCGGAAATTTTTCCTACCTGGGAGATTTCCTTCTGCTCCTTGGTGGGCTTGGAGATCTTCTTGAGCTCTTCGATTACGGTCTCCACACCCTTCTCGATCCCCCTTTTCAGTTCCATGGGGTTGTGCCCCGCCGCCACCAGCTTGGAACCTTCGCGGTAGATTGCCTGGGCCAGGACGGTGGCCGTGGTGGTCCCGTCGCCGGCGATGTCCGACGTCTTGGAGGCCACTTCCCGGACCATCTGGGCGCCCATGTTCTCGAACCTGTCCTCCAGCTCGATCTCTTTGGCTACGGTGACTCCGTCCTTGGTGACGGTAGGAGACCCGAAGCTCTTTTCCAGGATGACGTTCCGCCCCTTGGGGCCCAAGGTTACTTTTACGGCGTCAGCCAGGGTATTGACCCCCTTCAGGAGTGCTTCCCGGGCTTTCTGGTCATAACGGATTTCTTTAGCTGCCATCTTTTCATTCCTCCTTTATTGATTCCTTTATGGGTTCATCTGGATTACTTTTCGATAACGCCCAAAATGTCGTCTTCTCTCATGATGAGGTGCTCTTCGCCGTCAATTTTCACCTCGGTCCCGGAATACTTACCGAAGAGGACCCGGTCACCCGCCTTCACATCCAAGGCATGAACCTTCCCGTCTTCCAGGAGTTTCCCTTTGCCCACGGCAATCACTTTGCCTTCCATGGGCTTCTCTTTGGCCGTGTCGGGGATGATGATCCCGCCCTTGGTCTTTTCTTCTTCTTCAACCCTTTTGACAATTACGCGGTCTTGAAGTGGTCTGATCTTCATGCTTCTGTTCTCCTTTCTTAATAAAATGGCCTCTCTGGCCGATTTTAACAGAACATTACCTTACGGTTTGTTTCTATTAGGTTTTTTGTAATTACCCTCCCCCCACACTATGAGGAGGAAAAGAACGCCCTTGGGAAATAAATTCTTTCGACTGATTATTAGCACTCGCTTTAAATGAGTGCTAGTAAAATTAATATAATCTTCTTCCCCCAAAAATGCAAGGGCAAATTTCAAGGTTTCTAAAATTTTTTTCTTGTCCCAGTTTTACAAAAATTCTTCTCCCCCTGTTCAGATGCCCCCCGAAGCCTTCCCGGTTCCACCTCTTGTGAATTCTCTTTGCTGAGTCATAAGTTTTATCCTTTGGAGGAGAGAGTTCAGGATAAGAATCCAATCCCTCCGTGGAATCCTGCCGGCAGCAATACAGGCAGGGGGACTCGCTGACATTGCATCGGATTCCATTTTATGCTACCTTGACCGCTGGCTCGCGCAGGGAAGGGGGAAAATCGTCCTCCGAAATGCTGGGAAACCGCGGTGCAGATGGGGTTCAATAAAAGGGACAAATGGAAAAGGATTTAAAGATAAAGAATAAAGGGAGGCGTCAATGGTAGGGATCACCGGTTTTGGGGCTTACATTCCGAAGTACCGCATGGGACGGGATGTGGTGGCCAAGGCCTGGGGACCCCGGTTTATCTCCGGGGAACGGGCTGTGGCGAACCATGACGAAGACAGCCTGACCATGGCTACCGAAGCGGCCCTGAGCTGTCTCGCAGGGGCCGATCCTAAGGCGCTGGAGGGATTGATCTTCGCCTCCACCACCTCCCCCTATCAGGAGAAGCAGGCCTCCACCCTGGTGGCTGCCGCCGCAGACTTACCCGTAGAGATTTACACGGCGGATCACCTCTCCTCGATTCGCGCGGGTACCGCAGCCTTGAGAGCGGCCGCCGATGCGGTAAAAGGGGGGAGTGCCAAGAACCTGCTGGTCACCGCGGCGGATTCGCGCCGGGGGGAGCCGGGCTCGGATTCCGAACAACTCCTGGGGGACGGGGCGGCGGCTCTATTGATGGGAAGTTCCGGGGTGGTGGCTTCCGTCGAGGGAGTCTATTCCTTATCCGAGGAGTTCATGGACACCTGGAGAAAGCAGAGTGACGATTACCTGCAGAAAGGGGATGCCGCCTTTGTCCAGGCTTACGGGTACGCCCGGATCGTTCCCCAATGCATCCAGGGAATCCTCAAAAAATACGAAAGGAAACTCTCCGACATCTCCCAGTTCGTGATTCCTGCGCCGGACAACCGGGTCTATTCCCGCCTCACGAAGTCTCTGAACCTCCCGGCCGGGTCCTTCCCGGAAGACCCCCTCCTGACGACGGTGGGGGACACGGGAGCGGCTGCCCCGTTGCTTCTCCTGGTATCCGCCCTGGAGAAGGCCAAGCCGGGAGATCGGATCCTTCTGTGCAGTTACGGCGCCGGGAATGCGGATGCTTTCCTTCTCCAGGTCACTCCGGAGATCGAGCGGATGAGAGACCGGCGGGGTGTCTCCTATTATCAGGCTTCCAAGAAGCCGCTGGTCAATTATGAGAAGTTTCTCAAATTCCAGAACAGCCTGCCCAGCGAGCCCCTGGAACCCTATTCTTCCTGGGCGCTCCTGTGGAAGGAGCAGAAGCAGAACCTTCAGCTTTACGGGACCCGTTGCCGGAAGTGCGGAACCTTCGCCTTCCCGAGGCGCAGAGTCTGTTTAAACTGCAATGCGAAGGACGATACCGAAGACGCCAAGCTTCCCCGGAGGGGAAAGGTTTACACCTTCGCGAAAGATTTTCTTTTCCCCAATCCGGACCCCCCCACGGTGATGGCCGTGGCGGACATGGAGGGCGGGGGCCGCTTCTATGGCCAGGTGACGGACTGCGACCCGGCTCAGATCAAGATCGGCGTGCCCGTGGAACTAACCTTCCGCCGGTTCCATCAGGGAGCCGGGTTTTACAATTACTTCTGGAAGCTCCGGCCAGCAGAATAAAATTTCCACCACGGCCAGCACAGAGGAAAAATGGGAAAAAAACTTGAAACTTGCAACTCGAAACCTGAAACGGTTTTTATAGGAGGGAAAGATGAGCATCAAGGATCGAGTGGCCATCATCGGCGTAGGGGCTACGAAATTCGGGGAGAACTTTGAGATGACCTACCAGGATATGGCCCTGGAAGCGGTCTACGAGGCTTACCAGGACGCCGGCCTGGATACCAAGGACATGGAGGCTGCCTGGCTCGGGACTCTTTCTCCCGGTCTGACCGGCCTGGAAGGAGACGCCGGGGCCTCTCTCTCCGAACCCTTGAACTTCTACCCCCGCCCCGTCACTCGGGTCTCGGCGTACTGCTGCTCGGGAATGGAAGCGGTCCGCAACGCCGCCTTCGGGGTCGCCTCGGGCGAGTATAAAATGGTTCTGGCGGTGGGGGTGGAGAAGATGCGGGAGGTGCCGCCCAGGGGAAGTCTGGTGGCCCGGCACATTCATGAGACCCACCCGTTGGTTTCCAAAGGAAGGACCGCACCCGGGATTTTTGCCCCCATTGCCACCCGTTATTTCCATCAATACGGGTACGGGAAACAGACTCTGGCCAAAGTGGCGGTAAAAAACCACTACAACGGTTCCTTGAACCCCAAGGCTCACTTCCGGTCGCCGATTAACGAAGAGACGGCCATCAAGGCTCCCATGGTCGTGGATCCGCTGGGTCTCTTTGACTGCTGCCCGACCACGGACGGGGCCGCCGCGGTCATTCTCACCACTCCGGAAATCGCCAAGGACCTAAAGAAGGAATATGTTCTTATCAAGGGGATGGGATTGGCCATCACCTATGGATATTTCAGCATGGCCTTCCAGGAGGACAACGACTTCCTGGGCTTCAAGTCCAC
>PMCE01000155.1:7663-10215 GCA_003154025.1 Syntrophaceae bacterium
TCAACCAGATGCGCGGACGGGCCGGCAAGCGCCAGCTGAAGAAGGCTGATTTCGGCCTCACCCACACATTGGGCGGGCCGGGGTCGATTGCCTGTGTCTTCGTCCTGGGCCGACCGTAAATACATTTAGCCACAGAGGACACAGAGGGCACAGAGGAAAAGACCAAAAATGGAATCAGTAAAGAAATGGTACAACGAAGACCGGGGCAAACGGGCAGTAGAGGCACTGAAGAAAAGGGGCTTTAACGCCCACTACGTGGAAAGTCAGGCCCAGGCGAAAGAGATGATCCTGAAGGAAATTCCTTCGGGAGCTACCGTGGGAGTGGGGGGGTCCGTAACCGTCCGGGGACTGGGTGTCCTCGACGAGCTGAAGGCCAAAGGGCACAAAGTCTTGGACCACTGGGAGATTCCCCATTCCGCGGTGGAAGAGTCTTTTCAGATGCGCCGGGCCCAGCAGACCTGCGACGTCTTTCTCGCCAGCAGCAACGCCATTACCCTGGAAGGACAACTGGTGAACACGGATGGCAGCGGGAATCGGGTCAACGCCATGACCTTCGGCCCCAGGAAGGCGATCGTGGTGGCGGGGGTCAACAAAATCGTCCCCAACCTGGAAAGGGCCATCCAGAGGATCAAGGAAATTGGCGTTCCCTTGAACTGCAAGCGCCTCCAAGTGAGTCCTCCCTGCATCCAGGCCGGGAAATGCGTGGATTGCCGGGTCCCCCAGCGGACCTGTCGCATCACTTCGATCATCGAATGGAAGCCCCCCTTCTTCTCCGATTACCTGGTGATCATCATCGGGGAGGAATTGGGGTTTTAAGCGGCAGAGAGCATAGGGCAGAGAGCATAGAGTAATTTTCTTAAAGTGCCGGGCTTTTTTTATTTACGCTATGCTCTATGCACTCTGCGCTTTGCGTTTTTTGGGGAGGGGGGTGACCCATGGAAGAACTCATTCGTAAGGCCACCGATCTCATCCGTAACTCCCCAAAGGTGATCGTCTTCACCGGCGCCGGGGTGAGTACGGAGTCGGGAATCCCCGATTTTCGCAGTCCCGGCGGGGTCTGGCAGAAATATGATCCCGAAGATTTCTACTACCAGAAGTTCATCTCCAGCGAAGCCTCGCGGGAAAAGTACTGGCAGATGAGCCGGGAATTCTATGAACCCCTGAAGAACGCCCAGCCCAATGCGGCCCACTTGGCGGTGGTGGAGCTGGAAAGAATGGGGAAGCTGGACTGTGTCATTACCCAGAACATAGACAACCTTCATCAGCGGGCGGGAACCTCGCCGCAAAAAGTCATCGAGCTCCACGGGACCGCCGTCTCGGTCTCCTGCCTATCCTGCCGGAAAAAATGGCCCCGGGAAGAGGTTCAGTCCTGGCTCCTCCAGGGGGTGCGCGTTCCCCGATGCGACGCCTGCGGTGGAATTTTGAAGCCCGACACGGTCTCTTTCGGCCAGTCCATGCCCCCCCAGGAAACCGAGGAGGCTTTCCGGCGGGCCCGCAGCTGCGACCTTTTGATCGTCATCGGCTCGTCTCTTGTGGTCCAGCCCGCAGCCTCCGTCCCCCTGGAAGCCAAGGAAAGCGGCGCCAAGCTGGTCATCATCAACCGGGATCCGACTTACCACGATTCCTACGCCGATGTGGTCATCCACGCCTCCGCCGGGGAGGTGATGAATAAAATTTTNNTCTATCGAAAAATTTTTATGTTTTTTTCTCTCCGCGTTTTCTGCGGCCTCTGCGAGAGAGTCATTTTTGCCTATGAATACAGAAAGAATTTCGTGGAAAAGCGACGGGCTGGCGATCCGGGGAGAGATTTACTTCCCTTCAGATCCGACAGGGCCTTTTCCGACCTTGATCCTTTGCCATGGAATCCCGGCGAAGGTCAAGGGACCCGATGACCGGGGCTATCCCCTGCTGGCCGAGCGTTTCAGCCGCGAGGGATTTCTGGTCCTGATCTTCAACTTCCGTGGCGCCGGCGCGAGCGAAGGGGACTTCGATCTTCTCGGCTGGGCTCGGGACCTGGAAAAGGGTTTGAATACCCTCTATCTTCGGCCCGATGTGGATCGGAAACGAATCTACCTGATGGGCTTCAGCGGTGGAGGCGCGGTCTCCATCTATGTAGCGGCGCAGCACCGCGAGGTGGCGGGAGTGGTCTCATGTGCCTCTCCTGCCGAGTTCCGGGACTTATCGACGGCCAAAGGCCTGGAAGACTTACTGGTTCACGCCCGGGACGTAGGCCTTATCAAGGACCCCGGGTTTCCCCGTTCGGTGGATGAATGGAAGAAGAGTTTCAAAATCGTAAGGCCCATCGACTGGATCGACCGGATCCCCCCCCGCCCCCTCCTCCTGATTCAGGGGACCCGGGATGAGGTGGTCCAGGAGAGCCATGTTCACCGACTCTACGCGAAGGTCAAAGGAAAGGCCGAGCTCTTTATTATCGAGGGCGCCGGACACCGTTTGCGCGTCGAGGAAAAAGCCATGGAGAAAGCTTTGGGCTGGTTGAAGAAAAAAGCTTTCATTGCTTAGTCAGAGCTGTAGGGGCGTGCGGCCGTACGCCC
>PMCE01000155.1:10278-20174 GCA_003154025.1 Syntrophaceae bacterium
CATGGAGGGGTCATCGCGACCCTCGCCGACACGGCAGTGGCTTTTGCCATGATGACCATCATCCAACCTGGAGAGAAGGTTACCACAGCCGAGTTTAAGATCAACTTCTTCTCGGCGGTCAACAGCGGAGAGCTGATCGGCGAAGCCCGGGTCGTCCAAAAAGGAAAACGCCTGGCCGTTGCCGATATGGAAGTGAAGGACCAGAAGGGGGAGCTCATCGCCAAGGGGATGGCTACTTATGCCATCATCGGAGTCCCGAAAACGAAGGAAGGATGAAAAACCTGGAAAGCCATTTGGGGTTCCCGAAGGTTCAGCAGGATGTTCCTCTCCGCGCGGCGATCCTATCGGCGGCCGACTGTTCCGCAGCCATTTCATTTTCCTTCCTTTCCTGCCGAATAGTTCATAGAATCCGCCTTGATACCCCACGGAAATTCTTGTAAAAGGGTTAGAATTCATGGACCCCATAAGCTACACGGAAGGTCAAAAGCCGAGTTGGAAATGGGTCCTGGGGTATGCCCTGGTAGTGCTGGGGGTCTGCCTTCTTCTTTATTATTACCGGGAGGCCTACCAAGGTTTCCGGGACTTAATCCGCTTTTTTTCCAGTCGAACCCGAATCAGCGCCTATGTGGCCTCTTTCGGCCCCTACGCCCCCCTTGTATTTATGGGAATTCAAATCATGCAGGTTTTGGTCGCTCCCATACCAGGAGAGTTGACCGGCTTTATCGGAGGGTATCTTTTCGGAACGGGGATAGGTTTTCTCTACTCCACCATAGGCCTGACCCTGGGTTCCTGGCTGGGCTTTCTCATTGCCCGCCGTTTCGGCTTTTCCTTCGTCCGTCGCTTCGTGGGCAAAGAAACCATGGACAAATTCGATTACCTGATGGAACATCAGGGGGCCTTCTTCGCCTTTCTCTTCTTTATCATCCCCGGGTTGCCGAAGGACTATTTCTGCTACCTTTTAGGCCTGAGCCCCATGCATGTCCTGACCTTCCTGGTCGTCTCCACCATCGGGAGGATCCCCGGCACCCTGATGCTTTCCATGCAGGGCGAGGCCGTTCGGTCCGAGGACTACCGGGCCTTCTTCGTTTTTTTGGGGCTGTGCTTGATCGCCATCGTTTCCGCTCTGATTTACCGCGACCGGATCGAGGCCTGGCTGCATAAAAATCATTTCAAAAAGGACGACGGGAAAAAACCCCCTCCCCCCTGAACCCGTTGGCCTTGAACCTCCGATAAGCAAACTCGACCCTTACCGCACGAGAAGCAACTGATCTTCCCTTTGGATCCCCAGCCCGTGTTTGACCGCCGTTTTGATCTGGGGCAAGGACCAAGCATCCATCCCCAGGTGGTTTACGGCGGCATAATTCTGCAGAAGGCGGACTCCTTGGACATCCAGGGCAACGGGGTCGCCGGAAGCGAGCATCACTCCGGGATGGACGGCCAGCCCCAGGGCCGGGCCCCCGCTGACAAAGGAGATCCTTCCATCCATCAGAATCAGGTCGGGCTTTATGGGGATGTTCATCTCCGCCGCCCGCTGGGAGACGAACTGGTTGTTTTCCCCGTGGAGAAGGGAGCGGTCGGCTAGGTGGGTGAGGCCGACGGTGAGCTTCAGACTCATGGAGAACCCGGCCAGGTAGTGAGTCTTCATGGTGGGAAGGTAAACGATCTTGTCGAAACTCTCCAAGTCCTTCGGGTAGGCGATGACCTCGAGGTATTCCCCCCCGATGGGCACGTCGATGTATTTGGCCTGGTCGAAATCCAGGAGGGGGATCTTGGCTTCGGCCATCCGGGCGGACAACCCCGCGCCCTTGAAGACCTTGGCCGTGGGAACCCAGGGGCGCCCGGCGCTATCTCCCACGGTGATCCGGGTACACCCGTGCTCGCGCAGAACGTCGATGGTGGCCAGGAGAAAATCCAAACCCGTTGACCCGGGAGGAGGATCATCGCTGTTGAAGTTGGGTTTCAACAGAATCCGATCCTGGGATTGGAGGGCCTTGCCGAGTCCCCCCAGAAGATCGACGGCCTTGCGGATATCGCTCTTGAGGTCCTTCCCCGCCACGACGAAGGAGACCATCGCTTTTCCATCCCGCACGTAGGGATTGGGCCGGCGATGGCGGAGGTTCACTTTTCCTTCCACTTCTTTTCTCATCAGGGGGGGATAATCTTTGGAGCGCATGGCCGCCGTGATCTTCTGGTACTCTTCCCGGTGAAAATTGACGTCTTCGGGTTTGAAGTTCATTTCCATGAGTCCCTTCCTTTCTTCTTCTGACTGACAGGCGATGACTGGATTGAACGGCGGGAAGCAGGTCGTTTTCCTATTTTTTTATCTTATCCGACGAGGGCCGGCTTTCCAATGAAAAAAACCGCTCGAAAATTTTCTTGGAAATTCTCCCGGAATAAGAGAAAATACCAGTCAATGGAGACCTTTCAGCCTCTCTTCCAGTATGTAAAGGGAAATATCCTCTACAATCCCATCGTCTGGGCGATTGCCGCGGTTGTTTTATGGATTGTTGGAGCCGCTTTCCTCAAGGCCTGGCGGGGAAAAGACAAAGACGAGGAGTAGAATGGGCCGCTTCAAAGAAAAGGTGAACTGTACGAACCCGGCCTGCGCTCAGCCCGCGGAAATTGAATTCACCGACGCCACGAGAAAGTTGCGTTTTACCTGCGCATTCTGCGGCCAGCTCAACCAGGTTGAGATCATCCTTCCTTCGGACCGGGGAGGGTCCGCGGACCGCTACGGGCTGCCGGAGAATGGTGCCAAGATGAAAATTGTCGTGGTGCCGGGGGATTGATAAAACCGCAAATCATAATCCGCAAGTCGTGAGTCGCAAGTAGTAGCTTTCCCCTTTCCCCTTTGCCCTCTGCCCTTTACCCTTTGCGCCTTGCGACTCGCGACTTACGGTCGTTATATTCCCAGATACGCCTTCCTCACGTGTTCGTTGTTCAGAAGGTCCTGTCCCTTTCCCTCCATGGAAATCCGGCCGTTTTCTAGAACGTACGCCCGCGTAGCAATGGAGAGAGTATGTTTCACATTTTGCTCCACGAGGAGAACCGTAACCCCTTCGGAATTGACCCGGGTCACGACGTTGAACACCTCGCGCACCATGAGCGGGGCCAAACCCAGGGAAGGCTCATCCAGCATCAATAGCTTAGGACGGGACATCATCCCCCGGCCCACGGCGACCATCTGCTGCTCCCCGCCGCTGAGCGTTCCCGCCATCTGTTTTCTCCGCTCTTTAAGGCGCGGGAAAATGCTGAAGACCCACTCCATCGTTTCTTTGCGCCTCGGCTTGGCCTCCGCTTTATAGGAACCCAGTTCCAGGTTCTCCTGAACGCTCATCTCCGGAAACAACCTGCGGCCCTCGGGGACCTGGGTGATCCCCAAGTCCACGACCTGTGAGGCTGCGAAGCTGTCAATCTGCTGCCCTTTGAACTCAATGCTCCCGGCCTTCGGGTGGATGACTGAAGAAATCGTGTTCAGGGTGGTGGATTTGCCGGCCCCATTGGCTCCCACGAGAGCAGCCAGTTCTTTTTCCTCCACCTTGAAGGAAACCCCCCAGAGAACCTGTACGTCTCCGTAAAAGACTTCAATTTGATTGATTTTAAGCATAGGCTTCCCCCAGATAGGCTTCGATCACGGCCTGGTTGTTGGCCACTTCTTGGGGCGTTCCTTCGGCAATGGTCTGGCCATAGTTAATGGCGTGGATCCGGTCGGAGATGGACATGATGACCTTCATGATGTGTTCCACGATCAGGATGGTGACCCCCTGATCCCGGATCTTTCTGATCAGAGCGATTGCCTGGTCAAGCTCGGTGGGGTTCAGGCCGGCAGCCGTCTCGTCCAGCAGAAGGACCACCGGCCTCGTGGCCATGGCCCGGGTGATCTCCAGGCGCTTGCGGTCGCCGATGGTCAGGCTCTTGGCCAGAAAGTCCTTCCGATGGGTCATCCCGCAGAATTCCATGGTCTTCATGGCTTCTTCCCGGGCCTCTTCGATACTGTTCACCCGGCAGAAGGCCGATGCCATGACGTTCTCCAGGACGGTCATACGGGAGAGGGGCTTGACAACCTGGAAAGTTCGGGCGATCCCCTTCTTGCAGACCACGTTGGGCTTGAGGCCGGTGATGGGCTTCCCCTGATAAAGGACATCGCCGGAAGACGGGGGGTAGAAGCCGTTGATCATATTGAAAACCGTTGTCTTACCCGCTCCGTTGGGCCCGATGAGACCGAAGATTTGCCCTTTCTCCACTCGGAAGGAAAGATCCCGGACCGCCGCCAGCCCTCCGAAGTATTTGGTAAGATTTTTTACCTCAAGCATGTTTTCTCCTCTTCAGGTACTCCCGGATGTCCATGAGGCCATTAGGAATGAAGATGATGATGAGAACAATGAGGATTCCCATAATCAAAAGGTTGGCGCTCCCGAAGTAGACCCGGAAAGCCTCGCTGCAGATCACCATGATCACCGCGCCGATCGCCGGACCGTAGAAAGTTCCCGCCCCGCCCAGCATGACCACCAGGATCATCATGATGGACACATCGGTTAAGGCAAAGACCACGCTCGGGTCGATGTAGGCCATGTAGTTCATGTAGAAGCCCCCTGTCAGCCCGGTGAAGAAGGCGGAGATCAGGAGGGAGATGAGCTTGTATTTGGTTGTGTCGATGCCCATGGATTCGGCGGCATCCTGGTCTTCCCGGATGGCGATGAAGTAAAACCCCAGCTTGGAATTCACCACCGCGCGGATCACCAAAAACCCCAGAGCCGCCAGGCCCAGGGCGATATAGTAAAAAGCGACCTTCCCCATGGTGGGTACGATCAGGATTCCCACCGATCCGTTGGTGAAATCGATCCAGTTGGTGGCGACGAGGCGTAGAAGCTCGGCCAATGCCAGCATGGCCAGGGCGAAGTAAGCTCCGCGGAGGCGGAAGCAGATCAGACCCATGGGGACGGCAAAGACCATGGCCATCACCGGCCCTAACAGCATCCCCCACCAGGTGGAAGCTTCAAAGTGGAAGGCCAGGAGCCCGCCGGCATACGCCCCTACCCCGTAAAAGGCGGCGTGGCCGAAGGAGACCTGACCGGTGAATCCCCCCAGCAAATTCCAGCTCTGCCCCAAGCAAATCCAGATAAAGACCATGATGATCATGTGGAGAAAGTAGGGGTTATCCATCACCAAAGGTAAGAGGGCCAGCAGACCACCAATGATGAAAGGGAGATATTTTTGAAGTTGCGTTTTGGGTTCCATTGCGGTTCCTCTCTATACGCCGGTTATTCGCTTCAGCCCGCCGGGAAGGAAGAGCAGGACCAGAACAAAGATAACAAACCCGACAGCCTCCTTATAGCCGGGAGAGATATAGACGGCTCCAAGGGATTCGGCAATCCCCAGCACGACCCCTCCGACTGTGGCCCCGACCGTACTCCCCATCCCCCCCAGGACGATGACGATAAAGGCTTTCGTCGTGAAGGGCTTGCCCACATTGGGGAACAAATAATAAACCGGGAGGAAGAGCGAACCGGCTGCTCCGGCCAGGGCGGCTCCCAGGGCATAAGTTAAGACTGTTATCTTTTCGGTTTTGATTCCCATCAACTGGGCGGCGTGCTTGTCCTGGGCCGTAGCCCGAATGGCCTTCCCCGTGTCGGTCTTCATCAGGAATAGATAGAGGAAGGTCGTTATGCCGGCAGCGATGATGAAGGCAATGGTCAAGGGCACGTTGATCGATAACCCCCACACATACCAGACCGAGCTGCTGTAACTGGTTTTGATCGTCCGGTAGTCTCCGGTAAAGAGGAGAAGAGTAATATTGCTCAGGACCAGGCCGATGGCGAAAGTCAGAAGGACCTGGGTATGGGGGAGAAGGGTTTGAACCCGCATGACCGGGGTTATGGTGTACTTCTGGATGAGAATGCCGATCACGAAAAGCACCGGCATGGAGAGGAGGAGGGACAGGTAGGGGTCAATCCCGTAAAGGGTAAAAAGCCAAAAAGTCACGTACATGCCGATCATCATGAGGTCCCCGTGGGCCAGGTTGAGGATCAGCATGACGCCGAAGATCAGGGTGAACCCTACCCCGATCAGCGCATAGAGCCCTCCGATCAGAATACCGCTGATCAAAGTCTGGAAAAACATGGTCGTTTCAGACATGGAGACCTCACTTCAGGAAAGGTTCAGGGATATCCCTCGATCCCCGGGGCCGGGACCGCCCCCGGGGAATCTGTTTCCATAGCCTTCGTAGAGACTCAGCGTTTATCTTTCCATTTTGGTTGGGGGTAGAGGTATTTGGCCGCAGCCGCGTCCGGAGGCCAGATGGTCTCGTGTTTTCCATTGATGACCTGGACCACCAGGGAGGGAACCCTGTTCTGGTTGGTAAATTTCTTGTAATTGACGAACTTCACCGGGCCGAAGATGGTCATCATGTCGGTTCCGGCAAAGGCCTTATACAGGTCTTCTTTAGAAAGGGAATTCGTCCGTTCCAAGATATCCTGGAGGACATAGGCGGCCGAGTAAGCCTCCGCCCCGTGATAGGTAGGGGCCAAATTGAATTTCTTCTTAAAACCTTCATAAAACTTCCCGGCCCCCGGGTATTTCACGTCGTGGCTCCAGAGGACTGCGGTCATGACCCCTTCCGCAAGCTTCCCGACACCGGCCAGGAATTCAGGCAGGGCAAAGCCGGCGGCTCCTCCGGCGAAGAGCTTGGAGTCAATGTCCAGCTCGGCGGTCTGGCGGGTGAGGAGGACCGCATCCATAATGTAAGAAACCATGAAGATAACCTCGGGCCTGGAGGCCTTTGCCCGGGTCAGGAGAGGTTTGAAGTCGGCGGTCCCGGCCTCATAGGGTTCGAACATCAGGACGTTGATATTATTCTCCTTACACCATGCCTGCATGCCCCTGGCCGTACTGGTGCCGAAGAGGGTGTTTTCGAACATGATGGCCATGCTGGCAGGTTTCACGATCTTGAGCATGAAATCCTGGAGGCCGGTGCAATATTCGCTGGCTGGCTGGTTCAGGCGGAAGACGTTCTTCCAACCCTTCTGGGTAATATCATCCGCTGCTCCGCTGGGGGATAGGAAGGGGGTACCGTATTGCGCTGTGGTCCCGGCAATGGCATAGACCTCTGAGCTGGCATAGCCTCCCATTATAATAGGGCGTTTATCACGGGTGATCAGCTTCTCGGTCACGGCTTTGGCCTTTTCCGGTTTCCCCTCATCATCTTCATAATGGAAATTTAATTTTTTCCCTTTAAGCACGCCCTTACGGATCCCGCCTCCGGCTAAGATCTCTTCCAGAGCCATCGTATACCCATTCTTATGCTGTTCGCCGAATTTCGCCTGCGCGCCGGTGATGGCCAGGGGGATACCGATGACGACTTCGTCCTGAGCGGCGGCCATCTGCGGAAGAGCCCAAAGGATTAGAATACCTGCCACAACTAAACAAACACGCTTTCCCATCTCTCCCTCCTTCTCTCCGGAGAATATGATTTTATGCTGCGTCAGTCCTCATAACGACGGGGACCCCGAAATAGCTATGGTTCAGGTTTCTTTTAACCGAAGGAAGCCGTCTATTTTATGCCCTTTAGGGGCTAGACTCTCGTGTCATGGAGGGAAATTACTTTTTCGATTCGAAAATATCACTAGCAAAAATCGAGGAAGAAAGTCAAGGGGAAAAGTAATCCCCCGGGGTTTCGAAAATAGAAAAGGGGAGACAAAGGACCCAGCCCTTCAGGTTCTTCCTGAAGTAGCCGATAGAAAAGACAAACCGAATTTTCACGGAAGGAGGGGAATTAAGCTTGGAAGGGTTAAAAAGCAGCTATCGCCGGGCCGTTTTTGTATGGTTTGCCATGGTATGCGGCATTTTCTTCTTTTTGCTGCTGGTACAGCTCTTTAAGCCCGATATCCATTTTCTCCAAAGAGGTTCCTCATCTCCGGAAGTAATGCCTATAAAGTATTTTTTATTGAGTTTTTCCGCTTTGACCCTGTTTCTGATCTGGTTCGTCCGCAGTCAGATCCTGACCGGAAAGGCCCCCGGCGGAAAAACTCCCGCTTCCCGACTCTTGACGGCCTCCATCATGACGGATGCTCTCTGCGAGATGGTGGCCATCAACGGATTAACCCTCTTCCTGCTCACCCGAAATCCTCTCAATTTTTACATTTTCCTGCTCCTTTCCTTTGCTCTGTTTACCTATTTCTTCCCCCGGTATGCGCAGTGGGAAGAATGGGCGGGGAGAACGGCGGGGATTGAAGGTTCAGCGGCCATGGTCCATTGAAGGCTTTTCCAGAGGCCTGAGTTCCACCAAGGTGGCGCCCCAACTCCCGGCTTCTTCTCCGGCCAACCGGAAAGATATGACCTCCGGTAGACGGCCCAGAATAGAATGGACCGTTCGACGCAAGGCTCCCGTACCTTTTCCGTGTACCACCCGAATCTGGAGGATTCCTTTTCCCCGGCAGGCGGCAATGTAGTCCGGCAGGAGGTCCTTGACTTCCTTGGGCGGAAAGGTATGTAAATCCAAGACTCCATCGATGGGGAGTTCCAGGGGCTCAGGCTCTTCCATTTCTATGCCATCGGATTCTTATGCCCCCTTTGAAAAAGGGAAGCTGTGAAAGAATTCAAATTCAGAGAGCGGAAAGCCTTTCTCGTTGTCCGGGGGAGGGGCAAATTCACGCCGCCAAATCCGGCGGGAAATGGATGACCGCGAAGCATTTACCCGACTTCCGCCGAGCGACGCTGGCAACTTGGAAATATTTTTTAAAAAAAAGGACTCTCTCTTCGGCGCTAGTGTGGTGTTACAGTAACGGCTTTACAACGAGCGATCTTTTCCAAGATGGCATCAACTTTTTTCGTCCAAACGAATGGTTTTGGATTTGCGTTGTTTACTCGGATAAACTCTTCAATGGCAAGCACCAGATCCGATACGCTGCGGAACACGCCACGCCGAATACGTTTGCGGGTGATCTCTCCAAACCACCGTTCCACGAGATTCAACCACGAGGAAGAGGTCGGCGTGAAGTGGCTATGAAAGCGAGGATGCTTTTCCAACCATGTCCTGACCTTGGGGTGATTATGCGTCCCGTAGTTGTCCAGAATCATATGGATCGCCAAGTCTTTGGGGGTTTCACGGTCGATCTGCCGCAGAAACTTCCGGAATTCGATGTTTCGATGTCGCGGATAACAAGAACCGATGACCTTCCCCTCCAGGACATCCAACGCCGCGAACAGGCAGGTGGTACCGTTGCGTTTGTAATCGTGCGTCATCGTCCCGCAACGTCCTTTCTTCATCGGCAATCCGGGCTGCGTCCGATCCAACGCCTGTACCTGCGCCTTTTCATCCACGCACAGCACGACGGCCTTGTCCGGGGGGTTCAGATAAACCCCCACCACGTCCGTCATTTTTTCAACAAACCGTTTGTCCTTCGAGAGCTTGAACCCTTCCACGCGGTGCGGTTGCAACCCGTGCGCATCCCAAATCCGAGAGACGGTGGCGTTGCTGACTTCCATGGCCTGGGCCATCGTCCGCGTAGACCAGTGAGTCGCATCCGGGGGCGTCGTGTGCAGAGTGGCCTCTACAATCGCCTTGACCTTTTCGGCAGACATGGCGCGGGAACTCGCGCCGTGAGGCGCATCTTCCGCCAGTCCCTGCGGTCCTCGTTCCTCAAACCGCTTGCGCCATTGCACCACGGTCGGACGACTGGTCTTCAGGGCTTTGGCAATAGCCCTGTTGGGAATACCCTCTGCAGCCAACAAGCAAATGCGTGCACGCAAAACCGTCCGCTGGGGACTCGTTTTGGCCCCTACCCAGGCTTTCAGGGTTTTGCGCTCCTCTTCCGTTATCGACAATTTTTCGGCTGGGTTCCACATGAACCCATTCATAACACGAAATTGGATTATTGTAAAGATATTATTGTAACACT
>PMCE01000002.1 GCA_003154025.1 Syntrophaceae bacterium
CGCCCAGAGTCCTGCCACATCCTGGAGGATATTCAAACTCTGGCAGAGGCCCATGCTATAATGCCTGACCCCCTGGCCTGCGGCCATGAGCATTTCCAGGACGGCAACGGCAATGCCGATCCCCGGAGGAATCAGTGTGCCCGTGAGAAAGCCCGGCTGTTCCCGATGCAGTTCGATGCCTTGTTCCCGGTAATAGGAAGTCAAGCGATCCACATACTGGTAATGCTTGATCCCTTCCGCGAAGGGGAGGTCTTTGGTATAGGCGGCCGTATAGGAGATTCCCGCCCCGAGAAAGGCTGTGAGACCACCGGCATAGCCTATCTCGGCGGCGAGTTGGGGGAAGGCGGTGCCCGAGAGGACGATGATGGGGCGGTCCACAGCTTCCGACACCTGCCGGGCCGCCGCCAGGCCATGGTTCACCAGGGGAAAGCCGTTGAGCATCGATCGGCCCGCCTGCCTGCTCTCCTCGATGCCCTTCTGGGCATCCTGAAACCGGAGATTGCGGGTGTAAGTATCCGTCGTATTCGGCAGCAGATCGGCGCCTCCCCGATCCTGCAGACACCGGAGCAGCTCGATATGGCCTTTGACCAAGGCGACACCGCCTCGGGGCTGCACCAGGGTTCGTCCTTCTTTCTTGGCTTTTGTGACAGCCAAGGCGTAATTCCTATGGAGGGGAACCGTCTTAAGGTATGAGGCGGCTTCTTCCAGGTCTACCTGCCGGCCTGTAGGCCAGAGGGCCAGGACCTTTTCCCGTTCCTGGAAAAATTCATGATCGGACCAGCGCTGATTTTTCGGTTCCATATTTCAATTCCTTGAGGTTTTATTCCCCATCTCTTGCGGCGGATTTTGGGGTTCTGGGCTGGCCCTGCAGGTTCATATTGGTTATTCCCATTTTTCCAGATATTTTTTGGCAATCCGTAAGGCCTGATCGGGATAACGGTCCGCCAGCAAACCGATCGCATAAAGACAATATTTGGCATCGATGTAAAGCGACGGTTGCTTCGGTCTCAAGGAAAAAGGTTCTTCCGGTGAAAAGAGGGTTTTCCGCAGAATGAGGCCTGCCTGGGGGTGATGGGTGAAAATGCCCCCCGTGCCGATCAGATGGCAGACTTCCGTAAGGTCCTTGCCGTGCTGAATGTAATACTGTCCCTGGGGTCCCCAGACGGCCTCGATGGTGCCGGCATGCCTTTCCATGGCTGCCTGGGCGGCACAGGTTGCCAGGGCGAGGTCGAGTTGCATGTCCTCCTCCGTCTGGGGAAGGAATTCCACGTTCCGGCAGAGGGCCTCGATCTTAGGCGCCAGACGGTTAGCTTCCAGAGCTGCATTCCTCAGGAGTCGCTCCGGTCCCCGGAGACGCAAAATGGATTCGGCATTGTAGCGGATGCCCAGATCTCCCTCCACGGTCCGCTTGGCCAGGGGTTCTGGAAGACCCTTGAAGATGACTCCAGCCTGACAAGGGCTGCCCAGGCCGATGGAATGGACGTCAGTTGTGGCCCCGCCAACATCGACAATGACCAGATCTCCCAATCCTTTTTCTCGGGGTGTTCCCTGTGACAGCAGCCTTGCCGCCTTGAGGACCGCCGTGGGCGTAGGCATGAGGATCCCATCGACAAACGCCTTGGCTCGATTCAGCCCCTTGGCCTCAATGATACGCTCAATGAAGACCCTGCGGATCATCTCCCGGGCCGGCTCAACATTGAGCACGTTCACCTCGGGCATGACATTGTCCGTTACCAGCGTCGGTTTGCCGGAATCCGAGAGGATGGCGTTCACTTCATCGGCGGCGGCCTTGTTGCCGGCGATAACGATGGGACAGTGTACCTGGCTCAGGGCGAGCTTTTTAGCGTTCTCCAGAATCACATCAGCATTACCGCCGTCGGTCCCGCCGGCGAGAAGCAGAATGTCGGGGTTCAGAGACTCCAGTTCCTGAAGCTCTTTCGCTGAAAGCAGAAAAGCATAGACTTTGATCACCTTGGCTCCGGCACCCAGAGCCGCGCGCCGGGCCGCCTCTGCGGAAAGTTCGGGGATGAGGCCGATGGTGACCATACCCAAGCCCCCGGCGGCGCTGCTGCTCGAGAGTTTGCAGGAAAAGGCGCTGTTGCGAACCCTGGCCGGAAGGAGATCGAGGGCGCCGCGCAGACCCACCATGATATCCGTTTCTACGGTGGTGCAGCTCTGGGCATAGGCTACGATCTCTTCGGCTTCGAGATCGATGGCCTGAATCTTGGTAAAGGTACTGCCGAAATCAATAAGCAGCGCTAAAGCCATATCATTCACTCAATCAAAATCATGCGTAATCAGTCAGGAGGGAATTCAGGGAAGAAATATCCACGAACATTACCGTCATCTGGTTTTCAGATCATGCTTCAAATCGTCGATCACATTCCTGGGCAAAACACCGGGCGGGTAGGCGCGGTTGAACCCCATCTCGAGAAAACGGGTCTTCACCGTTTCCCATTCCTGCTTTCCGACGACGAGGTTTCCCCCGGCGACCAGATGGATATCGCCGATGCCGGACTCCACACATTTTTCGCGGAATCCGCGGCATTCTATCTCCCCATGGCCGCAGAGGGAGGCGACAAGCAGGGCATCGGCCGCCGACTCAATGGCCGCCCGGATGAAGTCCTCCTGCGATGAAAAGGTGCCGATATTGACGACTTGAAAACCGGCACTCTCCAGGGCGTGGGCCATGATTTTGTTTCCCACCACATGGGCATCCACCCCAAGCACACCCAGAACGACGGTCTTTTTCGCCTGCCCGGGGGTCATGCCTCCTCCAGTCTCTTTTTCCCTTTTTTGATCTGCAGGGTCAGGGGTCATGGTCTTCCTTTGAAAAAAAGGAGGGAATGCCTCGAAATTAAGCGTTAGAGCGTTCTCTCCGCGATGGGATCGATCTGTGACATAGACGATCGCGAGGAGAACGGAGCCGTCTCTATCGGGGATGCCGAGGGAGACCCTCTATTTGGCCATACCGTAGGTTTTCATGAATTGACGCATTGTTTCCACTTCCCCGGCAACCCAGGGTGCAAATTCCTCGGGGCCCATATAGCTTTCCGGGTCAAGATACTGCTCAGCGGCAAATTTCTTCCACTCGGGGGTGTCCATGGCTTTCTTGAAGGCATCGACTAAAATCTTTACGCGATCCGCCGGTACGCCCTTTTTCGCCACAATGGAACGGAACTGGGGCAGGGTGATGTCTAAACCCAGTTCCTTGGAACAGGGAAGATCGGGGAACGCGGCCAGGCGTTTCGTGGCGAAGATAATCAGCGGGCGGAGCTGCTTGGCTTCCAGATACTGTTTTATATCGCCCGCCTGCTCATAGAGCACCTCCGAATGGCCTCCCAGGGCATTGGCGTATCGCTCGCCCGGCTGGGCAAGGGGAATGGTCGTCATTGGATAGCCCTTGGATGCGAGGTAACGGACGGTGATATCATCGACGGTTCCGAAGCCTGTGGCGGCCACCTTCAATTTTCCCGGATTTTCTTTGGCGTATTTCAGGAGATCCTGGATGGTCTTGAAGGGGCTGTCGTATTTGACGAACAGATACGATTGGGCAACCTGGGTCCGCACGAGCCATTCCATGTCGGTGATTTTATGCCGTGCCGTTCCCGACGGAATGGTTCCCA
>PMCE01000007.1 GCA_003154025.1 Syntrophaceae bacterium
CACTCCACTCGCGAAAGATGAACTAACAGGTCCTCGTGGAGAAGGTTACCGCCACATGATTGAGGGTTGCCCTGTTGGGAGGGCAGGCACTTCTGACGAGGTTGCCAATGTTGCAGCACTTCTCATGGGGCCGGATGGCGCGTTTATCACCGGCAGCGACTTCCTCATGGACGGCGGAGTCACGGCCGCCTACTGGTTCGGCGAACTCGCTCCGAAGTGATCGAAAGGCTCGCGCGTCTGGCCAAAGCCGGACGTCAATGAGGTGATCATTCTTAGCGCGCTGATCACTAAGCGTCGGTGCGGTGATGCAAGGTGTTCGGCACGAGCAAACGCGGCGGCAGGCCTAGCAAAGGCAAGACAGCCGATCGCTACCGCGTCGGCTAATTATTTCGTTAGGTGAAAGGGGATATAAAGAGGTGCTTGCATGAATAAGTTGAAAANNGACAATGGTTTTGGATTTCACGCCAGTATTTGCCATAACCACTGGAGAGTGGAATTATTCCTTCGCTGCCCTTCGGAAAACAAAGGAGTGTGTTATTTCAATTCCCACAGTTGACATGCTTGATAAAGTAGTTGGAATAGGAACATGCTCCGGTGTCGAAACGGACAAATTTGCCAAATTCAAGCTGACACCTGTGGAAGGTAAAAAAGTCAAAGCGCCATTGATAAAAGAATGCCTNNATTGTCGTTCTGGAGGCCGTTGCAGCATACTTTGACTCCTTACGCAAAGAGAAACGAACTATTCACGCAGTTGGTGATGGCACATTTATCGTAGATGGGCGCAAGCTAAACCGAAAAAAAATGATGGTAGCCAAAATTCCAAATGGTCTCTAACCCTAAACTACATGGAACGGCTTACGGCGTCGCTAAATCTTATTCGTGGGAGGGGACGTTCGTGCAGAGCGTGCTGAGCGAATATCTTGAAATCCGGGATGCCCCCGGGACTCAAAGATTACTTCCGATTTCCTGTAATAGCATCGATAACCTCAGGTCGCGGGCGCCCATCAGGATCACCACCTCTTCCTGCTTGACGAGCGGGGTGAGTAGGAGAGAGGGCAAGTAGGTTCTGAAAAGCATAATGGGGTCCAATCCCCACAATATTGCTTTCCTCATCTCTAACCCGGCTTCTTTTCAATTTGATCTCGGCCATTCGGCGAGGCATCTAGCGATTGCCGAAGCCTGGGGCTTCCTGGTGGCTTAAAATCCTTCATTTTATGGTTGATTTTCAACCATTGAATGGTTAGAATGTAACCATGGTTGGAAGGAATATTACTCGAAATTTATTGGATGCACTTGCCGATACCCCGGTGGTCCTGCTGAATGGTGCCAGACAAACAGGGAAGAGCACGCTGGCCAAAGCCATTGCGTCAAGGGAATACCCCGCCAAGTATATCACCCTGGATGATTTTTCCGCTCTTTCCGCGGCCCGTCATGACCCCGCCGGATTCCTTGCGGGATTGGACGGGCCGGTGATCGTGGATGAGGTTCAAAAGGCTCCCGATCTGTTTCCGGCCATCAAGGCCGTCGTCGATCGGGACCGACAGCCGGGGCGCTTTCTTCTGACGGGGTCAGCCAACGTCTTTCTCCTTCCCCGCCTGTCCGAATCTCTCGCCGGCAGGATGGAGATCCTGAACCTGTGGCCATTTTCGCAGGGGGAAATAGCCGGAATCAGAGAAGCATTTATCGATGCCTTGTTCGATAAGAAGCTCCCCCCTCGTGTTCCTGACGCGGAGAACCAAGCCGGAATTCTGGGGCGTCTCCTGAGGGGAGGATATCCGGAACCTTTCCGCCGACCCAGCAGCGCGAGACGGAAAGCCTGGTTTGAATCCTATGTGACTACCTTGCTGCATCGGGATGTCCGTGACCTGGCGAATATCGAAGGACTGGCAAATTTGCCCAAAATCCTCTCGATCCTCGCGGTGCGCGTTCCCAATTTTCTCAACTTTGCCGAACTCTCCCGAACGGCGGCCATCCCCCAGAGCACGCTCAAACGCTACCTGACTCTTTTGGAAGCCATCTTTCTCGTCCAAAACATACCCGCCTGGTCCGGGAATCTGGGGAAACGGCTGGTCAAAGCCCCCAAGATGGTGATCACCGATACGGGACTAAAGGCTCATTTGACCGGAACAAGCGCGGAACGCATGGCCGCGGATGGGTCCATCGGTGGATACCTGGAGAATTTCGCGATCATGGAGCTCAGGAAGCAAATCGCCTGGAGTCGAATTCAGCCTAAGATGTTTCATTTCCGGACTCAAACTGGACAAGAAGTGGATATCGTGCTGGAAGAGCCAACAGGGCGGCTAGTGGGGATCGAAGTTAAATCCGCTTCCATGGTTGGCCCGGAGGACTTCAGGGGCTTACGGGCTTTGGCAGAGGCAGCGGGGCAGCCTTTCCACCGGGGGATCGTCCTATACATGGGGACAGATATGATTCCTTTCGGCCAGAACCTTCACGCCGTTCCATTTTCCGCCCTTTGGAATTGGGGGGCAAAACCATAAGCGGCCTCCAGCAGGCAGGGAAGGCGTGAAGATGACGAGAGAGAGGACGTTGAGAGTAAGTGGGTAATGCATTCCATTTTAAGTCATTTCCCTTGGGAAAAGGCTGGCGCGATAAAGGAAGAAGGAGGCTAATCCTGGAGCGGAAGAGGTTGAATCTATTTCAAAGCCTTCTCCAGATTGCGTGCCATCTCGGCATAGCGTATGGTCGGAAAAGCCCCTGATGGACCTCTATCTACTCGCAGACTAACGAAAGTCGGCCCCGGCTCTCTTAGTATGGGTCCGACATGTTCGCGGAAATCCGTAAATTGGTCAAACTCGTACACCTTGCTGAGACCCGCAGCTCGGGCGAAAGCCGCCAGATTATATTTCCCGACCCCTGGAAGTGGTATTCCGCCGGGGACCTCGTAGAGTTGATTCTCCAGCACGAAATAGATGAAGTTGTCTGGCTGGACGGCGGCAATGGTCACCAAAGTTCCCAGATTCATCAAAAGGCTGCCATCCCCGTCTAATATGATCACCTTTCGGTTCGTTTGGGCTAGCGAGAGGCCCAAGCCCACGGATGAGGCATAACCCATGGCTCCGGCCACATAAAAGTCCAGAGGGCTGGAAGATAGATTGATCCAATCGTTAATGGCACTCATGGTTGCCACCACAATCTCATCGGTTCGTATTTCCGAGATCACTTTTAACAATTCAAACCTTTGCATCGTCCTGGCCCTCCTTCCCTCCCGGCACAAAATCGTCGGCACTGGTGAGTAGAAGCGCGACGGGTTTTGAATCCCGTTCCGCACGGGTGAAGGCCTCTGATATCTTGCCCACATCTCGATCTGAATTCAACAGTTCATAGGGAATACCCAAAGCTTCCAGGAAAGGCTCCGTTACTTCTCTATCGCCTGTTTTCAGCTTTTCCGCAGAAGTGTTTTTCAGATTTCGGTACCCCAAATACCCTATGAGAAGGACCAAGGGGAAATGAAGGCCTACTGCCCATTTCAATACATTCCCTGAATCGAAAGCGCCCTGGTTCTCTATCAGCACCACCCCTCGTTTCCCGCCCATGTGCATTCCAGCACAGATCGCGACAGCCTCTCCTTCAGCACAGACCTGGATGACTCGCAGCGAGGGATCGTTCAGCATCGAGCCGTGCATGAAATGCGTTTCGCTATCGGGAACCCAGACGATATATTCAACCCCATTCTTCTTGAGTTCGCCGCATATCAGATGCCCTCGCTGTGTCATGGTCGCGCCTCCCTATAAGTCAATAATAACTAGGTCCCAACTCCTGGTCAACTCCAATTCAGTGAAATGCTGGAGTCAGGCGTGTGGGGTCAGGCTTGCAAACGTGCATCTGCGGAAAGAAATTGAATTGGAGGGGGGGGTCCATAAATATAAATTGCAAGGAGATGTAACCCGCTTTCGAACGACCCCCGATCGGTAGCCCGATGCTTCACGTAACTTTAGCTTGCCCTCCAGACCCATTGTTTTCCCCGCATGTTCTGCGATGTACACCTCCCCTTTCCCCGGATTTGAGCAGCTTTGCCGTTATTTTTTCCCCCTCCATTGACAGAAAAGCTTTTATAATGTCCTCAAAATAACCTGCATGGAGGATCTTTCCCATGGCGCCGAAATCCGTTCATTTTGCGAAGATTTTTGAGCCCGCTTTTTTGGGGCCGCTGGAGGTCCGCAACCGCCTGATCATGGCCCCCATGGGNNCGATCATCGTGGAAATCACCGGGGTTGACTCTCCCCGCGGGGTAAACAACCCACAAACCCTGACCATCCACGAGGACTTCTACATCGGCGGGCATAACGAGCTGGTGGAGGCCGCTCATGCCCATGGGGCCAGGATCCTCCTCCAACTGGCCCACGTGGGCCGGAACCGGAGGTTCGCCATGGGAGTCCAGCCGGTGGCGCCCTCCCCGATTCCCAATCGATTTTTCGGGGTCACCCCCCGGGGGCTGAGCCGCGGAGAAATCGAAGACCTGATCAAGAAGTTCGTCGCCGCGGCCCTGCGCGCCCAGACCGCCGGCTATGACGGAATCGAGCTCCATGGGGCCCACGGGTATCTTATCGGGGAATTCATGTCCCCCCTCAGCAACCGCCGGAAAGACCGCTACGGGGGGAGCCTGGAAAAGAGGATGGCCTTTCCCGTGGAGATCGTCCAGGGGATCCGGCGGGCCGCCGGTCCCCGCTATCCCATCCTCTTCCGCTTCAGCGCCGATGAATTCGAGGAGGGAGGAACGACGCTGCGGAACTCGGAGAAAGCGGCCAGGATCCTGGAGGAAGCCGGGGTTGACGTCTTGCACGTGAGCGCGGGAACCTATGACTCCATGACCACGGTCATCGAGCCCATGTCCTTTCCGGAAGGGTGGAAAATCTACCTGGCGGAGAGCATCAAGAGCGCGGTTAAAATCCCCGTGATCGGCGTCGGGGTGATCCGCAGGCCCGAGTTCGCCGAACGAACCCTGCGGGAGGGGAGAGCCGATTTCATCGCCCTGGGAAGGGCCCTGCTGGCCGATCCCCATTGGCCGCGGAAGGCCAGGGAGGGAAGGGTGAAAGAGATCGTTCCCTGCATCTCCTGCAACGAGTGCATCGG
>PMCE01000010.1:0-2669 GCA_003154025.1 Syntrophaceae bacterium
TTTTCGAAGGGAAGAAGCGTTTCGTGTGGAATCCGTGAGGTCCATAAAATTATAATTGACGGTTTGAACGGAGACTTGCGTTTTACTGATTGTCGCCGTGGATGGGAGCGGAAAGAAAGGCATTGATCTTGTAGGCTATATTGGCTGGCTTCATGCCACGATAAAAGAATTGGCGCAAAGAGTTCAGGAATTGGAGAAAAGATAATTGGATTTGTGCCATGAGCAAGTAAACGGTTGCGCCTTACGCCCCTTGTTTGGCGATTCTATCCCTCACCGTCTCCCAGCTCTTGGTAATGAGGAAACTTTCGTCCTGGTTGTCCAGCAGGGACAGGAATAACTTCGTGGGCATGGCCAGGGTCAGGATATTGGGCTCGACAAAGGGCCGGGCGGAGACGTCGAGCAGCCCCAGGATGGCCTGGGGGCTCTTTTTCTCCGCCTCTTTGAGAGGATGGGTCAGGATGGCGCCACATCCGGAGCTGAAGGGAATGCGGACTGCATCCATCCGCTCCGCCGCGTAGTTGGTGAGGGTAAACAACCCGGAGAGCACATCGGGGGTTGCGAAGAAGATGACGACTTCGGGCTCCTCGGCGTTCGNNCGGAGGCGAAATATTCCCTGGCGATCTCCGGGGTTTTAATGTACCGTTCCCCTTCCATCTCCCCGGGAATCCCGCAGGAGAGGAAAAATTCGATGTTCGGCCGCGGCGTCGGCTGGAATCCCATGTAGAAGCCTCCGCCAAAGCACCCCACGTGTTCGGCGTCGAAATAGACCGTCTCCCCTTTCTGCCGGGCCCGTTTGAGCAGGGCAAACATGCAGACGTGCCCCTTTTCCTTGGGAGATAGCCCCGCCCCGGGCTTGTCGTTACTGAAAAACGCCCCCAGAGGATGCTCCTTCAGCCCCAGCCGGTCATGGAATTTTTCGTATTTCTGAGCATCGATTTTCATGGGAGGACCCTCCTTTCAAAAAAAGGATCAGATGCCGGGAATAGCGGGTTCGTAGGGGCGCCCCTGCGTGGGTGCCCTTTTCCCGGGCGGCCACATAGGGCCGCCCCTACAATTTAGGGTCTCCCGCCTAAGATATTTTCGATTTCTTCTTTCTTCGCAGCGGGCGTTTGAATTGCCTCGGAATTTTCTTTATCAAACGCCCATTTTGCTGGATTCATCTGAATATACTCTCGGATAAGGTTCAACTCGCGTTCATTCCGGATCACGTGTTCATAATAATTGCGCTGCCATAGCCGGCCGGGAAAGGGGGGCCAACCTTCAGTTCTTACCCCGCGGATATATCCATTTGTCGTCATGGTTTTAAACCAATCGACAATATCCCCTAGTGTAGGGGCACCCCTATGTGGGTGCCCGTCTCCAGGGCGGCCACGCAGGGCCGCCCCTACGTTCTTCTTGGCGTCAGGAGGATGATCGATTACAACAATCCCATGGAAATGGTTGGGCATGATTACATAGTGATCGATCTCGATCGTGGGGAATTTGTTCTCCAATTCCTTCCACCACTTCTCGACCATCTTGCCGGCATTGCTTGACCGCATCGCCCCATCTATGCTCTCGCCAAACAGGGATTTTCGTGACTGCGTTAAACCCGTCACAAAATACGCCCCCGCCTGCGAATAATCATAATGAGGCAACCGGAGGGGGCGGCGTTGGGTTTTGACTATCAATTTTGTTCCCCGACCTTGAGGGCGGCCACGCAGGGCCGCCCCTACAAACTCCCTTCTTTTTAACCTTGGACCTCAATTCCCGAAACTCACCCCGATCGAGCGGGCGGTGCGGACCATGTCTCCATCGGGACGAACCCTTCTTTGCCTTCCCCCCACCTTCGCCAGGGGGATATCTTTGATCTTGGTCCCCCTCAGGCAAACCATTCTTCCGAATTTCCCTTCCATGGCCAACTCCAAGGCCCGGCAACCGAAACGGGTGGCCAGGATGCGGTCGAAGGCCGAAGGGGATCCTCCCCTCTGCACATGCCCCAAGACCGTCACCCGGGTTTCGAAACCCGTGCCCTTTTCGATCTCATTCCCGACGCGATAACCGATCCCCCCCAAACGAAGAGGATCGGTGCTGTCTTCGATCACCCGCTGGACAACCATTTTGCCTTTCTTGGGCTTGGCCCCCTCAGCAACCACGACGATGCTGAAGCGTTTTCCCTGGCGCCCCCTCTCCAGGATCTGCTCGCACACTTTCTCATACTCGAAAGGAATCTCGGGAATGAGGATTACGTCGCCGCCCCCCGCCAGGCCCGCTGCCAGGGCAATCCACCCGGCGTACCTTCCCATGACCTCCACCACCATAACCCGGTGGTGGGACTCGGCGGTGGTATGAAGCCGGTCGACGGCCCCCATGGCCACCTGCAGGGCCGTGTCGAAACCAAAAGTGACATCCGTCCCCCAGAGGTCATTATCGATGGTCTTGGGGACCCCGATGATCCTGACTCCTTTTTCCGAAAGCTTGCTCCCGATGGTCAACGACCCATCGCCCCCCAGGACAAAAAGGACGTCGATCCTATTCTTTCTGAGGTTCCGGATGGCTTGATCGGATACGTCCTGGAAAGTTTTTCGGCCATTTACCACGACGGGGCAACGGAAGGGATCATCCCGGTTGGAGGTTCCCAGGATCGTCCCCCCCCGAGGAAGGATCCCCGAGGCATCTTTGGATTCCAG
>PMCE01000010.1:2720-2877 GCA_003154025.1 Syntrophaceae bacterium
GGGCAGTCTCCGCCGGCAGTCAGAACTCCGATGCGTTTGATCTTCACTTCCCCGATCCCTCCCCTAAAGTGTGTTTAGTGAAAAGACAGCAAGGCGTGTGCCGCGAGGCTCCGGGAGAAATAAAAGGAGCCTCCGGGAAATTTCTGCCGCAGGTTCA
>PMCE01000532.1:0-851 GCA_003154025.1 Syntrophaceae bacterium
CTCCGGTAGTCGGCCAGCGGGCGCCGGGACAGGATGATCCGGAAGAGCGACCCGGAGCCGGTGACCTGCGCTTCGAAGCCGGTGCGCTCGAAGAGGGCGCTCAGGCTGGAGCGGGCGGCCTGGCCCAGTTCGTCCAGGTAGGCGTATTTCTGGGGAGTCATTATCTCCAGGGTGGCGACGCCGGCCACCATGGTCACGGGGTTGGCGTTGAAAGTGCCGGCGTGGGGCAGCTTCGGCTTGCCGCCGGTGGGGTCGAATACCGCCATGACCTCGGCGGAACCCCCGATCCCGCCCACCGGATACCCGCCGCCGATGACCTTGCCGAAAGTGGTGAGGTCCGCCTTGAAGCCGAAGACGGGCTGGGTGCCGTGGTAGCCCAGGCGGAAGGTGATCACCTCGTCGGCAATCAGCAGCATGCCGTACCGCCGGGTGATCTCCCGCAGCCCCGGCAGGAAACCCGGCCTGGCGGGGATGAGGCCGGCCCGGTTGGGCATGGGGTCGACGATGACGGCGGCGACGCTGTCCTTCTCCTTGGCCAGGATTGCCTCACAGGCCTCCAGGTCGTTGAAGGGCATCACCACCACGTCCCGCAGGATGCCGGGCGAGGAGCCCTGGGTGTAAAGGACCGGCCGGGGAGCCCGGGGGTCTCCCCCCTGTTCCGGGGTGGGATCCATGCTGACCTCGACGTAGTCGTAGGCTCCGTGGTAGCATCCCTCGAACTTGGCGATCTTCGGCCGCCCGGTGAAGGCCCGGGCCGCCTTCAC
This sequence comes from Syntrophaceae bacterium, assembly GCA_003154025.1. The sequence goes on from PMCE01000532.1 coordinate 765, forward strand.
GGCGTTCATCACCGCCTCGGTGCCCGAGTTGGTGAAGCGGACGGTCTCGACCGACTCCACCCGGCCGGTGAGGATCTCGGCCAGCCG
>PMCE01000532.1:888-7784 GCA_003154025.1 Syntrophaceae bacterium
GAATTTCCCCCCGGCTCCACTTTAGTGGCCCGGGCGTACAGCCGCGATGCTTTCGAACCGGTTTGCAAATATCGGTTGATCTTTCCCGAATCGGCCATGGACTCCTCCTTCTCTTTTTGATCCCTTACTCGGGCGAATGGAAGGGCGACCAGCGGTGAATCTTTCCTGGTAACCGTTTAGACTTTTGAAAAGCCGTCAAATCCCCCTTCATTCCCCTGAAGCTGTGAAAAAATTCAGGGGCCGGGAAATGGGCATACGAAGCCATGTCCAGGGGAGGGGCAAATTCACGCCGCCAAAAAAGGCGCTGGTTTCTCCGTGGCCGGCGCGGTATTTAACTCGCTGGACCCGAAGAAAAAATCTTTTTTGTCCTCGTAAAAATATTCCCAATTTGGCGGCGTCGCCCGGCGGAAGTCGGGTAAGTGCTTTGCGATTCTCCATCTCCCGCCGGTTTTGGCGGCGTGAATTTGCCCCTCCCCCGGACAACGAGAGAGGCTTCCCGCTCGCTGGATTTGAATTTTTTCACAGCTTCCCTTTCCCAAAGGGGGAAAAAGTGAAAGGAATTCTCCATCGCATCCCCCAAAGCTCTCCTCCTTTGAAAAAGGGAGGACGGGAGGGATTTCTGGCAAGGCCTTTTCAAAGCGCTAAAGTGTTACCTTCCCTGCCATTCGGAATTTTCCCCTCACTCTTCCCCTCTCCCCCGGATTCGAGGGAGAGGGCCGGGTGAGGGGACTGCGTTCAGGTTAACGCCGGATCACCAACCTCTATTTAGCCGCCAGCCCCTCGGCCTTGATGATCTCTCCATTGCGGGCCAGTTCCCTCTTGATCCGCTCGCCGAATTCCGGGCCGGAGAGGAACTCGATCGGCCGTCCCACCGTGGCCGAGTTCTTGATGAGGGTCTCGTTTCCGAGCGCTTTTTTCGCCGTTTCGGCGAGCTTGTCAATAATGTCCTTGGGGGTTCCCTTCGGCGCCAGGATGCCGTTCCACCCGCCGAAGACCAGGTCGATGCCCTGCTCCTTGACCGTCGGGACCTCCTTGATCAGGTCGAGCCGCTGGGCGCTCAGGATGGCCAGGATGTTGGCGCGGCCTTCCTTGAAGGGACCGACGGCGCTGGGGGGCTCGGTGCTGGCAATATCGACGTTCCCGCCGATCACCGCGTTCACGCCCTCGGCCGAGCTGCCGAAGGGCACGTGGGTCATCGCCAGACCGGTCGCCTTGCTCAGGAGAACCATGGAGAGATGGTTATTGCTGCCCGCGCCCGGAGTGGCGAACTTGGGGGCCTTGCCGGCTTTCTTGAAGTAGTCCACCATCTCCTTCAGGTTCTTGTAGGGCGCGTCGGCCTTGGCCACCACGACCAGGTATTCGCCGAAGACCTGGGCGACGGGAATGAAGTCCTTGACGGGGTCGTAGGTCACCTTCTGCACCCAGGGCTGGATCACCGTGGGACCGGAGGTCACGAAGGTGAGGTTGTAGCCGTCGGGCCGGGCGTGCGCGCCCTGGTTCATGCCGATGGCCCCGGACCCGCCTACTACGTTCATCGGGATGATGGTCTTGCCGAGGATCTTACCCATGGGGTCAGCCAGCTGGCGGCAGGACAGGTCGCTGGTTCCCCCGGCTCCCCAGGTGATGATCATGGTGATGTCCCGGGCGGGGTAGGACGCGCCTTGAGATTGGCCCCCCAAGCCAACGATGAGCGCCAGGGCCAGAATTCCAAGCAGGACTCGAAGACAATTTTTTTTCATACTTTCTCTCCTTTCCAAAGTTGGTTCAACAAAACTTACGTTAGCCCACCCGGGCGTCCAATGGCCACGCGGGGAAAAGGATTGCCGCAAGTCCTTGGTTACATGTCAACCTCCCCCACGGGGGCGATTCTCCTCCCCAGCTTCTTCTGGACGAGCGGCAAGAACATCAGCACGAAAAAGAGGACCGTGCTGGCCGCGGCAAAGGGGCGGGTCACGAAGATGAACGGACTGCCGTCGGACATGATCAGGGACTGGATCAGCGATTTCTCCATGACCGGCCCGAGAACCATGGCCAGAGCCAGCGGAGCGGCGGGCAGGTCCACCCGCTTCATGAGGTAGCCGATGCCCCCGAAGAGGGCCATCAGCAGAAGGTCGAAGGAACGGTACTCGATGGAATAGACCCCGATGATGCAGAAGAGGACGATGAACACGGTCATCCACCGGTAGGGGAGCCGCAACAGCGAAGCCCAGGCCCCGACCAGGGGCAGGTTCAGGATGAGGAGCATGACGTTCCCGATGTACATGCTGGCCACCACCGTCCAGAAAAACTCCGGACTGCGGGCCATCAGGAGCGGGCTCGGGAAGATGCCGTGGGCGATCATGGCGCTCAGCATGACCGCGGTGACGACGTTGTAGGGCAGCCCCAGGGTGAGCAGGACGACCATGGCGCCCACCGCCCCGGAATTGTTGGCGGACTCTGGTCCCGCCACTCCCTCGGGCGCCCCCTTCCCGAACCTCTCGGGATTCTTGGAGATCCGCTTCTCCATGGCGTAGGAGATGAAGGAGGGGACGGTGCCTCCCGCGCCCGGGAGCGCGCCGACGAAGAAGCCCATGAGGCTTCCGCGGATGATCGGCCAGATCGATCGCCTCCACTCCAGCCGGTTGGGGAGGAGGCGGTAGAGATTCCACAGCTTCTCGTGCCGGATCTGGGGCCGGATCTTGCCGGCCATCATTTCCATGACTTCGGAAATGCCGTACAGGCCGATCAGGATGGAGACGATCTCCAGGCCGCCGGCCAGTTCCATGTTGTTGAAGGTGAAGCGCGGCGCGCCGGAGATAATATCCAGCCCCACCGTGCCGATGATCAGGCCGACGACCGCCATCGCCAGCCCCTTGGCCAGGGATGCATTCGAAAGAAAGGAGGACATGGAGAGCCCCACCAGGGCCAGGGCGAAATACTCGGGAGGGCCGAAGCCGATGGCCAGTTCCGCGAGCGGCGGCGCCAGGAAGGTCAGGCCGAGGATGCCTACGGTTCCGGCGACGAATGAACCGATGGCCGACAGGGCCAGCGCCGCTCCGGCCCGTCCCTGCTTGGCCATCTGGTGACCGTCGAGGATGGTCACGATGCTGGACGTCTCTCCGGGAACGGCGACGAGAATGGACGTAGTGGAACCCCCGTACATAGCCCCGTAATAAATCCCCGCCATCATCACCATGGCGGGGGTGAGGTCCATGCCGAAGGTAAAGGGCATCAGGATGGTGATTCCGGCCACCGGCCCGATGCCGGGCAGGACCCCCACCATGGTGCCCCAGAGGCAGCCGAGAAAACCCAGAATGAGGATCTGCGGCTCCACGGCGCGGCTTAACCCATACAGCAGCCCATGAATGGGATCCATCCGCTTATTCCCCCCACCAGACGGGAAACACGGGGAACTGGAGCGACAGGATCTGGACGAAGACCACGTGAATGATCACCGTGGCACCCACCGCCCCCGCCAGGTCGGCCCACCAAGAGGCCGGCTCGACCATGCGCCGCAGCGCGATAACCAACAGGAAGTTGGAGAGAAGGAATCCCAATTGAGGCATTACGAAGACGTAGAGGAGGACGGCCAGAAAGATGATGAACGGCTCGCGCTTGGAGTAGGATTCGCCCTCTTCCCGGGCCTCCGGAGGGCGCCCGGCTCCCACCCAGATGAGGATGGCGAGCGCGGCCAGGGCGATGGCCAGAAGGCGGGGCATGAAGCCCGGGCCCGGCGCATTTTTGGCCCAGGTGTCCAGGCTCCAGCCGGAGACGACATAGAAGGCGACGAAAGCGAGAAGGACAGCGCTGGAGATACGATCCGTNNGTGGATTATTTATACGAAAAAGAGAGGAAGTATGTCAAGGAGATTCAAGCCGAAATACAGAGCGGAAATAGAATCCAGGGCATTGCTCTCTATAAATTGAAAGTGCCATCCTGAGCCGCAAAAAGGTTTAAGATTGAAAACCCATATTCCCTCACTCCGGCGCTTACGTCTCTTGGGCCATTTCCCCTGTTTGATCGGATGTCCGGGGTCTTCGGTCTACTGCCTGAATTGCCGTGATTTAAGAATCCGCTGCCTACCCTCCCGGCGTACCTCAAAGCTTTCCTCCTTCCTCGCCTACCGGGACTTTTTCATGCGTTTGGAAACCGGGCGTCTTCGCAGAAGCACGTAGGTCGCCCCCGCTCCTCCATCGCAGGATCGCGCCGTGGCATACGCCATCACCCATTTCCTCCAGGGCCCCCGGGTAAGCCACTCTACGACCTTCTGCTTCAAGACGGGCTCGGAAGAAGAAGAAGAGGAGAGGCCCCGGCCGTGGACGATGAGCACCCCGGTTTTTCCCGTGATCACGGCCCATTTCAAAAACCGCTCCAGGGTTCCCTTGGCTTCCGCCACCTGAAAGCGGTGAAGATCGACATACGCCTGGATGGAGAAATCCCCCTGGTGGAGGCGCCGGGCGATCTCCGGGGGGGCCTGATACATCGTGCCTTCGATGTATTCGGGAGTGTCGGCGACCTCGAACCCCATTCCATGCCGCACCAGATCCATGAGCTTCAGCATGGGCTCGGTTTCCTCCGGTGGGGGAGGAGGCTCCGGCCGCTGCGGCGGCAGGCCCCTTTCCACCCGGTTATCCCGCGGGATCGGGGCGACGTCTTCCATGGCTTTTTCAAAAAGGCTTTCTTCGTCTTCCAGGGCCGGCTTTCCTTCCTTCGCCGGCTTTTCCACCTTCTCGGGCGGATGGATCGAGGGGGCTTCGGGGAAAGACAGAGACTGGGCTCGAAGGAGGGCCTTCATATCTTCGAAAGATTTGACGCAGAAGGTGGACTTGGAGGATTTCATGCTCGGCCCCTTTCCGGAAAAAGGTTCTCCACCATCTGGGACCATTGTAACGCAAAAGCGGGGAAGGGGCAAAAAAATCGTCGCCGGGGAACCAGTTCAGAAAAAGCGGGGAGGCAAAGGAAAGAAGGGCGGAGGAATTCGGGGCGTTTCCCCCGTCCGGAGTACTTCCAGGCGGGGGGCATCCGGGATTCTTTCAGGAAACGCCTTTCAACCCGATGGCTTCGGCCACCTCCTGCATCCCTTTGATCGTGTCTTCGATCAATTCCTCGAGGGGAACTCCCAGCATGGCGGCTCCCTTCTCGATGACCGACCGGTCGACGCCGGCGGCAAACCGTTTATCCTTCCATTTGCCCTTTACGGATTTCAACGCCACATCCATTACGCTTTTGGAGGGGCGCACCAAAGCCGTGGTGACGACCAGACCGGTCAGCTCGTCGACGGCGTACAAGGTTTTTTCAAGGACGGTCCGGGGTTCCTCGTCGCTGCAGATCCCCCAGCCATGGGAGACGGCCGCGCGGATGTATTCTTCCGACCAGCCTTCTCCCTCCAGGATTTCCCGGGTTTTCCGGCAGTGCTGCTCGGGAAATTTCTCATAGTCGAGGTCGTGGATCAGGCCGATGATCCCCCACTTCTCCACGTCCTCCCCGCGCTTCCGGGCGATATACCGCATGACCCCTTCGACGGCGTAGGCGTGCTTGCGCAGGCTGTCGGTTTCAAAATACCGGTGAAGAAGCTTCAAGGCTTCTTCCCGGGTGGGGATTTTTTCTCCCATGACGGAAACCTCCTCATGTTCGGAATCGTCCTGCCGGTTGATCCAAGCGGGACCGTGAGCCCTATTCCAAAGTATAAAAATGACTCTTCGCTGTCAATGGGATTATGAATCTTGCCCCCTTCAATTTCGGGCATGCGGATGAAAGCCAGAGCCTGGGAGGCTTTCTCAGGGAAAGGATATCTCCAAAATAAAGGTGGATTACGGATTCCTCCCTCTGCGTTCAGGGATTACCGGAGGACCTCTTGCCGGGAAGGAAAATTATTTCAAGTCCCGCAGGAGCCTTTCGAATTCCGGAGAATGGAGCAGGATCCCCCGGCCGGCGGCCCGCAGCAGATCCACCGCCTCGTAGGACAGGTGGAAGGAAGTAGGCAGATCCTTGTAGTAAGCCCGTTCTCCCGCGGCGGAGAGGGCGTCGAAATCCACTTCGATCAGATAAAAATCGATATCCGCGCAAGAAGCCTTATCCGGGGAGCTTGAATCCTCCACCCCCCCCGAGGTCTTCCCCTTGCATCTTTGGGAACGGATCTCTTCCATCCACTTCCTGGCGCTTTCCCGGAAGAGCTCGACCGTTTCGAAGTTGAACCGGCTGATGGGGATGTTGGTAACGTATTTAAGAACATCTCCGGTGGAAACCGTTCTCTCCATTTGGTCGTCGTGGGTCACCGTGTCCTTTTCGGCATTCACCAGGATAAAGACGACCTTGCGGGTATTTTCCCACCGCATGTACTGAAGCGAAGGCCATATATCCCCCATCGGATTCAGCCGGTCGATGGCCCCCCTCAGGCCCAGGTTGTCCGAAGGTCCTCCGTCGATCAGGTGGATGTAGGGTCTCTTTTTCGAATCCAGATAGGATTGATAATTAAGGGCCTGCTGGTGGCGGCGCCGAGAGAGGGAGGGGTCATCGAGGGCCTTTTTCATCCATGCGGGAGGCTCATAATTACAGCTTCCTGCGTAATTGTAGAGCGTGATCGGGGTCAAAAGGCCGGGCACCGCCGAAGAGGCGGCCACCGCCCGGGATACGGGATACGTGGATATGTTCGAGCAGATCAGGTCAAACATGTCCTGAGTGAAGGTGAAGTGACTGCCCAAAACGAGATCGGTGGCATTGATCAGGATGAGCGGGCCTCCCTGGGCCTGAATATCGCCGAAGGTTTTCCCCTCGAATAGGTCCTGGTCGTAATATTCGGCCGCCATATCGCTGCGGCCGAATTTGCTGGAAAGGAGCCGGAACCAGTTTCCCAGGGAGACGGTGTCCAGGAGAAGGTCCTTCTGGACATTTTTTTTGAGAAAGCGGGTTTCAAAGTC
>PMCE01000326.1 GCA_003154025.1 Syntrophaceae bacterium
AAACAGCCCTAACCTTTATATTCCACTTTCTCTATGGCCTGCGGATTGCTTTTCTTCTGGTCATTGGATTGAGCCGGATCCCGGCGGGGAGATTTTTGATCCTGAATTTCCTCAGCGCTTTGGTATGGGCGCTCATCGTGGGGCTGGCGGGGTATCTCTTTGGCAGTGCACTGGGGATGATGATCGGGGACTTGAAAGGCTTGGAAAACTATGTCCTCGGGGGAATCGCCATGATGGGGGGGCTTTTCGGAATCTTCCATTTATTGGGTTGGGGAATTTTGAAAAACAGGAAACCGAAGAGAGCCGATCATTAGCTTTCCGTCTATCGTCCATGATCGCAAGGCTTATTCGCCGGTTCGCCCGTTGGCCGAAGCGCGCGTCATCTGGCAAACCGATAACGGGCAACTGGCAACCGGCGCTTTTTTCATTCCGCATTCCGCATTCCGAAATCCGCATTCGGTAGGTGTCCTGCTTCGTTCAGGCCGTGCAGCAATAGATGGAAATACATGAGGCCTCCATAGGGTTTCCACCGGTTGAGGATCCGCCGGACGCCTTCGTAGTCCAGAGGTTTAATCACCCTCATCCAGCTTTGCAGCCGGTTTCGAACTCCAACATCATCTCCCGGGAAGATATGAATCCGTCCCAGCCCCCGCAAAAGGGTATACTCCGCAGTCCATCGGCCCACGCCGCGGAACTGGGTCAACCTTTCCAGCGCCTCTGAGTCTTCGAGAGATGCCAGCGCTTCCAGATCCAAACCTTCCCCCACAATCTCACGGCTCAGATCGATCAAAGAGCTGGCTTTTTGCCGGCTGTACCCGAGCTTTCGCAGGTCTTCGATCTCCAGATGAGCCAGGTCCTGGGGTCGGGGAAACGCATGAAAAGTGCGGCTTGAGTTTTGGTAAGGTTTTCCCCGGCCGGTAACCAGGCTGCTGAGAAGACGGATGCCGGCGGTGAGGGTGAACTGCTGGCAGGTGATGGCATTGACCAGAGCTTCGAAAACCGTGGGGTAACGAGGCGGCTTCATTCCCTGGAACTGGAAGGCCAGGGGTTTCAGCCTCGGGTCCCCCATGGCCAGTCGGTAGAATCCTTTAAGGTCGGTCTTCAGCCCCAGTAGTCGTTCCAAAGTTACGGTCAGGAAAGATTCGAAACCGGCTTGGAGGCGAGTTCCGGTGGCAATGACTTTCAGCTCTGGTTTTCCCGGCGGACCGGCCTGCGTAACCGCCACTTCCAGAGGGTTTTCCCCCTGTACCAAAACCCGACGGTAGGTTTGCCCGTCCCACCGGTCCCAGATATTGTCCGATCTCCGACGCAAAACCCAAACAGTATAATCAAGTCGGAAAGGGGAGAGGGGTTTGAGGGAAAAGGAGATTTGGCTCACGAATCCAATATCCGTTATCCAGCATCGGGTATTTGCCGGCAACGAGCAACCAGAAACCAGCAACGAGGAACGAGCAACGAGCAACGAGCAACTTTCACAGGTCCGGATAAATATCTCGGAACACCGCCTGCAGCCCCTTTTCCTTGATCCGGGCTTTCACCAGTTTCTCTCGCTCTTCGGTGGTCAACGCCCTTTTGGGGGGGGAGGGCTTGGAGTCACCCAGGGCCGAGATCTTATCCACCGCCTGAGTCACCCTGTCTATGGCATTGGTGGCTTTGTCGATATTGGAGATGATTTTCAGGATGCTCATTTCTTCTCCCCCCCCTCATAAATATTCAGGGTGATGAGAAGAAGGTCTGCGGGACCGGGATTCAGGTAGCCGTGTTTCTTGCCGGCCGGGACGGTGAGGGCGGTTCCCTTCCGGAAGGGAATTCTCTGACCCTCGACGAAAGCCACCCCTTCTCCTTCCAGGATGTAAAAAATATGAGTGTAGGGATCGAGGTGGTCAGGAAATTCTCCCCCGGGCCGAGCCAGGGTGAGACTGGCTTTGAATCCGGATGGGAAAGCCGTCTTCGAAAGACTCTTGCGGAAGATATCCTTCGTCTTTCCCCCGAAAGGTTCCCAGGGGCCCGCGTCTACTCTCAGCCATTCGGAGTCGCTCATAACTCCCTCCTTTCTTGACCGCAGGGAAATGATTCCTGGTTCCGTCTTATCTCGTTATTTGCTGCATGCGGATGTCGTTGTCTTCGATCGTAAAGGCGGTCGAACATTTCGGGCATCGGACGATCGTGTCTCGCGACCAGGCCCACGTACAGCCTGAAGAGAGAACCCCCCAAATTCCCATGATGATCATCAAGGTTGCCATTCTTCTCAAAATGAAACTCCTCTCCGGTCACCCGTGGTAGAAGCGGCGAAGGGTTCTTCCGGACGCCCATTTCATTTGATATACCCCATCATCTGGCCGATTTTCTTGTAGCTCTCCTGGAGAGGATATTCGGGGAGGAAAGAATAGCCCACGGGCAGCTTGGAGCCCGTCTTCTCGATAGCCCGCAGGCCCAGCATCAGGTCATCCAACTTCCCCCGGGGGACGGTGAAGATCATCTCCTCGTCCCCCGCCAGAGCACGGTAATGATCTCCCCGGCAGGGGACCGCGACCTGGCATTCCCCGGTCTCGATCGCCGGAACGACGCCGTACACGCAGGCGGCATGGCCGGAAATCTCACATTTCAGGTTGTACCCGTCTTTGTATTCTCTCCCCAGGAGCAGCAGGCAGAGTTGAGAGGAGTCACAATAGATCATCACCACATCGGGTTCGAAATTGGTGGACTTTAATGGAGCAGAAGCCATGCCGACATACTTCCCTACCTTCAGTCGGGGAAATTCTTCGGCGTAATGTTTTCCGGCTTCCTGGGTGGCCACATCTTTCGGATACCGGTTGTGCCCCTCCGTGAAATAATCGGGTGGCTCTCCCAACCCGTAGCCCACCACCGGCTCGAAACACCAATGGTCTTCTTTCTCCATGGCCATGATTCTTCCTTCCCGCCGGGACATCTGAAAAACCTGGCAAAGGGAGAAATGACGGCCGAAGTCCTTCAAGGGTCTTTTGGCCCCGTCGGGAACATCCTTCTCGCTCTCCAACATTTTTATCGCCAAGGGAAAGGTTTTTAGACGCAGTCTCCTTTCCAGCTCATCCCCGTATTCCTGGTACGTTTTCAGATCTACCATCCTGACTTACCTCCTGGCTTTTGCCTTGCTCGTTGGTTTCCGTGTGGAAATCTTTCCGGGTTTCTTTGGCGAAGGTTTCTTTTGAAGATCCAAGATGACCTCGGCGGCAACCCGGGCCGCAACCCCGCAGACCTCGGGGCACCCGGTCCGGCTGTGGCCGCCTTCATGGTGAAAGGCCTCCCGCTCTTTGGGGTCTATCAGGTGATACGCCTTCCCGTAGCGGATCTCATGGATCTTCTCGCAGAGGGTGTGGCCGATACGATCACGGAAAAGGTTTACGACCCGTCCGGCTTCTTCCATGGCTTTTCCGTACTGCATGCGGTCTTCCAGCTTTTCCCGCCCGACCAGGCAGCACACCCCCATGATGGCTCCGGTCAGCGCCCCACAGGTTTCCCCCATGCGGGCCACTCCCCCTGCCAAAGCGCTCCCCGCCTTGAAAACCTCCTCGCTGCCCACCTTCAGCTTTTCTTGCAAAGCCGCAAGAACGGATTGGGTTCAGCCGAAATAAGTCATGTCATTCTGGAGGGCCAGCTCAAAGACCTCATCCAAGAGTTTTTCCCGATCTTTCATATTCCTCTCCTTCTTGAAAGAATAAACTTCAACGCCTTTTGCAACCATGATATAAATCTCCCTGGGGAGTTAATCGAATGGGTGAAGAGGCTAAAGA
>PMCE01000437.1 GCA_003154025.1 Syntrophaceae bacterium
TACGTCTATGAAGCAGCAGTTTGGCTGCAACAGGTGAAGGAGGTATATGGAGACCGGCTGTATGTCGAGTGGCATGGGTTCCCTCTGGAGCAGGTGAACAGCACCCAGGGGCCCGAGTGGAAGCTTTGGGAGCAGCCCGACGAATACAAGAGCAGGGGCCTATGGGCCTTCCGGGGCGGGGAGGCGGCAAGATTGCAGGGAAAAGACCTTTTCGAGCGCTTTCACATGGCCCTTCTGCGGGTGCGCCATGAGGGAACCAAGGACATAGCCAATCCCGAGGTCCTGATCGAGGTGGCCAGGGAGGCGGGACTGGATGTGAACAGGTTCCGGCAGGACTTACCCAACCGGAATCTGCTGGCGAAGATCGGTGAAGACTACCTTCGGGGTGTCAAGGATCATGGCGTGTGGGGAACACCTACATTGGTGTTCAACGGANNGGACGGCAAGCCGCCTATCTCAAGTTGAAGCCGGCCCCGCCGCCCGAGGAATCGGTGAAGCTGTTTGAAGAATTATTCGACATCATCTACCGTCGGCCGTACGTTGTAGAGGTGAAGAGGCCGAGGGTGCCTTGAGTTTTGGCGGCGGATTTTGACAACCACCCTCAGATCAGGTTCGTTCGATGATGAAAGGGGAATTGATCAGCCCCTTCAGCAAAGCTGAAATAGGGGAAATCCCCGCGCGCTAGGGGGTTTCGTTAGGTTAAGGTTTCCAGGGATCGGAGGTTACAGGATTCATGACCGAAGTGGGCCAACTCCTTCGAGCGGTTCTCTTTTCCGCCCGCAAACATCGGGGTCAGCGCCGCAAAGATGAAGATGCCTCACCCTATATTAACCACCCCATCGAGGTTGCCGAGTTAATGGCTAACGTAGGCGGGGTAAGCGATTTGCCTGCGCTCATGGCCGCGATCCTTCACGATACGGTCGAGGATACCGGTTCGACATTTGCGGAGTTGGAGGAGGCTTTCGGGCACGACGTCCGGTTGCTTGTGGAAGAAATGACCGATGACCAGAAGCTCCCCAAGGACGAACGCAAGCGCCTTCAGATCGCGCATGCGCGGCAGCTCTCTGCAAGGGCAAAGCAGATTAAGATTGCCGACAAGATTTGCAACGTCCGTGACGTCACCCATACCCCTCCTCCGAAATGGTCCTTGGAGAGGCGTCGAGAGTATCTCCAGTGGGCAGGGGAAGTCGTGGAGGGATGTCGTGGTTCCAATGCCAATCTGGAGCATCGCTTTGACGAAGTGCTACAGGAAGGATGGTTGAAGCTGGGGAATTCCGGGGAAATAGAGGACGTGCATAAGAATACAGGTTGACGATCCTCTGGTTCACCCTTTCATAGAAGGGGATCTCCTGTGGTATCCCGGGACGTTGATTCTTAAGGTGCATAAATGACCGTGCCATTATTTTTCCCCTTGCCGACAGATTCATCCCACCCTTTTCAATAAATCCTTGGGTTCCCTCCCAAAGTAAGGTATCCTGTCAGTTTGAATCGATGGAAAGGAATCGGCAACGAGGATGGATGGAAACAAAATTTCCCTTGAATGGATCGGGACCCTTCTACACCTGGAAGAGGCCGCCCGGATTCTGGGTCAGGCCCAAATCATCGGGGTGGACCTGGAAGCTGACTCTATGTATCACTACTTCGAAAAAGTATGCCTCCTGCAGATCGCTACGGAATCCGCCTGTTATGTCGTGGATCCTCTGGCGGTAAGGGATCTTTCGGCGCTACAGGCCGTTTTCTCCAATCCCCGCATCCGGAAGATATTCCATGGGGCGGATTATGACATCCGTTCCCTGTATCGGGACTTTCGGCTCGAAGTCGAGAACCTCTTCGATACGCAGTTGGCCTGCACATTTCTAGGTCTCCGGGAGACCGGCCTGGAAGCGTTGCTACGAAGCCGATTCGGTGTGGAGCTGAACAAGAAATATCAGCGGGCCGATTGGTCTCAAAGGCCCCTTTCCCCGGAGATGGTGGAATACGCGGCGTTGGACGGCAGGTATTTGATTCCCCTAGCCCGTATGCTGGAAACGGAACTGGAAGAGAAGGGCCGGTTATCCTGGGTGGAGGAAGAATGCCTATTCTTAAGTAAGGTCCGATTCACGCCGCCCAGCCATGCCCCGCTTTACCTAAGAGTAAAAGGGGCTTCTTTTCTGGATCCCAGGAGCCTTGCGGTTCTGGGGGCCTTGCTGGGATTCCGAGAGGCCCAGGCCCAAAAGTCGGATCTTCCGCCCTTCAAGGTTCTCGGCAACGAGGCTCTCCTGGAACTGGCCGTGAAAAAACCTTCGGGCCAGGAAGAATTGGAAACGACCAAAGGCCTGAGCCGGAAGCTAATCGACCGATATGGAACGCGCCTGCTGCAGGAAATTCACCGGGCCATGGCCATTCCCCAGGAAGATCTTCCGGTGTACCCCCGGAAAAGAAGGCCGGATTTTCCATCGCCTGCGCGGCAAAGGGTCAAAGCGCTGAAAGCCTGGCGGGATGTACGGGCAAAGGATTTAGGGATGGAGCCGGGAATCCTTATGAATAACGTCCTGATCCAGGATCTGGCTTTGAAAAATCCCCAGTCGATAAAGGAGATGGAAGAGATTTCAGGCTTGAGAAAATGGCGGCAAAATCATTTCGGGCGGGAGATCCTGGATGCTCAAGCAAGGGGGCAGGGATAAGGGGTCATATGATGGGTGCCCCCATGCCCACACGAGATTCAGGTTCCTCCGGCTTGGATATAGAGAAGATAGAGGGAGCGCTGCATTCTTATTGGTTGGAGAGATCGATGAACGCACCTACGACAGAAAAGGTAAGGGAGCATATTGCCGCGGAGGAAAAATACTTTGCGGAATTGAAGTCAGACGCCGGGGGGAGTGGCAGAGTAAATCGGGAGGTTAGGGGAAAGTGAGATTAGGAAAGGAAGGGAGGCATTTCCGAATATTGCGAAAATGATGGCGCTGGCCGGCGATAGAAGCAACGGAATTAACGAAAATACGTCGCCCCGACCAAACTACGTTCTTCCGACCAAACCTTCAAGGAATTGTAAACCCCGAAGGAAAGTGTTATAAAATTCTACATCCGCCTTAAGCCATGAAAGAGGCTTGCCAACCCCCAGTTTTAGAGCAAAAGAAACCCTTTGCCGACAAGAGTTCGGAAAGAGAAGGGCGGAGCCCATGGGGTTCAGGCTGGAAAAATTCGGATCATCATCCTGAGGCGGTTCTCCATTCATTGGACCGGGCCTGTCCGGGGGAAATTCGCAGGGGGAGATGGTTTTGCTCAGTTTTTCCCCTGGAGTTATTTCCCCGCTGGCCTCTCATTGCGGAGGAGAAGGAGAAGGGTTCCTCGAAAATCACCACCCGCCGAGCCTGATGATCCGAATTTTTCCATCCTGAACCCCAACGAGTACATAAAAACTGGGGGTGGGCAAGATGAAAGCGGGTATTGACCGGATGCATGGTAGGACTTATTCCTGATGCAGAATAAAAGCTTATGGGGAGGTTCGGCGATGAGCAAAAGGAATCTTGGGATGATGGTTCTGTTGCTGCTGGTTGTCCCCTTAGCCCTGGCAATCCAGCCGGCGTGGGGAAAATACCCCGAACGGAAAATCAAATTTATCTGCGCCTGGGCGGCGGGGGGAGGTAGCGATGTGATGGCGCGGATGCTGACCCGTCTGGTCAATCCGCAACTTGGCGGGAGGGTGTATGTGGAGAACATTACCGGCGCTTCGGGTCTCATGGGCATACGGGAAGCGCTCGACGCGCCGCCCGACGGTTACACGCTGATGCTGCTGACGACAACGAATACCATTGCCCCCAACGTGATCAAAGACTACCCTTCGGTTGAGCTTCTTGAGGCGCTCAACGTGGCGGCAGAAGATCCCATGATTTTTGCCGTGGCCATAGACAGCCCTTTAAAGACGGCCGCCGACCTGGTGGCCAAAGCCAAGGCCAACCCGGGAAAAGTCACCGGAGCCACCGCCGGCCATGGCTCTCCTCANNGCGGCCTTTGCCGCCGCCACCGGCACGCAAATCAGCTACGTTCCCTATAAAGGGGCGGCCCCCGCGCTGGTGGCAGCGGCGGGGAAACACGTGGATTTCGCCTCGGCCGGAATTTCCGAGGCGGTTACCCTGAAGGAAGGGAATAAGATCAGAGCCCTGGTTTCCCTCAGNNACGGCCAGGGAACTGGGATATGACATCGTCGTCAGCCGCTGGATGGGGGTCGGGGTTCCCAAGGGTCTCCCCCCGGAAGTGAAGACCCTTTTGCTCGAAACCTTTAAGAAGGCGATGGAGACCGAAGAATTCAAAAAATTTATTACCCAGAATGGTCTGGAGCAATTCACCGGAGGACCCGAGGAAGCGAAAGCCTGGATCAAGAATCAGAACGATTATTTCAAGAAGGTATCGGATCGGGCGGGGATCCAGCCGGAATAATCCTCGGCATTCGGCGAGGGAACGAGGGGCGAGCGCGGATGATGCATTCAGGGGCTCGACAGCCGGAAAATCGATGATCCGCGCCTGAAGGAAGAAGATGAAGAAGACAGACCGAATCCAATCCCTGATTTGGGGGCTCTTCGGCCTTTACATCGC
>PMCE01000344.1 GCA_003154025.1 Syntrophaceae bacterium
CCGTCAACAAGAAAGCCGAAGTCGCGCCGAAGTCGCGGGGCATGCTAGAATACCTTGTGTTTGGGCAATATTTTTCGAGTCTTAATGCCGGAAAGCGATTGAGAGAGTCGGCCCCGATCATCACCGCCGATTTTGGGGTCAGGTCTATTTTGTTAGGATTTTTTAAAGTCGCGAAGAAAAATGGGGAGATTGACGGATATTTCCAATTTCTGACTCGGGTGGGGAGTGTCCGATGCGCGAAGACTGATCTCACCCTACAGGCTAAGATGAACCCGTAAAGCTTCATCTATCGCCCCCTGGAACCCCGGGTCTCTCACCACCCCAAGGAACTTGGCCAAACGGGTTTTGGATATGGTTCGAATCTGGTGGGCAAGGATTATGGAGTCAGCGGTAAGGCCCGCCATGCCTTTGGGTATAAGCACTTCATTGGGGTATACTCTTCGCCCCTTTTTCAGGGAAGTGATGGGAAGGATTGTGACCACCGGCATGACCTGATTAAAATCCTCATCGCTTACAACCAAGACCGGCCGCTTTCCTTTTTGCTCGGAACCAACGACCGGTTTCAGGTCTGCAAAAAATATTCCCATCCGGTAGGTCATTCTTCAACCTTTTCAAAATCGGAATGGAAGAAGTCCTTTCCAATTTCTTGGATATCAGCCAAAAACAGCGGGTCCTTGCTCGCCTCCAGAAGGGCTCTTTTGATCTTCTCCTTTTCCAGAACGGCTAACTCGTCCCGTATGGCCTTCTCAACGAACGCGTTCATGGACTTAAAGCGTTTATCCTGGACCAGGGACCGCCCCTTTTTCATGATTTCTTCGTCCAGGATGAAAGTAGCCTTGACTCCCATGTGCAAACCTCATTTTTAATTTTACCTTATCATATGCCAGCATAAAGAGCTATAGAAAAATATGGCAATATTACCAGCTCATTTTTCCCCAATAAAATGGCAAACGAGTGAATCCCTTGAGGGAAACCTCCCATCAAAGAAGTCTTCCGAGAATACAAGGGAATTCCATCTCTTCAATGTTTTCCGAATTGGTCCCAGTGGACTTTGTCCTTACGGTACTTGGTATTGGGGGATGGGGATTCGGCGGGGTAGCCTACGGCGATGATGCAGAGGACTCCCAGTTTTTCCGGAGCCCCCAGGATCTTGCGGACGGTCTTGGCATCGGGGTCCTTGATCCCGCACCAGACCGTTCCCAGGCCCAGGTTGGCCGCGGCCAGGAGAAGGTTCTCGGTGGCGGCGGCGCAGTCATCGGCCCACCACTCCGAGCTTTTGTCGCCCAGGACCACGACAGCGACGGGTGCTTCGGCCACCATGTAGACCCAAGAGTGGACCCGGGAGAGTTCTTGCTTGATCTTGGCGTCGCGGACGACGGCAAACTCCCAGGGCTGGACGTTGTTGCCGCTGGGGGCGGCCATGGCCGCCTTCAGCAGGAGGGTCAAGGTCTCTTCGGGAATAGCTTTCTTCTGAAACCGGCGGACGCTCCTGCGCCGGCAGATGAAGTCCAGGACCTCTTGGGCTTCCATAACTTACCTCGCGGATAGATTTTTCACGCACCGAAAGCCCAGCCAGTGGGCTCCGTTGGTCTGGTCCTCCGCGGACCAGCGGACCGTGGTGCGCACAAAGGTGGCGCTCCCGAGGAAACACCCCCCGCGCATGGGCAGGTGCCCTTCGATCCACGACCCTTCGCATATCTCCCACACATTCCCCGACATGTCGTAACAGCCGTAGGGGCTCACCCCCTGATGGAACCGGGTCACATCCGTCGTCCGGTTGATGCCCAATTCGCCGCAGTTGCAGTAGCCGGGNNGGTTCTGTGGACAGGCTCTTCCCCGCCCAGGCGGCATAAGCCCGGGCATCGTCCCATCCCACCCCGACCACCGGCTGCAGGGGCTCGTTCCATCCCTCTTTCTCCAAGAATGCGGGGGTCCGATGGCCTGTCTCCTTGATGAATTTCCCGTACTGATAGTTGGTCACCGGATGGATGTCGATGTAGTAAGCTTCCTGGTTTATTTTGCGGGCCGGGACCTCGGTCATGAAGACCGGATTCTGGGATCCATCCAGGATGAAGACCTGACTCAGCTCGCTCTCCGTGATTCCCATGGTGAATTCCCCCTCGGGGATCAGGACCATTTCGACGGAGTCTATGGGGGAGACGATTTGGGGGGGATAGGGGGGAGCCTGGACCAAATCGGTGACCGACCAGATATTCTTATGGGCCACGAAACCCCCTCCGGATTTTTTTGGAGCTTATTATAGCTCATCTGAAAGGGAGGGCAAGACAAAAATTGCGAAATGTCTAGAATGCCTAAAATGCGTAAAGTGCCTTAAGTGCGCTCAAGTGTCTCAAGTTAAGGTAAAATCGGAGAGCGATCGCGTTAAGAACTCCGAACGCATCCCTTCGAATGTTCGGGAACAATTTTCTTGTTCTCATTCTGTGAATTTGCTAATTTTTAAAATTATGGGACGGCCTGTCTGGCAGATCAAAATCATCACCCTTTTCTGGCCCATCCGCAATTTTTTGGCCAGGATGGTGAACTGGCCGGTCCCCGGCCGATGGATGAAGTTGACCTTCAAGGGGGACGAGGCCCATTACATCCCGGTCCAGGTGGAGGTGAAGCCGCCCGCAAGCGTGGTCCTGCCGAGCCGGGTGGTCGAAGACCTGATCCGTGAATCTTCCTTTCGGTTCATCCTCCATAAATGCCTCTGCCGATCCCTAGAACCCTGCCGGCACTTTCCTCCGGAGATCGGCTGCCTTTTCCTGGGAGAAGGCGCGAGAGAGATCGAGCCCGCCTTGGGAAGGGAGGCCTCGGTGGAAGAGGCCCTGAGCCATCACCGCAGGGCCCTGGACTCGGGCCTGATTCCCATGGCGGGGAAATTGAGGTGGGACTCTCTTTGGCTGGGGGTAAAACGGGCGGATCAACTCGTAACCATCTGCCATTGCTGCGATTGCTGCTGTTATTTCAAACTCTACCGCTTCCTCCCCCAGGAGGCCGCCCGGGGCCTCCGGAGATGGGAAGGCCTGGAGGTGCGGGTGGAGGATACCTGTGACGGCTGCGGAATTTGCGTGGAGCGATGTTTTATCCAAGCCATGAAACTACGGAGCGGAAAAGCAGTGGCAGGGGAGGAATGCCGGGGCTGCGGGCGATGCGCCCTGATATGTCCGAAGAAGGCGGTGAAGCTTACCCTGCTTTCGCAGGGTAAGCCGCAAGGCGCAAGGCGCGAGAGCGTTAAAGACTTTTTCTGAATCCTGATTCCTGAATCCTTTCTTTTCCCCCTCGCGACTCGCCACTTGCGCCTTGCGGTCTTTCAGGGACTGGACAGAAACGCCAGGTAAGCCTTATACCCATCGTAGATGTCGGCTTTGGAACTCACTTCAAACGGGGAATGCATGGAGAGCACCGGGACTCCGCAGTCGATGATGTCCATGCCGTAGATTGCCAGGAATTTGGCCACCGTCCCCCCTCCCCCTTCGTCCACTTTGCCGATCTCGGTCATCTGCCAGGCGACCCGCTGGGTGTTGAAGATCCTGCGGATTTCGCCCACGTACTCGGCCCGGGCATCGGAGGCTCCGGACTTTCCCCGGTGGCCGGTGAACTTCTCCAGGCAGACCCCATAACCGATCCGGCCGGCATTCTGCTTCTCGTGGACCTCCGGGTAGTTGGGGTCCAGGGCGGATTCTACGTCGGCGGAGAGGGCCTTGGATCGGGCCAGGATTTTCTTGACCAGGGCCTCGGCGGGGACCTTCCCGGAACGCTCGATCATCCCCCGGACCACTTCTTCCATGAAGAGGGACTGGGCCCCGGTATTTCCCTCGCTGCCGATCTCCTCCTTGTCGACGAAGAGAGCCAGAACCGGGCGGGGCGGGTCCTTCAGCGCCAGAACCGCCTGCAGCGAGGTGTACGCGCTGGCCCGGTCATCCTGCCCGTAGGCCCCGACCAGGCTCCGGTCGAGCCCTACATCCCGGGCTTTCATGGCCGGCACCAGTTCCAACTCCGCGCTGGTGAAGTCCTCTTCCACCAGCCCGTATTTCCGGTGAAGGAGTTCCATGATCTGCAGCTTGATCCTCTCCTTGGCTTCCCCGTCAGGGTAGGGAAGGCTGCCCGCCAGGGCGGTAAGCTTCTCCCCTTCGATGGCTTCGGCCAGCTTCTTCTGGTCCTGGGTCCTGCCGGAAAGGTGCGGCAAGAGGTCGTTGATCACCAAGACCGGGTCTTCCGGGTCTTCCCCGACCCGAACGGGCAGGACCGATCCGTCCGCCTTCACCACCAGGCCATGGAGCGACAACGGAATGGCGACCCACTGGTACTTCTTGATCCCCCCGTAGTAATGGGTGCGAAAAAGGGCCAGGTCCGCGTCTTCGTAGAGGGGGTTTTGCTTGAGGTCGACGCGGGGGGAGTCGATGTGGGAGACGACGATGCGAAGGCCTTCCGCCAGGGGCGCCCGGCCAAGGACGGCCAGGGCGATGGACTTTTCCTTATTCACCGAGAAGAATTTTTTTCCCCCGCCGCGGGAAAGTTCCCGAAATCCGGCCTTTTCCGTTGCCCCGAGAATCTCCCCGACCGCTTCGCGCTCGGTCTTGGCCTGATCGAGGAATTTTTTATACCCTTCGGCGAAGCGAAAAGCTTCCTTCTTCTCCTTCTCTTCCAGCCGGTCCCATACGAGCTTTCCCTGGAACTTCAGCTTCTTTTCCAGTTCCTTGGTCTTGTTTTTGGATTTCTCTTCAGTCGCCATTCGGACTCCTCTCCATTCATCCTCCCGACCTCGCCCGGAGTGAGGGAACACGGGATAACGGAATGGGCCGGTACCCTTCGCTTACCGTTTCATGCGGGCCGAACCGGTTTCCAGATTTACCGTGGCCTGAAGACTCGGCAGCAAATCAAAACAGGGCTGGCAAAGGGGAAAATCGATGCTCTTGTGATCCAGCTGGAGTTGAAGGGTCAACCCCTTTTCGTTGAAGACCTTCCCGCAGTGGGCGCAACTGGGATTGTTCTGCAAGGGCTTCTTGCTCAGGGTAAACTCCATCATTGGCTTTCCTCCTCCCTCCACATCGTTTCGGTGTTCCCGACCGGTTTCAATCTGCCTCGAGCTTCTCTGCCGGCGGAAATCTTCTCCGTAAGTAGGCCTGGACCACCGACGGGTCCTGTTCGTTCCATAGATCGTCGGCCAGTTTCCCGAAGGCCGAGGCGTATTGTTTCATATCATCCGAGAACTGAGTGAGAATCGTCTCCGCCCCGGGATGCGTCGGATGAGCTCCGGATTCCTCCACCACCTGATGAAGCAGGTGGGGATGGTCGAGGATCAGACAGGGACGGAAGTAATTTTGCGTGTAGGGCTGTCGACGGCGGATGGCCTGGAAAAAACCGGAGTTCAGGATCTCGGCCAGCGACTTATTCTTGATGTTGTCCACCGAAAAGTGGACAAAAACGCAGGGCTCGAC
>PMCE01000307.1 GCA_003154025.1 Syntrophaceae bacterium
AAGTGGACAAAAACGCAGGGCTCGACATCGCCCCGGCAGTTAATGTGCAGGTAACGATCCCCGGCGATGCAACCCCCCACCAGGGCGCCGTCGTTCCAGAAATCGACCAAGACCAGGGGAGCCTTGGGCCGTAATTCCATCATGCGCCTCCGGCGGAACATCCGTTGTTCCGGCGTAGGCATAAGATCCAGGTCGGGGGCTTTCCCGATGGGGATGTAGTTAAAATACCAGCCGAGGAAACACCCCTGTTCAGCCAAGAAATTCACGAATTCATCGCTGATGATTACCTCGTTGCTCTGTCGGGTCGCGGTGGCGGAGAACCCGAAAAGGACTCCTTCTTCTTTCAGCCGGGACATGGTATCCAGGATCTTTCGAAAAGCCCCGGGGCCGCGGCGCGCGTCGGTTTCCTTTTCCCACCCTTCGACGCTGATGGCCGGGAGAACATTCCCCAGACGGGAGAGGGTTTTGGCCATCTTCCCATCGATGAGGGTTCCGTTAGTGTACACCTGGAAATACATATCACTGTGAGCGGCGAAGATATCCAGAAGGTCGGGGCGGATGAAAGGCTCCCCCCCGGAGACGGTCACGAAATAAATCCCCATCTCCTTGCACTCGCGGAGCACCCGGTGAATCAATTCCGTGTCCAGCTCTACCCCTTTTTCGTACTCCCCGGCATAGCAGCCGTAGCAGGAAAGGTTACAGCGCATGGTGGGACTGAGAACCAGAAAAAAGGGCGGGTCGAACCCGTACCGGGAGCGGAATTCCTCCCGCTTGGGATTGGCGGCGATGAACTCATTGACGATGAGGTTTTCGGCAAACTTGGTCACGCATCTTTTGGAACTCCGGCCGACAGCCCGACGGCCATGGATCAGAAGGCTTTTGAGAAAATCTTTCCCCTCGGGATAATAGGAGATGGCCTCCAGGCCCTTTTGAACGAGGGGGAACTGGAGAAGCCTCTGTTCGCTGATCCGCGGGAGCACTCGAAGGATGGTTTTGGCGATTTGAACCGTCGCGAATTGCCTGATGCGATGCTGGGTATCCATCCTGAAGTACCTCTTCGAGTATTCACGGGATCTTCTCCCTGCATTCAGAATGCAAAAAATGCATTCCCAAGGGGCAAAACCGTCCTAGGGACTGAATGGGGGCCCTTTCCGGCTCGGGCGGAGCGCCATCCCCGTCCCAACGAATGGTTCCATCAAAGATGAATGCGCCCACTCGACGGGGAGAAGAGCCCATTCTTTGAAGTCTATTCCAAACGAAGATGAGAGTCAATCAGGTATTGGCCAAATTCTTCATCAGGATGCTGCGCACCCGTTGGGAAAGTTCCGTCTCCTTTTCATTGGGGAATCCGGCGGTATCGATGGGCGGATCGATTTGAATCTTGACCTCCCCCGGGTGGGTTCGCCAATCCCCCTTCCGCATGATCTGGGAGGTTCCCTGGATGGTGATGGGCAGGATCGGGGCCTGGGATTTGAGGGCGATGAGGAAGAGCCCTTTTTTGAAGGGCTGCAGTTTTCCGTCCGGGCTGCGGGTCCCTTCCGGGAAGATGATCACCGACGTCCCTTTCCGCACCACCTCCGCGGCGCGCAGCATGCTGCGGTAGGCCTTCTTCGGGCTGTCGCGCTCGATGGATATGTACCCGGTGCGCGTCATGGCCCATCCCATGAAAGGGATGCGGAATAGCTCGGCCTTGGCCGTCCAGCGGAACTGGAGAGGAAGGTAGCCCAGAAGGGAGAAGATGTCGAAGTTGCTCTGATGGTTCGAAACCAGGATGTAGCTCTTCCGGGGGTCCATGTTTTCCAGGCCCTGGGTCCGGACGCGGGTGCCGGTGATGCGCAGCTGAATCTTTCCCCAGAGACGGGCGACCCGGTGGGGGAGATTGCCGGAGGGATCGAAGAATGAGAGGAAAATGGCGGTGGTTCCCAACATAATCGTGGTGAAAACAAAGACCACCCAGCAGAGCAACGTCCGAAACATGGATCCCCATCCTCCCCCGTCGGCTGAATGAAATTTATTCATACTCGATTCTCGGATGGCTGTCAACGGAACTTTCAAATGCGGAATGGAGGATAAAATGCCACAGGGACCAAATTCGGAAGATCATTTGGAATTTCATATTCCCCAGTTCCGCAATTCGCAATGGGCAATGCGCAATTGAAAGGAATTTACCTTGACTTCCTTCCCTCGGATGATAAAATTCCCTTCAACGGCAAACGTTGAAACATCCGGCGGAAGGGCGATGATTTTCCCATGACCGGCGCCAGGGGTCTCTCTGCGGGCCGGGAAGGAGGAGATGGAGTGATCAACAAGGCGATCCTCATCGGCAGGTTAGGGGCGGACCCGGAGATCCGTTACACCCCCAGCGGGGCGGAGGTGGCCAACTTCCGCATCGCCACCAGCGAGGCCTGGACCAATAAAAACGGGGAAAAAGAAGAGCGCACGGAATGGCACCGGATCGTGGCCTGGAGGGGTTTGGCCAAGATCTGCGGCGAATACTTGAGTAAAGGCAGACTGGTCTACATCGAAGGGAAGATCCGCAACCGGAGCTGGGAAGACAAGGAAGGGAACAAGCGGACGACCACCGAAATCGAGGCCACGGAGATGAAGATGCTGGGCGGAGGCGGGGGCGGCGAGGCGGAACGGAAGACCAAGGAGCCGGAGGCGGATTATACCCCTCCCCCTGCGAAGGAAGAAGATATTCCTTTCTAAGTCCGCCGTCGGGCATTTCCTCCGCCCCTCCTCCCGCGGAAGGCGAAGGGACGGACGATTCCCCATTTTCTCCGGGAAGATCCGGGCGTTCCTTTTCCCGAGAAGGAAGCAGGCAGATTTTTTTGANNATCACCATGATCCCCACGGTGAGCCGGTACCTCATCGCCAGCGGCGGCAAACGATTCCGTCCTCTCCTTCTGCTCTTGTGTGCCCGGCTTTGCGGCTATTCCGGGCCCCATGCCATTCCCATGGCCAGCTCCATCGAATTCATCCACACCGCGACCCTCCTGCACGACGATGTGGTGGACCGGGCTTTCCTCCGACGGGGATTGGCCTCGGCCAACTCCGTCTATGGCGACGGGGCGAGTGTGTTAGTGGGAGACTTTCTCTTCACCAAGGCTTTTTCCATGGTCGTCCAGGGGCAGAGCCTGCCCATCCTGGAAGTCATCTCCCGCTCCACGACCCGCATGGCCGAGGGAGAGGTGATGCAGCTGATGAAGATGGGGAACCCCGAGACGACCGAGGAGGACTACCGGTATGTGGTGGTCAACAAGACCGCCGTGCTGATCTCCGCGGCCTGCCAGATCGGGGGCCTTCTGGGCGGGTCTCCTCCGGAGAAGGAAAAAGCTCTGACCGAATTCGGCCTGGACCTGGGGATCGCCTTCCAGCTCATGGACGACACCCTGGATTACGTCTCCGAAGAAAAGACCCTGGGCAAGGCGATCGGCAAAGACCTGGGGGAAGGGAAAGTGACCCTGCCCCTGATTCACGCCTTGCGGATGTGCTCCCCGGAGGAACGAACGCGTCTCGCCGNNGGGATCGCCTACACGGTGAAGCGGGCTTCCGATTACGTGGACCAGGCCAAAGCTTGCCTCGCTTCCTTTCCGGCCGGCCAACCGAAAGAGGCCCTCCTGGCCATCGCCGACTACACCATCAACAGAAATAAATAAAGTTTCGGGTTTCAAGTTTCGGGTTTTCGATTTCAATTTTCGTTCTTGACCTGAAACCCGAAACCGGAGACTCGAAACTATTTTATCAGGTCCCGATACGCCGGCAGGAATCCCAGTCCGTCCGCTTCGCGGATCGCCCGGTGAACGGCGGCCGCCACGACTTCCTCGGCCGCCAGGCCGATGGCGTTCACGTTGGCGCTCCGGTCTCCGGCCGAAAGGGCAAAGATCAGATCCCCGTCTACCGTGGAGTGGATGGGCCGGATGGTCCGGGCGAACCCGCTCTGGGCCATCTGGGCGGCCTTGATCGCCTGACGTTTGGAGAGCTTCGCGTTCGTCGCCACCACCCCGAGAGTGGTGTTCTGAAAGCCTTTCTCCTGCCGGGACGGGAAGAAACCTTCCTTGAT
>PMCE01000141.1 GCA_003154025.1 Syntrophaceae bacterium
AGTTTTTCAGCAACCTGCTAAAGGACATCTGAAGGATTCCCGGAATCGGGACCGGAAGGCTTGGGGAAAAGGGTTCGGTCCACGGAGGTCTGTCCGCTCGGGCTCGCAGACCTCCTTCATGAAATTGAGGGGGCGGGTGAAAGCAGGAATCTATCCCTGAAACCCGTTGAACCTCTCGTTGAATTCTTCGTCGCTGAAGCTGTATTCCTGAGTGCCGTAGCACTCGACGGCGAAGGAGGCGCACACGCTCCCCATTCGAGCGCACTGCTCGACGGCCAGACCCTGGACCAGACCGCTGATGAGCCCGCCCCGGTAAGAATCGCCAGCCCCCGTGGGGTCCTTTACCGTCTTCGGTTTTGCAGGGGGAATGCATACTTCGCCGCCCCGCGTGAAGACCCGGGAACCCAGTTCGCCGAGGGTGACGATGACGGCCCCGGCCCGATTGACTAAATTTTGTTTATCCATGCCGGTCTTGCACAGGATCAGGTCCAGCTCATAATCGTTGGCGATCAGAATCCGGCACCCTTCCACGGCCTGGATCAGGTCTTTTGCCCCCAGCATCGGCAGGGATTGCCCCGGGTCAAAGATATAGTCGATCCCCCTGGCTTTGCAGTCCTGCGGATATTTCACCATGTCTTCAAGATTACCGGGAGAGACGATCACCAAGGCCTCACGGGGGTCGAGCTGGTCAAAATCCAAAGACGACGAATATTTCATGGCCCCCGGGTGAAACCCGGTGATCTGGTTGTCTGCTTCGTCGGTGGTTATATAGGCGCTGGCGGTGAACTCATTCTCCAGGATGCGGATGTTTTCGGTGGAGATCCCGCTCTTCTCCAGCCACTCGAAGTAGCGATGATAGTCCCGGCCCACCGTGGCGGAGATGAGGGGCCTTTGCCCCATCAGGGTAAGGGCGTAGGCGATATTGCCGGCCGTACCCCCGAATTTTTCCTTCATGTCGTTTACTTGAAAGCAGACATTCAAAACGTGGATCTTCTCGGGAAGGATATGATCCTTGAAATATCCCGGAAAATCCATGATCCGATCGTAGGCCAGTGAGCCGGAAACAATGATCTTCATTCCAATCGATCTCTCAAAGGATTTCGAAATCCTCTTCGGCGATACAACGCAGCCAGTCATGAACGCCGGGTTCCATCGAGGCGAAACCGGACATATGGGAGTCCTCGATGATTCGATCATCGGTAACCATACAGACGGCCCAGCAGGGAAAGCCCCAGGAAATGGCACAGTGATCGTTGATCCGCTGGGCGATGAATTTCGTTTCGCTGCAGAAAATCCGGTATCTTCTTTCCCGGTGGATGATCCGGAGCCCCTGGTTGAGCCATCCCTTGCCGGCAAAAACGTCGACGAACTTTTGCAGAACCTCTACCGGCCTTAGATCGTCAGGATCTCGAAAGGGCCCGTTTTCTGCCTTCATGTCGTCCCCCTATCCAGGCTTCATCAAAGGGCTAAACTCCTCCGGTTCTACCTAGAAGCCTTTTCGAGCCTTCCTTTCCCTTATTAACAAAAATACCGAAGGTTGTTGCCGGATGTCAAGCGATTTCAGAAATTCTCAGCCCTTAGGCCCGGGCGTCCCATCTGGAGACTTTTCTCATAGATTTTCAAAGGTGGAACTCATTTTCTTCCGGAAGGTGTATCCTTCCATCCCCCTTTCTTTCCCCTCCCCCCGCCGGGTCAACGTTTCCACCCGCTTCCTTGAACTTCGGCAGAGATGGAGGTTTGAAAATAAGTGAACCGCTCGAANNGGCAGAACCTGGGATTACCTAAAGGAGATTATCCTGCCACAGCCCACCCATTTATGTTAATATTCCGGCCGTACCGAAGCCGGACAAAGGAGCCCCTTCATGAACCAAGCCCTGAAAGAGATCGAAGAATCCTTCCGTTCCATCGCCAAACGGGTGAAGATCAAACCCCGGGTGGGCATGATCCTGGGAACCGGCCTGGGGAAGCTGGTAGATCGGGCCTCTATCAAGGAATCCCTGTCCTACGACGATATCCCCCATTTTCCCGTAAGCACGGTGGAGGGACATGCGGGCCGCCTCCTCTTCGGCCGCCTGGCCGGGAAGAATGTGGTTATCATGCAGGGAAGGGGCCACGGTTACGAGGGATATACCCTCCACCGGATCACGCTCCCGATCCGGGTGATGAAGAGGCTGGGAATCGAGATCCTGATCATTTCCAACGCCGCCGGCGGTCTCAACCCTCTATATTCCCCCGGAGAGGTGATGGTGATCTGCGACCACATCAACCTGACCGGCCAGAACCCCTTGGTCGGTCCCAACCTCGATCCTTTCGGCCCCCGATTTCCGGACATGGTCGATGTCTATGACCGCGAGTTAATCCAGACCGCCGAGCAGGCGGCCGCCCGGGAGAAAATCAAAATTCAAAAAGGGGTGTATGCAGGGGTCGTCGGCCCCAGCCTGGAGACCCCGGCGGAGACTCGCTTTCTACGGATGATTGGAGCCGATGCGGTGGGAATGTCCACCATCCCGGAGGTGATCGTAGGAATTCACTGCGGCCTGCGGATCCTGGGGCTTTCGGCCATTTCCAACATCAATCTCCCCGATTGCATGCAGCCCGCAACCCTGGAAGAAATCCTGAAAAATGCCGCGGCGGCCGGGAAGAAGATGGGGAAAATCGTGGAAGGAGTCGTTAAGAAAATATGATTGCGAATTGCGCATTGAAAAAACCGGGCTGACCGTTCGTCGGTTATCCGTTGCCCGGGGACGGGCCAACAAGCAAACGGGCTAACCGGCAAACCGGCCGACTGGCAGGCCTTTCATTGCCTTTCGATTGCGGAGTCCGGAATGGGGGATCGAGGCGAAAGGCAAAAGGCGGATCTGCTCAAGTGCCTAAGGTTGAGAAGGGAGATGGCTGAATTTTGAGGTGGGGAGGGTTGTGGTGACGGGAATTATGGCGTGCGACATCCTTATTTCTGATGTAAGTCTTCTTCCTCTGCCTGACCCGAATCATTTCATCGAGAAGGGATGGCTGGCGATTCAGGGGCCCGAAATCCTGGCTCTCGGAAAGGGGGATCCTCCAGCCTGTGCGGCGAAAAAGAGAATGGACGGGGCCGGATGCCTGGTCATGCCGGGATTGATCAACGCCCACCTGCATGCCCCCATGACTCTTTTTCGGGGCTTGGCCGACGATCTTCCGCTTAAGTCTTGGCTCGAAGAACACATCTTCCCGGCCGAGGGGAAATGGGTAAGCGGAGAGTTTGTTTACTGGGGAACCCTTCTGGCCTGCGCAGAGATGGTCCGGTCGGGGACCACTGCCTTTTCCGACGGATATTTTTTCGAAGACCAGGCTGCGCGGGCCGCACTCCAATCGGGAATGCGGGGTCTTGCGGCCCAGGGGATTCTGGACTTCCCCACCCCCGACTCTCCATCGCCCGCTGAATCGATCCAGCGCATAAAAAACTATATCCGAGATTATTCCGGTTCCGAATTGATAAAACCCGCAATATTTGCCCACACGGTTTACACCTGCTCCCCCAACCTGTTGAAAGAGTGTCGAAGTCTGGCGGAGCGGCATGGGGTTCCTTTGGTCACCCATCTTTCCGAGAGCCGGAGTGAAATTGAAG
Organism: Syntrophaceae bacterium; assembly: GCA_003154025.1. Next base: position 3,605 of record PMCE01000141.1, read on the forward strand.
AAGTTATGAAGAAATATGGTCGAAGGCCTGTAGATCACTTGGAAAATCTGGGGCTTCTTTCTTCTTCTCTCATCGCCTGCCACTGCGTCTGGCTCACCGAAGAGGAGATGGATCTCCTGGCCCGGAGAAAGGTCCGGGTGGTTCACAACCCCGAGTCCAACATGAAGCTGGCCTCAGGGGTGGCCCCGGTTCCGGACCTTCTGGCCCGGGGAGTCGCCGTAGGATTGGGCACGGACGGCTGCGCCAGCAACAACAACCTGGACCTCTTTCAGGAGATGGACTTCGCCGCCAAGCTGCACAAGGTGCACCGGCTGGACCCCACGGTTATGCCGTCCCAAACGGTCCTGGAGATGGCCACTCTGGGAGGAGCCAGGGTCCTGGGGATGGAAGAGGAGGTCGGGTCTCTGGAAGCGGGCAAGAAGGCCGATGTGATCGTCCTGGAGTTAAACCGCCCCCACCTTCAGCCGATGTACAACCCGGTCTCTCAACTGGTCTATTCCGCCACCGGAGCAGACGTGCGGGACGTGATCATCGACGGAAAACTGATCATGGAAAACCGAAAATTGCTTACCCTGAATGAAGAAGAGATCCTGGAGCACGCGAAGGAATGGGGGAGGAAGATAAGCGCCAAGCGCTAACTGGTTGCTCGTTGCTGGTTACTCGTTGCTCGTTGTCGGTTAGCCGTAAAGGCATGATCTCCAAAGACCATCCTTGAGCGGTAGGTCCGGGGAACGCCCCCCGCATTTTTCTTCCCGATCTGTGCTTTGATCGATAGGGTTAGGCGGGACGAGCAACCAGGAACCAGCAACGAGTAACGGGTTCGAATTCGCGATCCACCGTCGAAAATCTGCAATCTGAAATCACTATCAGTACCCGCTCCACTTTTCCCTTTTGGCCCAGCCATATTCCCCCACCAGGGAAACGAAATTGCAATCCAGCAGGTCTTCTTGGGAATAGCCTTGGGAGTCTTTGCGGATACGGATGAGCCTCTGGCAGTTTCGTTCGCCCACCGGGATGACCATGGTCCCTCCCACCTTTAGCTGCCCCAGCAGGGGCTGGGGCAAAGAAGGGGCTCCGGCGGTAATCAGGATGGCGTCGAAGGGCGCCTCTTCCACCCACCCGTAACTGCCGTCTGAAAGTTTGGTGACCACGTTGTGGCATTGAATCCGGTCAAGAGCCTTTCGGGCCCGTTCCAGGAGGCCGCGAACCCTTTCCACCGAATAGACCCGGTCAGCCAGGCAGGCCAGAGCGGCAGCCTGGTACCCGGACCCGGTGCCCACCTCCAGGATTTTTTCATTCCCCTGAAGATTCAGGGCCTCGCTCATGAAAGCCACCATGAAGGGCTGGGTGATAGTCTGTCCTTCGCCGATGGGCAGGGCCGTGTCCCCGTAGGCCTGCCCGAGCAGGGCCTCGGGGACGAAGAGATGGCGGGGAACCCTGGTCAGGGCATCGATGACCTTAGGGTCCCTGATTCCCCGGCCGATGATCTGTTCTTTGACCATCTTTTCCCGAGCCCGGGTGTAATCCAGAGCGCCTGTATGGGCTAAATTCATCATCTTCTTCCGCCCGGAAGCCGGCTTCAGATCCTTCGTTTCAGGAGCGTCTCAAAGGACGCATAGTTGGTCCAGTCCAGGTGCAGGGGAGTGATGGAGATCGAATTGCCGGCGATGGCCTTGAAATCCGAATCCTCCGTGTCCACGTACCCCGGGTTGTTCCCGCCGATGATATAGTATTTCTTCCCCCAGGCATCCACCTTTTCCTGCACCGAATCCCCGTAGACTCGCTTTCCCATGCGGGTGATCCGGTAGGATTTTGGCTCTTTCCCGCGGGGAACGTTTACGTTTAAAAAAGTGTTCTTGGGAAGGCCGTGGCGAAGAAGGTTCCTGGCCAACCGTACGGCAAAAGAGGCGGCGTGGGTGAAATCGAAGTTTCTTCGCGCCACCAGGGAGATGGCGAAGGAAGGGATCCCCAAGATGGTTCCCTCGACGGCTGCCGATACCGTGCCCGAATAGGAAATGTCTTCCCCCAGGTTCTCTCCTTTGTTGATCCCGGAGACCAGGAGGTCCGGTTTCTCGGGAAGAATCTTGTGCGCCCCCAAGAGAACGCAATCCGTGGGCGTCCCGTTGACCGCAAAAAAGCGGGGGCCGAGGTCTTTGATTCTCTTCTTGCGCAGCGGGCGCCCCATGGTCAGGGCATGGCCTACGGCGCTCTGTTCCCGGTCCGGAGCAACCACCCACACCTCGGCGACCCGCTCCAGATCCCTGGCCAGCGTCAAGAGCCCCTCGGACTGAATTCCATCATCATTGGTAACCAGGATTCTCAAAATGCGGTCCTTTGCCGGGAAAAGTTGCCGGTGACCCCTTACGCCCTGAAGCGGAAACGATAGAGCAGCTCATGGCCATTTACGTGATTCGATGTAACGCTCCGCGGCAAAAGCAGCCACCGCTCCGTCTCCCACGGCGGTGGAAACCTGGCGCAAGAGTTTCTTCCTCACATCTCCGGCGGCAAAGATCCCGCGGGCCGAAGTGGCCATGTTATCGTCCGTGATCACATAACCCTGGTCGTCAAGGTTCACAATTCCCTTCAGGAATTCCGTGTTGGCGGTCAGGCCCACGTAGAAGAAAACCCCGCTTACCGGCAGGGTCCGGCAATCTTTCGACCGGAGGTCCAAAATTTCCAGGCCTTCCACACCCGTCTCCCCCAGGACTTTGGTTACGATCGAATCCCAGAGGATCTCGATTTTGGGGTTCTGGAAAGCCCGCTCCTGCAGGATTTCCTCCGCCCGCAGGGTTTTCCGGCGGTGAATGAGATAAACCCGGCTGGCAAATCGGGTCAGGTACAGGGCTTCATCGACCGCTGAGTCGCCCCCTCCGATCACTCCTATTTCCTGATCTTTGAAAAAAGGCCCGTCACAGGTTCCACAATAGGAAACGCCTCTTCCCCGCAGCGCCTCTTCGCCGGGAACCCCCAGCTTTTTCGGCTCCACGCCAGTGGTTATGACGAGCGCCTTGGTGACCAGTTTTTGGCCCTCATATTCCAGCTCCCAAAAGGGCTCCCGCGAAGTCAGCGATTTTACTTCTCCGGAAGCCACTTCCATCCCAAATTTTCTGGCCTGGCTTTCCATCGCTTGCGCCAAGTCTGGCCCGGCAATTCCCTCGGGAAAACCCGGGTAGTTTTCGATAAGAAAGGTGCTGGCCGCCTGCCCCCCGGGAACCATTTTTTCGATAAGGAGGGCGCTCATTCTGGCCCGGGCCGCATAGAGCCCCGCAGTCAGGCCTGCCGGCCCTCCCCCTGCTATGATCAGATCGTAAACCGAAGGATTCATCCCTTCGCCCCTTTCGATCGAATATGCTGTCTAAAATATCACAGGAGAGCAAAAAGTTACAGGCTTCATATTTGAAATTCTGGTAATACTTTACCGTTTTGAAAAGGCCTGCCCAGAAATCCCTCCCGTC
>PMCE01000119.1 GCA_003154025.1 Syntrophaceae bacterium
GAGATAAAGGATTCCCGCTGGCTCTCCACCGCGCCGGTTATGTTGATCTTGAAATTGGGCGGCAATTGAAGCTTATCGATCTTCTCCTGAATTTCCCCGGCCACACTCCCGAGGTCGCGCCCGAAATTATTGGCGGTCACATGGATGATCCGCTGCTGGTACTTGCGCTCGATCTGGATGGGCCCGGACCCGCGGGAAATGGCGGCGATATTATCCAGAGAGATGGGCCGGCCATCGCGGTTAAACAGAAAGACCTGGCTGAGGTCGCTCACCGAGGTGCGGTCCGCCCCCTGAGCCCGCACCGTGATGTAATACTGGTTCCCGGTCAGCGGGTCGGAAAAGATGGAAGCCTGGTAGCCATTGATGAACGTCTGGATCGCCTTGGCCACTTGGGCCATATTCAGCCCGAGAAGAGAAGCCCGCTCCCGGTCGAGGACGATGTTTTGTTGGGGATAATCCGGTTCCCGGCTGATCCGGACGTCCTTGGCGCCGGGCGTCTGACGAACGATGGCCGCCACTTGGTCGGCCACCCTTTGGCCGGCCTTGAAGTCGTAGCCCAGAATCTCGACGTCGATGGGGTTGTCATAGCCGAAGGAGATGAGCATGCGCACGATGCCCCCGGAGACAAAGAAGACGCGCACACCGGGAAATTCCTGCAAAAGCCTAGGGCGGAGCTTGTCCATCAGGGCATCGGAGGATAGCTCTCTTGCTCCCGGGTCAACCAGCCGGACTCGAATCCATCCCATATGGGGCCCCGTATTCTGGGACCAGATCGCCGACACCCCGGTAGGAATGCCGAAATTGACCTGGACCGCCGTGATATCCTTTCCGATGGTCTGCCGGACGACTTCTTCCATACGCGCCGCCATGCGGCTGGCCTCTTCGAGGCGGGTGCCCACGGGCAGCTGGATGATGAAGCGGAATTGGCTTTCGTCCATGGAGGGAAAAAATTCACTGCCGATGAAGAAATAAAGGGGCAAGCTGCCGAGGAAGGTCACGACCACCGCCAGGACGACGGTTTTTCGGTGGGCGAGAGCCCAGCCCAAGATGGACTGATAACCGGAATCGATCCGATCGAAGAGCAGTTTGAACCGCCATTTCATCCGGTCCAGGGTGGAAGGATCGGGGGGTAAGACGTCTTCGGACTCCGGATGCAGGTATTTGCGGGAGAGGACCGGAATCACGGTCAGGGAGACGAAGTAGGAGGCGATCAGCGAGAAGGCCACGGTCAAGGCCAGCGGCGTGAAAAGGAGGCGGGCAATGCCGGTGATGAAAATCACGGGCAGGAAGACGACGATGGTGGTGATCGTGGAAGCCAGCACGGCCAGCCCCACCTCGCCCGAGCCCTTGACGGACGCCTCGTAGGGAGATTCCCCGGCGATGCGGTGGCGGTAGATGTTCTCCAGCACGACGATGGCGTCGTCGACCAAACGGCCGACTCCCAGGGCCAGGCCGCCCAAGGTAAAGGTGTTCAAAGTCAGATTGTTGAAGTACATGAGAATAAAGGCACAGACGATGGAGATGGGAATGGAGAGGGAGACGATCATCGTGCTGCGCAGGCTGCGAAGAAAGACCAGGATCACCAGAACGGCCAGGACCGCTCCCATGACCGCCTCGTGCTGGAGGTTCTTGACGGAGTTCCGAATATACAAGGATTGATCGAAGAGCTCCAGCATGACCACCCCCCGCGGGAGCAGCTTCTGAATCCGGGGCAGGGCCTTGCGGACGTCGTCCACCACCTGGATGGTATTGGTTCCCGAAGTTTTCTGCACGGAAAGGGCCACGGCCGGCTGGCCGTTTACGCGGATCAGGTTGGTCTGGTCCTGGTAGTCGTCCCGAACTTCTCCGATGTCCCGGACATATACCGGTCTCTTTTGATTGTTGGAGACGATGATATTTTCCATCGGCTTTACCAGGCTGAATTGAGTCTCGGTAAACAAGCGGTAGTCATAGGGGCCGGCTTTGATATCCCCCGTGGGCAGAATAAGGTTGGCCTGTTGGACGGCCAGAATGACGTCTTCGGGCGAAAGGTTGAAAGCCCTCAGGCGTTCCCGGTTGAAGTGCACGAAAATCTCCCGGACCTTCCCCCCGACGACCCGGGCGGAGGCGACGTTGGTGACGTGTTCGATCTCCGGTTCGACGAGGTTGTAAGCCAGGTCGTAAAGCTGGCCTTCGTCGAGCCCCCCGCCCATCAGGGTGATATAAATAACGGAAATCTGGGAGACGTCGAATTTTCGGATGACCGGATTTTCGACTTCCTTGGGCAGATCGGCGCGGGCCAGGTTGACGACCTGCAGCACGTCGGATTGAGCGCTATCGAGGTTGGTTCCCCAGTTGAAATAGACCGTAACCAGGGATGCGCCCTGCCGGGAGATGGAGGAGACGTAATTCACCCCATTGACCGTGGAGACGGCTTTTTCCACCGGGTAGGTGACCATCCGCTCGATGTCCTGAGGGTTCGCCCCCTTGTAAAAGGTGGCCACGGTGATGGAGGGGAAGGTGATCTCCGGGAACATATCCACGGGCATCTTCGTAAAGGAGACGATGCCCAGGATGATGGCCATAAAGACTGCCATCAAGATGGTGATCGGGTTGCGCAGGGCAAATCTTGCCAGGTTCATGTTCTTCGATCCCCCAGCCGTTCAGCTTTTTGCGGGTTTGTCGGCCAGGCGCACCGGCGTTCCATCCCGCAGGAACTCCTGCCCGGCGGTGATTACTTGCTCCCCGGGGTTCACCCCCCGGACGATTTCGAGGAAGGTGTCTTTCACGATCCCCTTCTGGATCGGGCGGCGATAGGCCTTTCCATCTTTTAAAATGTATACGAAATCCTTGTCCTCCTCGCTTATCAAGGCTTGGATCGGGATCAAGGTGGCCTGAGGGTTGGCCCGCAGAGGGATCTCCACCCGCCCGAACATCCCGGGGTTCAAAATATAACCGGGGTTGGGGATGGAGACCTGGATTTCGGCGGTGCGCGACTGCAGGTCCAGCGCCGGGGTGACGATGACGATCCGTCCCTCGAAGGCCCGGCCGGGGAAGGCGGTGACGGTGATCTTTACCGGCTGGCCCTTCTGCAGGTGGATGAATTCCTTCTCGATGACGTTCACCATCATCTTGACCACGCTCAAATCCATCAGGGTCAGGATGGGAGTCGTGTCCTTCACCATGGTCCCCGGGTCCACGAAACGCTTGGTCACCTCTCCGTTCATGGGCGAATTAATGATCAGGTTGGCCAGCTGGGCCTGGGTCAGGTCGAGGCTGGCATTGGCCTGGCGCACCTGGGCTTCCGCCAGGGCGATGTCGTTCTCCCAGGTTTTTTGGCGGATACTGTTCATGGCCAGGTCATAATTGGCTTTGGCCACATTATATCTGGTCTGGGCCTCATCCAGCTGCTGGCGGGCGATAAAGTTTTTCTGGTGTAGCTCCTGGCAACGCTTCTGGTCCGCCTCGGCCAGGTCCAGGTTGGCCTTGGCTTGCTGGATCTGGGATTGGACCGCTTCTTCCGCCGTGGCTCGGACCTGCTTCAGACGCGCCGCCGAGGCTTCCAGGTTGGCCTTGGCTTGGGCCACGGCTGCCTCGGCCTCCCGGGCGTCCAGGGTAGCCAGAACCTCACCGGCCTTCACCCGGTCTCCCTCGCGGACGTTGATCTTCTCCACCCACCCCTGGACTTTGGAATAGATCATCACCTGAAATTGGGGAGCGATATCCCCGGTGCGCAGGATCTTTTCCTCGATCAGGCCCTGGGTTGCGGGGGCAACCTCTACCATCGGAGCCTGACCCTGCATTCCTTTTTTCGGGTCCTCTTTCTTGGCGGAAATGACCTGGGCCGCGCGGAAGGCTCCCAGCCCCGCCACAGCCAAGATCGCCAGCACGATAATGATTCTTTTCATGTCCTTCTCGGTTTCTAAAGGTTAGGGTTCGGGGAAAAGGTCTTTCTCTCTGCCGGATCTCCGCGGTCTCTATACTTACTTATCGGTTCATTCCCATGGCTTTTTCAATCCGCGCTTCCGCCGTTTTGAACCCATAAACGGCCTGAATGTAATTCGCCCGGGCATTGGCCAGGGAAACTTCCGCATCGGTTATCTCCAGAGGGGAACCGACTCCCACCTGGTATCGGCCGCTGGCCAAATCATAATTCTCCTTGGCCTGATCCACGGTTTTTTGGGTTACCGCCATCTGGTCGATGGAAACCTTGAGGCTGAGATAGGCCTGCTCCGCCTCCAGCCGGATGTTCAGCAGGGTGCTTTCCTCCTGGGCTTGAAGGTTCCTCAGGATGGCTCTCTGCTGCGAAACGGTGTTGGGCGTCAGGAATCCGCTGAAAAGGGGGATACTCAGGGTGGCCGATAGAAACGAGTCCCAGTAGAAAGTCTGGTTCAGGTCCAAGCCCGTGCTCCGTAACAGATAGCTGGCATTGCCGGAAAGAATGGGATAATAGCTGGCTTTGGCTAATTGGACGGCGGCTTCCTGGCTGCTCTCCTGGGCTTTCAAGCTTAGAATCTCGGGACGCCGTTCATAAGCGGTTTTCAAGATCTCCTCCAGGGGGATCACCTCGGGCTTGATATCGATCTTCTTCTCGATCTCAAAGCTCAGGTCCTGGCGCAGCCCCATGGCATTGTTCAGCGTCACCCGGGCTACGGAGAAATTATTCTTGGATTGGATTAAGGCCAGCTGGGCATTGGCCAGGGCGACTTCCGCGTTGGTCACGTAAATCTTCGGCTGGGTCCCGGCCTGGTAAAACCCCTGGGCCTGGTCCAGGTGCAGCTGGGTTTGATTGACCGAATCCTGGGCGACATCGATCAGGTATTGCGTCTGGAGGACGCCGTAGAAGGCGGTCTTGACATTCAGGATCACCGTCTGCTTGGTGGTGATGAGATTCTCCTGGCTGGCTTTGACGTTCTCCCGGTTGATCCTGACGTTATTCGGGGTACGGCCGAAATCCCATATCGTCTGGGACGCGGTGGGCCCGGTGGAAAAGACATCCGTATAAGTCCACCGGTACCGGTTGGGCCCTGCAGTGGGAGCTCCAATGGCGCCCCCGCCGGGGTTGCTGATGGGGGAACTGCTGAAGTTGCTCGTAAAGGCGGTATAGCTGGTATTGTAATTTACCTGGGGATAGTAAGCGGACAAGGCTTGCTCGACCAGGAAT
>PMCE01000323.1 GCA_003154025.1 Syntrophaceae bacterium
CGAAAATGAAACCCAAGGACCGCGGCCCCGGCGGTAAATATAGCTGCCCTCTCGTAATAGTTTAGCCTTTTGAAAAGCCGTAAAATCCCTTTCATCATCCTTTTCCAAAGGGGGAGAAGTGGAAGGAATTTTCTATCGAATCCCCACCAAGCCCTCCTCCCTTTGAAAAAGAGGACGGGAGGGATTTCTGGCACGGCCTTTTCAAAGCGCTAAATTGTTACGCCCTCTGCGAAATCCTGCCCTCATCCTTTGGTTTCCAGAATCTCGGGGTTGGCCATTGAGTTCTTGTCCGGCGGTTTCCCTTCCAGAACGGTTAAGGTGTTCTGGGCGGCCTCCACCCCCATGCGGGTAAAGGCCGCGTCGGTCGAAGCGGCGATGTGCGGAGTCAGGACTAATTTTCCCGCCTCGCAGAGGCGTCGCAGGTCGTCCGGGGGCTCCTTGCTGAAGGTATCGAGCCCCGCCCCCGCGATCTTCCCCTCCCTGAGCGCCGCGATGAGGGCTTCTTCGTTCACGATCCCTCCCCGGGCCGTGTTGATCAGGAAGGCGGATTTTTTCATCGTCCGCAATTCTTTATCCCCGATCAGATTCCGGGTTTCCTGGGTGAGCGGGCAATGGAGGCTCACGATGTCCGCCTCTTTCAACAGGTTCTCCAGCGGAGACACACTCTGAATCCCCGCGGGGATGCTTTCCTGCGGGATGTAGGGGTCGGAGATCAGGATTTTCATCTGCAGCGGAGCCACCAGTTGGCTTACCCTCCGGCCGATCCGGCCGAACCCAATCAGCCCCAGGGTCTTGCGGAACAATTCCACGCCCCGGTATTGGGTCTTATCCCAAAATCCCTGGTGCATCCGGGTGTCCATCCGCGCGATGTCTTTGGCCAGGGCTAACATCAACCCCAAGGCATGTTCGGCCACGGATTCGAAATTGGCCGATGCCGAAATCAGGACCGGAATCCGTAAGGCGGTCGCGGCGGCCACGTCGATCGCATCGTACCCGACCCCGTGTTTGGCCACGATTTTGAGGTCCGGGGAGGCCTGGATGACCTCCGCCGTGGCTTTCCCGGTTCGAAGGATGAGGCCCTGGGCCTTTTCCTGGTGGAGCAACTGGGCGAGTTTGGACGGGTCCGGATAGGGGCCGGCGAAAACAACCCGGCAGGCTCCTTCGAGAAGTTTCATGGCTTCCGGGGCGAGAGAATCCCCGGTTACCACCACGCTGTAAAGCGGCTTTTCTGATTTCATCGGTTACCTCTTTTATGCCGGATGGATTATCCCTGCCTGCAATTCAGACACTGGACTGCAGACATCAGACTTCAGACTCCTGACCCATTTGCCCCGCTCAGAGTGGGGTTCGGTCTGAAGTCTGAGCTCTGAAGCCTGCCAGCCTGAACCACCGTGTCCCTGCCAATATCATCCTTCCAGCGATCCCCAGCCTGCCCGTATTCTTGCTTTAAACCACGGAACGGGAAGCAAGGCAAGCAGGAAAAGAGTTGAACCCTTAAACCCGCGGGGCATGCGACGAGGGGAAGGGCGAAACGACTGCCAAGGCGAAACGGATTCCGGGTTGCCTATGGCTTAATCCCCCGGATCAACTCCCCGTAATACCCATACTGGCTCCTCAGGAGGTTCGCGTATTCGGCGGGTGCGATGTTAATCCTTCGGGCGCCCAATTTGGTCAACCGTTCGTTCAAGAAATCCCCGTGGCTCTCAACGACCTTCTGGGTGGCCAGGTACAGTTTTTCAATCACCTCTTTCGGCGTACCCTTGGGACCGATAAATCCATAATAGACGGGGATGACAACCGGATACCCCATTTCCTCGAAAGTAGGGGCATCCGGAAGGGCCGCAACCCGGCTCCCCGAATATACAGCCAAGGCTCGCAGGGCGCCTGCCTGGATATGGGGGAGAGCCGGAACGATAGCTGCGGAGGCCAGCTGGACATGCCCACCCAATACCGCGGTTATCGATGGCGCGCTCCCTGGGAGGGGATGAAGTTCATCTTTATCCCCGCTTTTTGGGCAAAGGCTTCAAAAGCGATGTAGCCGATGTTATAAGTCCCGGCGGTGGTGAAGTTAATCTGTCCCGGTTTGCTTTTGGCTTCCGCTACCATTTCCTTAAGGTCCTTCCACGGTCCATCGGCCTTCGCCACGAGCAGGATGGGACTTTCCACCAGGCAGGCAATCGGCGCAAAGGATTTCACAGTAAAGGATACGTCCTTTTGGACATGAGGAACAATGGTCAAGGCCGACTGGGAAAGACCCACAAGAGTATACCCGTCGGCCCTGGCCGAAGCCACCACACCGGCTCCCAAGGTTCCCGCCGCTCCGGGTTTGTATACAAAGGTCATCGGCTGGCCTAAGTATTCGGTTATTTTCTCGATGAAGGGCCGGAGAAGATTGTCCGTATCCCCGGGGGCAAAGGGGATGATGACCTGGATGGGTTTGGTAGGATATTTAAGCTCCGCCGCGAAAAGAACTCCTGCGGTTGAAAAAAGGAGGGCCATGGTCAACAGGCCCAGGCTTAAGACTCTCCACCTCCCCATGATCAAACCTCCTCCTTCGAAATTCTTCCGAATCTCCACCCTCGGGATTTCTTCCATCGGCACAGATTACC
>PMCE01000205.1 GCA_003154025.1 Syntrophaceae bacterium
TGCCAGGTTCATTCCTCAAAAAACCCGTTTCCATTCGAGTCCTTCAGGGGAGACCCTATGTACGGGGAAATCGCCCTCAGAAACAAGAGAGGGGATATCCATTTCCTGGAACCCCCCCATTCCATCTCTGACCAGATCTACGAAAGATTGAAGCAACTGATTCTCCACGGTGAATTCGAACCGGGGGAACGGCTGATGCAAAATCAAGTTGCTGAAAATCTGAAGGCCAGCCGTACGCCAGTCCGCGAGGCTTTCCGCCGGCTGGAACAGGACGGCCTCGTGGAAAGGGTCCTTCAGGGGGGAGTTCGGGTTACTCGCTTGGACATTGAGGCCATTCAAGAGGTTTTCGGCATCCGCAATGTCCTGGAGGCCTACGCCGTCGAGCTGGCCTGCGGCCGGATCACGGCGGAGGAGATTGGCTCATTGAAGCGGCTGGTGAACCAGGCTGGAGAGCTCCTGTCCTCCGGGGAGATGGGCAGGGAGTCGAGAATCAAACGCATCTTTGAGCTGAATACCCAATTCCACGACATCATTTACCGGGCTTCCAGTAATTCCTACCTCATCGGCATGATCAACAGCTTGCGGTTTATCGTCGGCCGGTTGCGTTTCCTGGGACTCAGAGCCGACAGTACCTGGTCCCGGGCGTGGGAAGAACATGCTCAATTGATTGGACTCCTGGAAAAGAAAGACCAAGAATCAGCGGCCCGACTATTGAAGACTCACCTGGTGAACGCCGTTTCAGACGTCCTGATGGGGATGAAACTGATTGAAGTTCCGGCAACGTATGGCCATCCGGAGTCTATTCCGAGGATGAAACCCTAACCCGGCGTAGTCGGGAAAAAACGCGATATTGATAGGGGTAGGGGGGCCGATTGATTTCAGTCCCCCCTCCCTCCGAACTGGACAGGCGGTTCTCCCGCATCCGGCTCTCCAGTTGGTGGTTTTACCTCATAGAGGATTGACAGACATGCCCAAAGAAGTGTCGAGAATTCATTCTCTGGGATGGAAGGCAGAGCCTACGCTCTATCCCCCCCTCCTTGGAGGGCTGTCAACAGGGACCTTTTTCTGGCAGGCAGTGTCCTCTCCCGTGCACCCGGAGAGGAGTTTCCAATCATGATCGGAACCATTACCCCCCCGGTAGGGACAATCATGTATGTTGTTGTGGCGCTGGGCAAAATATCCATCGGCCAGTTCGCCCGGGAGGTCTGGCCCTTTGTCATCGCCTTGATCATCGCCCTTTTCCTGGTTACCTATTTGCCGGAGGTAGCCCTGTGGTTTCCCAATCTGGTGATGCCCGCAAAATAGAAGACAAATTCCAATGGGCGAGACTTCCCGCGCTGGAAAATCTTGTGATTTTGAAAATTGAGTATTAGGATTGGGGGTTCAATGAAGTCTGTTATTGGGAATCTAGTATCTCAACGGAGGAAAAAGAATGGCTAAGAAAAAGATCGGTTTCATAGGCATGGGGGCCATGGGCATTCACATGGCCAAGAATTTGGTCAAGGCGGGGTACGACCTGACGGTTTACGATTTAAACTCCCAGCCGGTCAAGGAACTCGTTTCTGTGGGAGCCAAGGAAGCCAAGAGCTCGGCTGAGGCGGCAAAAGGAGTGGAGGTCGTCATAACCATGCTCCCCCAGGACGAACAGGTGAAGGAGGTGGCCTTGGGTCCAAAGGGGGTCCTCGAGGGGGCTAAACCCGGGACGGTTTTTATCGACATGAGTTCTATCGCCCCTCATACATCGAAACAGGTTGCCGCCGAAGCCCAGAAGAAAGGAGTGAAGTTCTTCGATGCTCCGGTCTCGGGGGGAACTGGCGGCGCGGAAAAAGCCACCTTGACCATCATGGTCGGAGGGGATAAGGCCCTGGTAGATGAGCACATGGAAATCCTCAAGGTCATGGGGAAGACCATCTACCACGTGGGCGAAGTAGGGATGGGCGAGACGGTCAAGATGGTCAATCAGATGCTGGTGGGAATCAACCTGGCGGGTATCGTCGAGGCCCTGGTTATGGGGACCAAGTTGGGGGTGGCCCCGGAGGTTCTTTACAAAATCATCCGGGCCAGTTCCGGCAATTCATTCATGCTCGACAGCCGGGTCCCCAATTACATCTTTACCGGCAACTTCACCCAGCCCGGGTTTGCCGTTGATTTATTGCGCAAGGACCTGGGCTTATCCCTAGAGAGCGCCAAAATCAACAAGGTCCCTCTCTATATGACCAGTCAGGCCTACCAGGCTTTCACCCGGGCCTCGGCCGAAGGCCTGGGGAAGAAAGACATGGCTTCGGTGGTTGAGCTTATGGAAAAGACCGCCGGAGTGCAAGTTCGGGGGAAAGTGGAGAAATAAGAGAGAACACCCGATACCCGTTGCGGCCCGCCCCATCAGACGGGAAGCAGGGAGAAAATGCAGGCACCGGAGGAAGGAAAAACCCACCCATCTCGGGGGGTTTTCTTATCCCTCCGGGACGATGATAACAACCACGATTCTGAAGGTCACCACCAGCGAAAGGAGAAAAAGATGGAAAAGAGCAGGAGAATGATGAAAGGTTTCGTTTTGTTTCTCTCATTCAGCCTCATGGCGGGTTTCTTGGCATTTACCCCGGTCACAGGTCTGGCCAAACCGGTGACGCTGCGGCTGGCCCATTCAGAGGCCTTGACCAACATAAGGCATGACGTCTGCCTCTTCTTCGTCAAACGGGCGAATGAACTGAGCAAAGGGGAAGTCAAGATCGATATCTTTCCGGCGGGCGCTATGGGTAGTCATCAAGCCTGCCAGCAGCAGGTTGCCACAGGGGTGTTGGACTTCTATATTACCACTGCTGGATTGGTTTCGACTTTTGATCCGACGCGGATTCAGGAGTTAATAGAGCTGCCTTATCTGTTTGATAATTACTCGCAGGCCTATGCCTTCATGGATACACCTTACGTGGCCAAGTTTTATGACCCGCTGAAGGCGAAGGGCATTCATTACCTGGCGACCTGGGACAATGGATTCCGGCATTTGACCAACAACGTCAGGCCGGTGAATATCCCGCAGGACATGAAGGGGCTCAAGATCCGAGTCGTACAGTCAGAGATGTCTATCAATATTCTTCAGGCTCTCGGAGCCAGCGCCGTCCCCATGGGTTATGCCGAACTCTATCAGGCTATGCAGCAGAAGGTGGTGGATGGGCAGGAAAATCCTTTCATGAACATCTATGCCTCGAAATTTTACGAGGTCCAGAAGTACATGTCCCTGACCAAGCATCAGTACAGCACCCTGCCCATCATCATCTCGGAGATGACCTGGCAGAAGCTCGACGCGAACCAGCAGAATGCCATCCAGAAGGCCGCTGAGGAAGCGGCCCCCTATTTCCGGAAGTTGGTAGGCGCCAATGAGGATGGTCAACGAAAAGAGATGGAAAAAGCAGGGATGAAGGTCAACGATGTCAAAGACTTGGCGCCATTCCGTAAGGCCCAGGAACCGGTCTATGAATGGGCCAAGAAGAAATGGGGCGCGGATAAAGTGACCGAGCTTTTGGCGGAGGTTGAAAAGACAAGGAAAATGTATCCTATAGGCGGCAAGGCCTATTTTGGCCCGGCAGACGCCAAATAAAGCAGAAAATTCCGGAAAGTGGCAGCGGTTAGCGACCTTCCGTCGATGATTGGAAAGGGTAGCGGGGATCTTGCACAGGGGGATTGCATCCCCTTATCCCCGCTCTTCATTCATTCTCATCCACGGGACGGGTTATTCTGCGGGATGTTCTATAAAAGGTTCAAAGCCTATTTGCCGGAGTCATAACGGCACAGCCGCAACAATGCCCAAAGTGTTCAGGGGGTCATGTGTTTGATCGCGACGGTGTAAATCGAAGCTTATGAATGAAACTGACGAGGGAGGGGGAGATGACGGAAAGCACCGTTAAAGAGGGGCCCCAACGGACCGGAAAACCAACCAAATGGCTCGAATTCGCGGCGGCAATATTATTGATCTGCATTACGCTCGTTGTAACGATGCAGATCGTGTGCCGGTACATTTTGCAGGAATTGCCGCCATGGAGCGAAGAGCTTTCCCGTTACCTCTTTATCTGGGCGAATTTTGTGGGCGCAGGTGTTGCGCTCGCGCGGAGCTCTCACGTCAGCATTGACAGTCTGGTAGTTCGGTTGCCGGATTCAGTCCGTCGAAAACTCGGAAGTGTTGTTGTCATCCTGGTTACAACCTTCTCGCTATTCTTGTTGTACCAGGGAGTAGTAACCGCGTCCGCGATGAAAATTTCTTTCTCCACGACCATGCATTTTTCCATGGCATGGGTGTTTGCGGCCTTACCCGCGGCAGGGCTTATTTTCGTGTTGTACCAATTGCAGACGATTCGCAAACGAAAAGACTGGACTTCGATTTGCATCTCAGCCATTGGGGTCGTCGTTTTGACCACTATTTTGGTGGTAATCGGAAAGTATATGTCTGTACCCCCGGGCTTCCTTCTCCTCACTCTTGTTTGCGTGGTTATCATCTTGATGGCGATTAACACGCCCATTTCGATGGCCATCGGCCTGGCTTGTATCGTTTACCTTCTGGCCAGAGGCAATATACAACTTTTGGTCGTTCCAATTACCGTTATTGGCGGGATGGACTCGTTTGTCCTCCTTGCGGTCCCCCTCTTTGTCCTTGTGGGCGAGTTGATGAATACCGGCGGTATCACCAATCGCCTCGTCACTTTCGCGCGCGCACTCGTCGGCCATATACGCGGAAGCCTCGGGATTTCCACAGTTTTGGGAGAATACATTTTTTCGGGGATTTCCGGCGCATC
>PMCE01000258.1:0-453 GCA_003154025.1 Syntrophaceae bacterium
AAATCCGCGGGCCTATGCCACAGCGACCTGCCCGTTTACCTGGACCTCTACCAGATCGGCCGCCTGCCTCTGGAGAAGATGATCACCCAGCGCTACCGCCTGGAAGACATCAACCAGGGTTTCGCCGACATGGAAGCAGGAAAGAATGCCCGGGGGGTGATCATTTACTGAAGCCCCGGGGGATGGCGTTTTTTCATTCTCCGGACCGCCCCGAGTCGAAAAGGGGGTGGAGACAGAGCATTCGAGAGGCAGGTGCCCTTCTGCCCTGAAGGATCAAAATAAAAAGGAGGATAGCCATGGGAAGAGGAAGAGGTCTGNNGGGGTCATGAAAGACATCGGGGATCGCCACCAGTTGGGCGTCAAGTTCGCGGTGGATGAGATCAACGCCGCCGGAGGGCTCTTGGGCCGGCCCATCAAAATGTTCTACGACGACAGCCAACTGAAACCCGACGT
>PMCE01000258.1:508-4187 GCA_003154025.1 Syntrophaceae bacterium
GTGTGCCTGAGCACCTCGCAACAATCGGGCGCCCTGGCGGCCTATTTCGCCGGCAAGCCGTACAAAAAGTATTACATTCTCAACCAGGATTATGCCTTCGGCCATGACGTGGCCGAGGCTTTCAAAAAGGCCATGAAGCGAATGAAACCCGACTGGCAACTGGTCGGGGAAGACTACCATCCCATCGGCGCCAAGGACATGGGCCCGTACATCAGCAAAGTCGTTTCTTCGGGAGCCGAAGTCATGATCACGGGGGATTACGGCGCCGATCTGCGGGTCATGCTCAAGCAGGCGGCCGGATTGGGGTTAAAGGCCAAGGTGGGAAGCTACTATCTCGTGGATCCCTATGCCCTGCAGGAGATCGGGGATGCCGCGGTCGGGGCGGTCACCGTGGAGATCTATATGCTTACCGAAGACACTCCTCAGAACAAAGCCTTCGTGGAGCGCTGGAAAAAGCGCAAGATCGACGCGGAGCAGCCTTATCCAACCTGGTTGATCGGGAAAGCTTACCAGGGGTTTATGTTCATGGCGGAAGCCATCAAGAAAGCCAACTCGACGAAGGCCGAGGACGTCATCAAAGCCTGGGAAGGGTTGAGCTTCGACGCCCCGGTCGGCCGGATGACCATGCGGCCCTGTGATCACCAGGTCATCACTCCCATCTCGGTGGGAGAGATCGTCAAAGGGCCGGGTCCCTATTACAAGTTTCCCTTCGTGGGCACCCCCATCGTAGTCCCCGCTGAGAAAGCCGCGGTCCCACCCGAGGAAACCGGGAACCCGCGCTGCACCAAGTAGGGAGAGACGCCAGGGAGCAGGGCGCGTTCCCGCCCTGCTCCCTGTTTTGAAAACAGGGAGTCAACGGGAAATTCTCTTCTGCCAGCCGGCATGAAGGGAAGGCAATCGGCAAACGATCGGCGGTGGAGAGGGAAACGCGAGCTCCTGTGAAGATGGCTCCTTTTCATTTATGGCCAAAAATGAGAAAGAAAAAAATCGGTACTAACAGAAAACTAAGAGGATCGACCAAGAACCAGATCATTCCCAAGGCCCGGGTGATTTTCTGGCGGAAGGGGTATCACTCCACCAGCATGCGGGAGATCGCCAAATCCGTCGGCTGCAAACCCGCCAATTTATACAATTACTTTCCGAGTAAAGAGCAGCTTCTTTTTGAAGTTCTGTATGAAGAGACAAAGCAGCTGATCTCTCTGATCGCCCACCTGGAAGATGATGAGAAAACCCATCCAGTGGAGCAGTTAAGAATCCTGATCAAAAACCAGATTTCCCTCCTGATGGGTTCCAGGCGGCCTTCAAAGCTTCTTTTTGACATGGAATTTGAGAAATTACTCCCGGCCAAGCGGAAAATCATCATCGGGTTGCGCGACCGGTATGATGTGATCCTCCGGAAAATTATCCGCCGGATGATCAACGCGGGCGTCATTCCGCCAGTGGACGAGAAGATGGCGGGTTTCTGCATCGTATCCATGGTGGTCCGGAGTAGACTCTGGTTTTCACCCAAAGGAAAATTAACGGTGGATGAGGTGGCCGAATACCTGTTCCGGTTTGCTCTGTTCGGACTCCTGGGAAAGGCCAGAACGGGGGACGCCGCGAATTGGGAAAAGCCGTTATCCGGCGCATCGGGTGAGGGGACGTAAAGTTTTCGGCGGACTTTCGGCGAGGGCGGGCAAAGAGCTTTTCGATCTTTTTTAGAGGGGGACCTCCATGAGAGAAGTTTCTTCCACGGTGGGCGATTTACTGGACAAAAATGCCGAACGCCACCCGGGGAAGCTGGCGGTCGTGTGTGAAAAGACAAGGTTTACCTACGGCGAATTGAAAGCCAGGGTGGATCTGACGGCCAGGGGCTTGCTGGCCGCGGGGGTAAGAATGGGAGACCACGTAGCGCTGCTGATGGACAACCGGCCGGAGTGGCTCCTGGTATGCTTAGCCGCGGCAAAAATCGGCGCGGTTCTCGTACCCATCAACATCCGGTACCGTCTCCATGAGCTTGCCTACCTGCTTACCCACGCGCGCCCGTCGGTGTTGATCCTGATCGACCGGTTCCATCAGGCCAATTTTACGGAAATGCTCTTCGAGATGGACCCGAGCCTTCGGAACTGCCCCCCGGGCGCGGTGAAATCGGAGAAGTTCAAATCGTTGCGGCAGATCTTTTGCCTGTCCGAGCGGGAGTACCCGGGGATGAACCGGTGGGAAGAATTCTTGGAGCGCGCCGAAGGGGTTTCCCAAGCGGATCTTTCGGCGGCCCAGAAAAAAGTGACCCCGCAGGATATCATCTATATTCTCTACACCTCGGGGACGACGGCTATGCCCAAAGGGGCGATGCTGGCCCACAGCAACCTCTGCCGGCACGGGGAAAATATCGCCGCCCGGATGCACGCCACCCCCGAAGACCGATTCTGGATCCCCATTCCCCTCTTTTTCAGCTTTGCCTGCGCCAACGCCCTGATGACGGCGCTGAATGCCGGGGCTACGCTGGTGCTCCAACCTTTTTTTGACCCGGAAGAGGCCCTGGCCCTGATCGAAAGAGAAAAATGCACCATCCTGTATGCCAATCCCTCCATCTATCTTCCCCTCCTGGATCACCCCCGGCGTAAAACCTTCGACCTCTCCTCTCTGAGGAGCGGCATCGCCATGGGCACGGCGCAAAACCTCCGCAGAGTGGTGGAGGAATTGGGGGTCGCGCAGATCAACAGCGGTTACGGCTTGACGGAGACGAGCGCCATCTGCACCATGACCGACTGCCAGGATCCTCTGGAGTTCCGCATTCAGACTTTCGGCCGGCCCTTCCCCGGGGTGGAGGTCGTGATCAAGGACCAGGATTCGGGAAAGCGGCTTTCCCCGAATGCGGAAGGGGAGATCCGGGTCAAGGGATACAACGTTACCCGGGGATATTACGACGACCCGGAGAAGACGGTGGCCAGCTTCGACGGGGAAGGTTTCTTCCGCACCGGAGACATCGGCTCGCTGACCCCGGAGGGGTACCTGCAGTTCAAAGGCCGGTACAAAGATATGTTGAAGACGAGCGGGATCAATGTCTCCGCCGTGGAAGTGGAGAGCTTCCTGGAAACCTGCCCGGGGGTGCAGGAAGCGCAGCTGTGCGGGATCCCTGATGAGACGAAAGATGAAGTGGGGGTCGCTTTTGTCAAACTCGCGCCGGGGGCGGCCGTCAAGGAAGAAGATTTATTCCTCCGCTGCAAGCAGAACATCGCCAGCTATAAAATCCCCAAATTCATCCGTTTCGTGGATGATTTCCCGCGGACCGGGAGCGGGAAGGTGAAGAAATTCGAGTTGCGTGAGCGATTCCTACAAGGTTTAAGGGATAAAAGATAGCCCGCCAAATCTTCCCCAAGTTCGGGGGAAGCGTTCTCCCGACGGGATCGGGCCTCATGGCGGCAAGGGGCCAAAAAAATAAATTCCTTAAGGTAAATTCCCGGTTCTGCCTGGAGGCTCTCAGAGTTTGACATTTCCGGGATACTTGGGGCGTGGTCCGGGGTCAAGGGCGTTGCCCGCAGAAAGCATCGGCGGAAATGAAACGTGCAAGTCACAAGTCGCGAGAGCGCAAGTCGATCAAAGCATTTTCCCCCTCGCGCCTTGCGGTTTTTATTTACCCCCCGGCAAAAGGGAGATGAGAAATTCGTCGAGGAAAGGCCGCAAGCAGGCCTGGCAGATA
>PMCE01000258.1:4234-11608 GCA_003154025.1 Syntrophaceae bacterium
AAGGCCAAGGGGCCTGACGGGGTGGCCGTATTGAACAAGCTGATCAGCATCGATCAGGTGCCCGTGGCCACGATCGGCTATACCGCCCCCATCATGGCCTGCGCGCCCATCGGCGACCAGAAAAAGATTCTCCTGCTCGGTCAGGGTTACGGCCCGGCTCTGGCCGGTGCCGGCAAATACACTTTCCATATCCCGGCCAACGAACTGATCCTCATCCGGTCGATGCTGGATTACGCCCAAAAGAACCTCAAGGTAAAGACCATCGGCTTGATTCATGTGAATGACGACATGGGGATCAGCGTGAAAGAATTCCTCGCCGCCTATGGCCCCAAGATCGGCATGAAATTCGTCGGCAGCGAGGCCTTTGACCTGGCCGCCACGGACTACAGCGTCCAGATCGAAAAAGCCAAGCGGTGGAAGGCGGATGCGGTCTATGCCAGCGTGCACCGGCACCCGGCCCTGATCAAACAGGCAACGGAAAAGGGCTGGACGCCCCAGTGGATTTCCTGCCCCTTCACCACCTACGGGGAGTATTTGACCCAGGCAGGGCGGGGGCTGAACGGGGCGCTTTCCGCCACGGCGGATGTAAGCACGGAACGGAATCCGGGTTTGGTCAAAGTGAAAGAAAGCTGGGAAAAGAAGTACGGAAAAGACAGCTGGCCCAAGGCCGGTATTCACTTTTTGGGGTATGCCTACGATATTCCCTACCTGGTGAAGACCCTGGCGGAATACGGGAAGAAGAAGGGCTGGGAAGACCACTGGGCGGGAGAAAAAATGCGCCAGGCCCTCCTGGAGATTCCCCCCTTTGAAGGCTGCATGGGCAAGATCACCTTCGACCCCAAGAGCGGGTTGAGCTATCGCAATGTGCAGCTGTTCAAGGCCGTGGAAAATCCCGCCCAGAAAGACGCCTACCAGTGGGCGCCGGCAGGGTTTTACAGCTACGACCAGATCCAGAAGCTGGGAGAATAAGGAAGTGTGAGTCGGGGGCTCCCCGGCCCTGCCGGGAACCGGCCGGAACGACCGGGGACCCCCGTCACGATCGAAAGAAAGGGTTCAACCCGAAGGGTTAACGACCATGGATCTGCTGTTACCTCTGCTCGTGGATGGGATGTGTACCGGAGCCCGGTATGCGATCCTGGGCATGGGCTTTGCCTTGATCTTCAACACCCAACGGATGTTCGACATCTCCTTCGGGGGGATCTACACCTGGTGCGGTCTGGCCATGTGGATCCTCGTGGCCTACGCCGGCCTGGGGATTCCTCTGGCGGGCGTTTTGGTGCTGGGGCTGGCTTTTTTCCTGAGCTACCTGATCCAGAAGGGATACATGGCCCGGATGCGGAACCGTTCGGATTCGTCGGTGAGCATCATGCTGGGCAGCATGGCCATTTTGATGGCCATGGAAGCCATCGCCACCATCATCTGGGGCGGGGAGATCCGGACGGCCAGGACCGGGGATGCCGACGTTTTCAAATTCGGCCCCATCCAGATTTCGGACGTCAAATTTTATTCCCCGATCTTCGCCCTCTCCATTTTCCTGGCCTTTCGCTACCTCTTTCAGCGGACCCCCCTGGGGCTGAACGCCAAGGCCGTCGCCACCAACCCCCTGTTATCCAGGATCGTGGGGTTGGAGACCGAAAGGATCCTCACCCTGACGACCTGCTTCGGCTGCCTGATCATCGCCGTGGATGCGGTCCTGGTGTGCGTGGATACGGGGGTCCATCCGGCCATCGGTTTCCAGNNACGCTGCAGTGGCTGCTCGGCAGCGACGGCCTGTGGGGACGGCCGATGTTCCAGATCGCCTTCATGGCCGTGATCCTGGGGGGAATCGGAAGTTTCGAGGGAGCCGCACTTGGGGGGCTGGCGATCGGGTTCATCCGCACGGTGGCGGTCTTCCAGTTCCCCACGCTCTGGCAGGAGATGATTCTTTTTGTCGTCCTCTTCCTGATCATCGCCTTCCGGCCCATCGGCATCTTCGGGATGAAGGACTGGAAGAAAGAGGTGTAGGAATGGATTATCTGCTCCACATCGTCATCATCATCCTGATCAACATCATCCTGACCGTGTCCTTCAACATCCTGCTCGGCTATACCGGGATCTTTGCCCTCTGCCATGCGGCTTTCTACGGGATCGGGGCGTACACCGCCACCCTGCTGATGAAGAACCTGGGATTGCCCTTCTTCCCCGCCCTGGCCTGCGCCGTCGGGGTCACCGTGCTGTGCAGCCTGATCGTCGCGCTCCCGGGACTCCGGATTCACTGGGATTACATGGTGATCTTCGCCTTTTCCTTCCAGATGGTCGTCTATCACCTGATGATCAATTGGGTGGAACTGACGCGGGGACCGCAGGGGATCGCGGGAATTCCGCCGGTCACGATCCTGGGTTTCACTTTTGATTCCAAGATCTCCTTTCTCCTCTTCAGCCTGATCGTAACCCTGGCGGTCGTGTACCTGGTCAAGCGGATCGAATCTTCGGCTTTCGGGTTGGTCTTGAAGGGGATCAAGGATGACGAGATCGCCGTGAAGTCCGTGGGCAAGCCGGTGACCGCTTATAAGATCACCTCTTTCGCGATCGCCGCCGGCCTGGCGGCCGTGGCCGGGGGGTTCATTGCGGTGTACATCTCCTACATCTCCCCCGGCTATTTCGACCTGCACACCTCCATCTTTATCCTGATCTGCCTGATCTTCGGGGGAATGGGCAGCATCCGGGGAGCGATCGTGGGAACGGTGGTGCTGACCGCTCTCCCGGAATTACTGAGGTTCATCCCTTACCTCCCCAGCACCATGATGGGAGGGATCCGGGATCTCATCTATGCCACCATCCTGATCCTGTTCATGCTGTACCGGCCGCAGGGGATTGTGGGAAAAGCGAGTCGCTAGGAAGAGGGGCAACGCATGTCCGTCATCATGGAAACCCAGGGAGTCTACAAGGCCTTCGGCGGCCTGATGGCCCTGAATCAGGTGGACGTGAAGATCGAGGAAGGGAAGATATCCGGACTGATCGGGCCGAACGGCGCGGGGAAGACGACTCTCTTCAATGTTCTGTCCGGCTTTATCACCCCGGACCGGGGCCGGGTTCTGTTCAAAAACCGGGATATCTGCGGAGAGGACCCGTATAAGATCGTCCATCTGGGCCTGGCCAGATCATGGCAGGGGCTCAGGTTGTTCGAGCATCTCACCGTCCTGGAAAATGTGGCCATGTCCCTCCCCCGGGGGAAGGAAGAGGGTGCTCTGAAGATCATCCTGGGCTCCTGGGTCAAGAACCGGAGGAAGGTCCAGAGGGCGACGGAGATCCTGGAACTGGTCCAGATCAAAANNGCGGAAGTCCTCCTGCTGGACGAACCCACCAGCGGCCTGGATGAAAAGACCGTGAACCTGGTGATCGCGCCGCTTTTGAAGGAACTGGTGGCTCAAAGGGGGAAGACGATTTGCCTGGTGGAGCACAGCATCAAATTGGTGTTCAACATGTGCGACTGGGTTTTCTGCTTAAACGAAGGGCAGATCGCGGCTTCCGGGCGCCCTCAGGAGCTTCGCCAGGATGAGGAATTGAACCGGGTCTTTTTCCAGACCATTTAATGAGGAGCGGCGGTGTTACTCAAAGTCAGCGATGTAGAGGCGGGATACAAAAACAAGCAGGTTCTTTTCGGAGTCTCCCTGGAGGTGGCCCCGGGGGAAATCGTCAGCCTTCTGGGACACAATGGGGCCGGGAAAAGCACCCTCCTCGGCGCGATTTACGGCCTGATCGGCATTTCCCATGGGCAGGTAGAGTTTCTCGGGGAGAAGATCACCGGAAATGCAATCCGGGCCAACGTGCGCAAGGGGCTGGCCTTCGTCGCCGGCGGGCATCAGGTCTTCAACGAACTGTCGGTGATGGAGAATTTCAAGATCATCAAGTACCTGCACAAGCAGGAAGATTTCGATGCCCGCCTGGAAACGGTCTTCCGCATCTTCCCGCGCATGAAAGAACGGAGAGGGCAGATCGCCAGAACCATGAGCGGGGGGGAGCAGCAGATGCTGGCCATCGCCCTGGGCCTGCTGATGAACCCGAAACTTCTGATCCTGGATGAGCCTTCCCTGGGGCTGGCCCCCCTTCTGGTCGCCAGCATCATGGAGACGATCCAGTTCATCAACCGGGAATACCGGGTGAGCATCCTCCTCGTGGAACAAAACATCAAATATGCGGTGGACATCTCCTCGCGGATTTATGTCATGCGCCTGGGAAAAATNNTGATCCTTCCTCCTGAAGCCACAGGGCCCCGGCCGATTCTTCCGGGCAAAAGAAATGGCCCCTGCATGGGGCTTTTCCTTTTCTCAAGCCAGTCCTTTCTTCTTCAGCCCCTTGATGTCTCCGCAGGTGCGGTAGCCGGGGAAGACCCCCGGGCGTGACGACATCTTTGCCCGGCTTCCCGGAAAGTCGAAAGAGCCCGGAGGGTCGGCTTGGGGCCGGGAGTTCTCCGGTACCAACCCAAAGCGGCCATTCCCGGGAGGGGCCGCTTCTTTTTTTGACAAGGGTCGGGTTTTTTGCTAACTTCATTTAGCCCTCGAAAGATGGGGGAGAGGTTGAGTGGATGAACGCTTTCCGGGGGAGGAGACAGAACCTTCAATGGTCCCAGGGAGAAAAAGCCCACTGCCGGCGGCCCAGGAAAAAAACGTGAGGAAGTCTGATTCATGAACCGACGTGATTTGATCTCGGGAATATTCTGGCTGGGGTTCGGAGCGGTATTTACGATCGGAGGGCTGCAGCAGGGCTTGGTCCGGCAGGGAATTCCTGGACCCGGAAGCCTTCCTTTCGTGGTCGGGCTCATCCTGATCGGCCTGTCCTCAGTCATCTTTGTCCAGGCTCTTTCCTCCGCCCCCTCTTCGCAAACGAAGTTCTTCCCCCGGGCGGACAGCCCCTCCAGGCTGGCGCTGGCTCTCCTGGCGCTCTTTATCTACGGCTTCTTTCTGAAGCCGGCGGGTTTTGTGCTCACGACCTTCGTATTCCTGGTCTTCGTCCTGCGGTGGATCGGACGTGAAAAGTGGATTTCGGTTCTATCCTTTTCCATTTTGACCGCGGTCCTCTCCTACCTGCTCTTCACCGCTCTGCAAGTGGAACTGCCCAGGGGCACCTGGAAATTCTAGACCGAGAGAACCTGAATGGAAGCTTTCCAACAACTGCTCCTTTCCTTTAGAATCGCCCTGGACCCGATCAATCTCTTCCTGTGTTTTTCCGGGTGCCTGGTCGGGACCTTCGTGGGAGTGCTCCCGGGGTTGGGCCCGGCGGCCTCCATGTCCCTGCTCCTTCCTTTGACCTTTGCCCTGAGCCCCGTGCAGGCACTCATCCTGCTCTCCGGGATATACTACGGGGCGATGTACGGGGGGTCCACGACTTCCATCCTGGTCAATATCCCCGGAGAGGCCGCTTCCGTCGTAACCTGCCTGGACGGGTATCAGATGGCCCGGAAAGGCCGCGCCGGCCCGGCCCTCGGGATCGCGGCCATCGGCTCCTTCGTGGCCGGGACTTTCTCCGTGGTCATGCTCATGCTGCTCGGACCTCCCGTATCCGCAATCGCCCTCAAGTTCGGTCCCCCGGAGTTCGTCTCCCTGTCACTCCTGGGGCTGACCCTGGTGACCTACCTGGCCAGCGGTTCCATGATCAAATCTCTGGTGATGGCCTGCGCGGGGCTGCTTCTGGGCTTCATCGGCGTGGATATCGTCACCGGGGTGGAGAGGTTTACGCTGGGACTCCCGGTGTTGCTGGATGGAGTCGGTCTGGTGCCCGTGGTGATGGGCCTCTTCGGCATCTCCGAGGTCCTGCTGAACCTGGAACAGTCCTACCAGAAGGCGGACATCTCCGCCTCCACGATTCAGAATATCTGGCCCGACCGAAAAGACCTGAAGGATTCCGCCGGGGCCATTACCCGGGGATCGATTCTGGGCTTTTTTCTAGGCGTCATCCCGGGGGGNNCCCCTCCTGACCCTGGGGATCCCCTGCAACGTGATCATGGCCATCCTGATGGGTGGGTTGATGATCCACGGCGTGGAGCCGGGTCCGAGGCTGATCCCGGAGCACCCGGAGGTCTTCTGGGGGGTCGTGGGCAGCATGTACCTGGGGAATATCATGCTGCTGGTGATCAACATGCCCTTGATCGGGATCTGGGTGAAGATTCTGAAGCTTCGGTACTCCCTGCTCTTCCCCCTCATCCTTTTCTTCTGTCTGATCGGGGCCTACACCACGGGGAACACGGTCCAGGACATCTACGTCATGATGGTCTTCGGCGTGGTGGGCTACCTGATGAAAAAATTCGATTACGAGCCGGCGCCCCTCGTCCTGGCCCTGGTCATCGGGCCCATCATGGAGAGGGCCTTCCGTCAGACCCTGATTATCTCCGGCGGGGAGCTCTCGATTTTCATCACCCGACCCATTTCCGCGGTCTTCGTCTTCGCCGCGCTGGTCATTCTGGTTTCTCCATTAATCCTGAAGCTGGTGGGGAAAGAAAGGCTGCAACTGAAGGAGTAATTGAGATTTCCCGGATGCCTGGGTCGTGGCCCAGGGGGAAAAGGCATTGCCCGTCCCGCCATGGCGGGACATCGGCCGGGATGAAATTCGCAAGTCGCGAGAGCGCAAGTCGATAAGAGCATTTTCCCATCGCGCTTGACGTTCCACATGCTCCGATTTTTATCCCCCTCGCGCCTTACGACTTGCGCCTTGCGGTCTTTATATCAAAGGAGATGAACATGGATCTAGAGAAGAAGATTGCCCAAGAGCTTTCCGGGGATACGGCCCGGAAGCATATCGAAAAGATCACCCGGGAGATCCCCTTCCGCATGGCGGGGACGGAGGAATTGAAACGGATGGCCGAGTACCTCCGGGACCAGATGGCCGGTTACGGGATCCCCGCCGAGGCCCCGGAATTCGATGCCCTGGTGGGCTTTACGGGCACGGCCGAGCTCATGGTCCTCGAGCCTGAGAAGAAGGTGATCCAGTGCCGTCCCTTCGTGCACATCGCCAACACCGCGCCCGGAGGCGTACAGGGGGAGCTGGTCTTCGTGGGGTCCGGGGCCGCCGAAGAGTACCGGGGCAAAGAAATGAAAGGAAAGATCACCCTCTCCGAGCTCTCCTATTCTCCCCCCCGGCAGGAGAAGCAGCGCATCGCCGCGGAGTTCGGNNACCATCTCCCGGGCGGATGGGGAATACCTCATCGACCTGTGCCGCAAGGGGAAGGTGGCCGT
This sequence comes from Syntrophaceae bacterium, assembly GCA_003154025.1. The sequence goes on from PMCE01000258.1 coordinate 11,443, forward strand.
CTGGCTGCGGGCCGAATCTCCCGAAGAGTGGCGGCGGTCGCAGAATGCCACGGCCTGGATTGAGGGAACCGAGGAGCCGGAAAAATTCGTCATCATCGGGGGCCACATGGATTCCTGGGGCGGCGGGGTCACCTGCAACGCCACGGGGAATATCGCCGTCCTGGAA
>PMCE01000258.1:11671-11923 GCA_003154025.1 Syntrophaceae bacterium
GCGGCGAGCTCCACCGAACTGGCCCGGTTTCACCAGGCCCTGGAGAGGGAAGTGCTGGGCGAGGAAACCCGCCGCCGGAGGCTGACCCACGTGGGCGACCAGTCCTTCATGGGGATCGGGATTCCGGCCCTTTCCGGAAGGACCGATTACGACCCCAAGCTGATCGAGAGCTGGCACGGGGCCAACCTGGCGCCCTGGCACCACAGCGATGAGATGACCCTGGACAAGATGGACATCGAAGTGATGCTCAAG
>PMCE01000258.1:11937-12235 GCA_003154025.1 Syntrophaceae bacterium
ATGCGGGCGAACTGGTCAAAAAGACCGAGGCCCTCGACGGGAACCTGCAAGCTCTGCGCAAGGAGACGGAGAGAATGTCTTCCTGGAAAGGGAATTCCAAAGTCCTCCTGGCCAACCAGGTGCAAATGAAGCTCAGCCGGATTCTCCACCCCATCAATTTTTCGGTGGCCAACCGGTATGGCTTCGACCACTACGGCCTCACGGCCCTGAGCACTCCCATCCCCTGCCTCCATGAAACCCGGACCCTGGCCAATCTTTCCCCCAGCTCCACGGAATACCAGGCCTTGCTCACCCATCT
>PMCE01000426.1 GCA_003154025.1 Syntrophaceae bacterium
ATTCAACCTAGTCAAGAACGCGTCCCCTTCGCCCCATTTCATCTGCTCCTATTCATCTGAAATATTTTTTAATGTCGGCGGTTACGGATTCGGAGCAAACAAAAAACTCAAGCCCCAATGCGGAAAATGGAATCGATAAAAGCTATCCCTCTAGGAAGAAAATGCCTAGGTATCATTCCTTACGTGGGTCAGCCCGTTAAGATATTTTTTGAAATACTCCTTGTTGTTATAGGCAGTTAGCAAATTAGAAGCCTTTGATGGCACAGTTCGTGCAACTCTATCTTTTCAAATCCCTTCACTAAGGAGTTCCGATGATTCTTCAACTTATATTTTCGATCCTCCTTTCGATCATGATCTTCTTCACGGCCTTTAATTTGAAGATTGAGGAGATGGGATTGGCATCCAACTTGAACGCCCTTCTGATCGTATTGGGGGGGACCTTTGCAGCTACCCTGATTGCCTATCCCTGGGAAAAGATCACCTGCACCCTTCGACTCCTTAAGAAGGCTTTCCTCGCGCACAATGATATCGATTGCACGATAAAAACGATCGTTGAGTTAGCCCGTGCCTATCGGCAGGGAGGCATTCGTACCCTGGAACAGCAAGGAGAACAATTGCCCCAGGGTCTCCTGAAGACTTCGATAGAATTGATGGCCTTTCAATGCCCGAGGGAAAAAATCGAACAAATTGTGCAAAAAGAAGCGCAACGGACCTGTGTCCAATATGAAACCGGCTGTAAGATCCTTTACAGCATGGCAAGGCTCGCTCCAGCGCTAGGTTTGATTGGGACCATCGTGGTTCTTATCCGTGTTTTTGGGCACATTCCAGACCCTAAGAGCCTTGTTGAATATATGGCCATTGCTCTCTTGAACACTTTTTACGGAGTTGTTTTAGCCAACCTTTGCTTTGTTCCTCTGTCCAATAAGCTTAGAGAATTCATGGAACATGAAGAAACACGGCTGGAACTGATTCAGGAAGGTATCTTAGATCTCTACGATGAAGAGAACCCCAGGGCCATACAGTTCAAATTGGAAGCCCTTTCTAGTGCCGTGATGAAGCCCAATCCCGTCCGTAAACCCCCTGAGTTTCTCCCCGCCGATTCCAAGAAACGGGCCTCGTCGATGGTATCATGAAAGAATCAATGCTTGAACCATCTTCCCTGGAAAATGATTCCGAGTGGCTCCCTTTAAAAAGGCCTTGGCACAAGCCCTTACGTTCTCAGAGGAAGGAATCCGAGGCAGAGAAAGGACACGATCTCTGGTTGTTGACCCTCAGTGATCTGCTCCTTCTTCTCATGATCTTTTTCGCCCTTCTCTTTGGATTGACGCTTCAGCAGCAAGCCCAAGGGTCTCAGTCTCCCCCACAAGCGGCAGATGCCCCAATGCAGTCTGAAGAAACTCCTGTTAAGATACAGCCGCCTTCCGCTCCGGACGGAATACTCGCTTCCTTCGAGACGGATCTGCGAGCGATTATAGGCGAGGAGGATAGCAAGGGAAAAGCAGGTATAACGCGTCGGGCTGACCATCTCATTTTGACCTTTCCTGAAAGGATCTTATTTAATCCAGGTCGGGCGGAGCTTAAACTTTCGATCCAACCCATTTTGGATAAGGTGGGCTCTCTGGCCTTGGCTCATCCTGATTTCCTTGTGGAAATACAAGGCCATACAGATGACAGGCCGGTCAACACCAAACGCTATCCTTCGAACTGGGAACTCTCGGTGGATCGGGCTACGCAAGTGGCCAAGGCACTCATCGGATTAGGTATCGCCCCTGCTCAGATTTCGGTAAAGGGGTTTGGAGAATATCGAACTCTCTATCCGAATGACAATGAGTCAAACAGGAGTAAGAATCGACGAGTCGAGATTCAATTTTATCTCCCGCCCCAACCTTGATGTCTTCCTATTTTTTCCGCCTCAACAGGCAAATTTTTCCCTTCCACCCGAAATCCTGATCCTTAATCTTTAAAAACCTCTTTGGCCTGATTTGGGGGAGTCAAGTCGTTGGAGGCTTTCTCAGGCCCGGGGTCAAGGCAAAGGATATCTTCATAATGAAGGTAGGCAAGCTTCGGTAAAAAAAGAGCAGAAATTGCAGAGTGAAGAAGGCTGGGCCTAAACGTCGCCATTCGGTTCTCTTCGCCCGGTGAGAGCTGCCCGGCCTTTACTTAGGCTCCTATTCTTGAATAAGGTTCCTTAGATTCTTATCCCGGGGAATTTCGAATTCTTTTGGGTTGAAGGGCGCATCCTAAAAATAGGGAATCAGATGGGGAATTGAAGAGGATTGCAAATCGTGGTTTAATGATATTATTGAAAAAAGAAAGGAAGTGAGGCCAATGCAAATGGTATCCAGGAATCCTTATACGGGGCAAGTATTGGAAGAATTGGAGGCCATGGGCTTCGAGGAAAGCGTTCGGGAGATCCAGGGGGCGCGGCGGGCTTTTCTCTCCTGGAAGAAGGCTTCGGTCCAGGAAAGAGCGGGAACCCTCCGGGCCGTTTCCAAGCGCCTCCGAGACCAGCAGAGGACCTTCGCCGAGACGATCACCCGGGAGATGGGGAAGCCCATCGGCCAATCGCTGGCGGAGATCGAGAAGTGCGCCTGGCTCAGCGATTACTTCGCCGATAATGCGGGAAAACTCCTGCAGGATGAGATGGTGGAGACCGATGCCCTGAAGAGCTACGTGGCCCTGGAGCCTCTGGGCATCATCCTGGGGATCATGCCGTGGAACTTCCCTTTCTGGCAGGTCTTCCGCTTTGCCGTCCCTGCCCTCATGGCCGGCAACGTCTGTGTGCTGAAACACGCTTCCAATGTCCCCCAGACGGCGCTGGCCGTCGAAAAAATCTTCCGCGACTCCGGCCTGCCCGATCACGTNNCTCACGGGAAGCGTCGATGCGGGGGCCGAAGTCGCTTCCCTTGCCGGGAGGCATATCAAGAAGTTTGTGCTGGAATTGGGGGGAAGCGACCCCTTTATCGTCCTGGAAGATGCGGACATCCCCAAGACGGCGCGCATGGCCCTGCAGGCGAGGATGATTAATTCCGGTCAGAGTTGCATCGCCGCGAAGAGGTTCATCGCCCTGGGGGCCATTGCCAAATCTTTTACGGAGGCGCTGGAAAAGGAGCTCGGCTCATTGAAGGCGGGGGATCCCATGGACCCGACGACGACCATTGGGCCGCTGGCCAAACGGGAATTTGTGGGAGTTCTCTCCGCTCAACTGGAAGACGCCGAGCGGAAGGGGGCCCGAGTGGTCTATGGCCCCCCCCCGCCCTCCGGCAAAGGGTTCTTCTTCCGGCCGGCCATCGTCACCAACGTGCGGCCGGACATGCGCGTGGTGACCGAAGAGGTCTTTGGACCCATCCTGCCGGTGCTTGTCGCGGAAAATGAGGCCAGGCTTGTCGAAATGGCCAACGCCTCGGTCTACGGCCTCGGTGCCTCCATCTGGACCCGGGACCTGGCCAGGGCTGAAAAGCTCGCCAGGGAGCTCGAGGCCGGCTTTGTGGCCGTCAACGACGTGGTAAAATCCGATCCCCGGCTTCCCTTCGGGGGGATCAAGAAATCCGGCGTCGGCCGGGAGCTCTCCCACTACGGGCTAAAGGAGTTCATGAACATCAAGAGTGTGGTCATCAAAGGGGCGTAAGGCATGAAAGCTTCGGAGCTGTTCGTGGCCCAGTTGGAAGAGGAGGGGGTCCGATACGTGTTCGGCCTCCCGGGGGAGGAGAACCTGTACCTTCTGGAAGCCCTGCGGAAGTCCGGCATAAAGGTCGTGATTACCCGGCACGAGCAGGCTGCGGCTTTCATGGCGGCAACCTACGGCAGGCTCACGGGGAAGGCCGGGGTGTGTTTTTCCACCCTTGGCCCCGGAGCCACCAACCTGGTCACCGGAGTCGTTCACGCCCAGCTCATCGGCGCCCCCCTGGTTTCCATTTCGGCCCAAAAGCCCAGGAAGGAGAACTGGCAGGGAAAGTTCCAGTTGGTGGATGTGATCAACATGATGAAGCCCATCACCAAAAAGGCAGCTTCCATCTTCGATCCCAACACCATCCCCACGATGCTCCGGAACGCCTTCAAGACGGCCGAGGCTGAGCGGCCCGGCGCCGTTCACCTCGAACTGCCCGAGGACGTAGCCGAGGAGGAGGTCAGTGCGGGAGTGCAGAAGAGGGGCGAGGTCAGAAGGCCGGGGCCGGACCACCGGGCCATCGACCGGGCCGTCGAACTGATCGAACAAGCGAAGAACCCCCTCCTCATCGTTTCCTCGGGCGCCAACCGAAAGCGGGTCAGTCAATACCTGCTCGACTTGGTGAACCGTACCGGCCTGTACGTGGTTCATACCCAGATGGGCAAAGGGGTCCTCCCCGATGATTGCGAAAACAGCCTCTTTTCCACGGGAATCCACAAACATGACTACGTGAACTGCGGGATCGACAAGGCCGACCTGATTATCACCGTAGGGTACAATATCGGGGAGTATCCCCCGTCCATCTGGAACCGAAACCTCGATAAGACTATCCTGAACATCGATTTCGTCGAGTCAGAGCCCGACCTTTACTTCAATCCCTTGGTGGAGGTCATCGGGGACATCTCCCACTCCCTCCGGAGGATCGCGGAAAGGATCAGGGGCCGGAGATCCTTCCCCGTCTTCGCGAGGGCCCGGGCGTTGATCGAGCGGAAGATGGATGATTTCGTTGAATCCAGGTACCCCCTCCTGCCGCACGAGATTGTGAAGAGCGTGAGGGAGGTCATGTCCCGGGAGGACATCGTCGCCCTGGACAACGGGATTTACAAACTCTGGTTTTCCAGGCTTTACCGGACCTTCAAGCCCAACACCTTTCTCCTGGACAATGCCCTGGCCACGATGGGGGCAGGCCTTCCCGCCGGGATCGCGGCCAAGATGCTCCATCCCGACCGAAAGGTTCTGGCGGTATGCGGGGATGGCGGGTTCATGATGAATTCCCAGGAAATGGAGACCGCCATCCGTTACCACGCACCTCTCGTCGTCCTGCTTTTGAACGACAATGCCTACGGTTTCGTGAAATGGAAGCAAAGGAACTTGAACTTTGAGAACTTCGGGATGGATGTCTCCAACCCGGACTTTGTGAAATACGCGGAGAGCTTCGGGGCCAGAGGGATGAGGGTGGAAGAGGGGCAGAGCCTGACCCAGACCCTCGCCCGGGCTTTCTCGCTGAACCAGGTTGTCCTCGTGGAGTGTCCCATAGACTACTCCCTCAATTACGAGGTGTTTTCCGTGGAACTCGGACATCTCGTCTGCCCTGAATGAGGAAGAGGAATGCCCTGGAACGAAAACTGGGACTCAGCTGAAGGTGGCTTTCGCCCGGGTGCTAGGCCCGGGCCACAACTTAGGCATCCCGGAA
>PMCE01000406.1 GCA_003154025.1 Syntrophaceae bacterium
TCCCTTGGGAATTTCTACGGAATAAGGACTTTTCTTCGTCCCAAAATACTGATCTTTAAAAAGCTTGTCAACAGAAAAATTTACCTTTTCTTGATCTACTGGATCCGGGCGACTACCAGGGCGCTGTTCGAATTGAAGGAAAGAGCGGATTCCTTGGGCAGATTGACCAAGACCACCATCTCCTTGCCCGGGGCGTTGTCAAAGTCCTGAATCTGGAAGTCCGCCACGTATCCCGAGATCTCCTTGGACTTCCAGCGCTCCATGAAGAGGCCTCCCGTCCAGGTCAGGATCTGAATCTCCCCCCCGCTGAAGACTTTTGCCTGCTTGAATAAGTCGGACACCGGGGAAATATTCCGGATGAGGATCAGGTCTTCTCCCTGGGCTAAGACGCGGACGTTCACAAAGGCTATCTCGTCTCCCCGGTCCGCCCCGGGATCCCACGCCTTCGCCGTGAACGGATTGTCCGTTGGGTAATAGGCACTGCTTCTCCAGATTTGTTTCCCCTTCTCATCCAGGACCTTCAGATAAAAATCGGCATCGATGAAAGCGTAATAGGTCTTTCCCTCATAAGTAAATGGCGCGAATCCGTAAGGGCAGAAGAGTCTGGGCAGATCGATTTTCCGGAGTTCCTTATATCTTTTGCCGTCCCATCCCATTTCGTAGATGGGTCCGGTAAAGCTTTTGTTCTCTCCCTTTTTCTGCCCCAGCAAGACCGGTCCCTTCCCCGGCCACTCCACCACTCTCAGGAACCAGTCGATCTCCGAAGCCACGATGCGGTAATCGCCGTCCCGGAAGGCGACGACAAAGGAAGTCAGTCGAAATCCCGGCATATTGGGAGCTTCCGGAAAGTTGGTGACGAAAATCTCCGCTTTCCCGTCTTTATTTATGTCCGCCGCGTCCACGGCCAGGTACTGATCCAAGTCCTTCCCGGAAAATTCTTTCAAAAGTTTGAATTCGTTTTCCCACCGGTAGATGTGAAGCTTTCTCTCTTCGATGATCGCGATTTCGATCCTCCCGTCTCCGTCGAAATCACCCATGGCCATCCCTTTGACCTTATATTTGAAGGGCTCACTTCGGGAGAATTCCCCGACGACCATCCCTTTGCCCANNATAGAGTAGCCCAGAATCTTCTCGTCAATCTTCCGGGCAAGCACATCCACCTGGGCGATGATCTCTTCCATCTTTCTCGCCTGGACATAAACGGAGGAGGCGGGCTTTTCGCCCTTCACGTCCACCACCTTCAAATCAACGCTCGAACTGTCTCCCAGCTTGGTCAGACTTCCGAAGACGACGAAATCAGCCCCCAAAGTCTCTCCGAGCTTTTGGGCAGTCTCGGAATCGATTTCTCCCGAGACCTCGGAGAGGGCTTTTTTCACCGCCGCTCTCTCCAAGACCGTAACCCGACCTTCGAGCTCAACCCGGGAAGAGAACATGGCGTTCATGCCCTCCCGCATGTATTCGAGGTTTTCCGGGCTGTGAATGGTCAGCGGCAGGAGGGCCACCTTGAAAGGACCGCTCGCTTTCTGAGCTGGTTGGGGCACCTTGGGGGCTTGGGCCAGCGCCCAGGGAACAAACAAGGCGATGGACAAAATAAATATGAATAATTTCAAAGAACTCATTCTTCCTTTGGGAATCAAAAAGGAAGAAAAAAAGCGATAATTTCGATTGTGGATTTTTTCTTTCAAGGCCAATATCAACTCGTTTGTCCGCAAGAAATTAGCAATTTTAATGCCATCTGGCAAGATTCCTCGTTTGCCGAAAAAAAAGGTTTAAAACATAATTTTTTCCCAAAAACTAATAAGGCCTTATTATCATAAGCTTTTGAATTCCTAACAGAATCAAAATCAGGAAGAAATTCTAGATGAATCCCCAAACCTTCACATTCATTTTCTCAATCATTTCCTTTAGCCCATCTTCATCCCCGTGGTGGGGTATCCCTCATTTTTTGTATTAAAAAGGCCACAAAGGATTCCTCGGGGTTGTTATTTCTGCAACAAAAAAGCAATGCAGGGTCGAGGTTAGGGATAAAAGATAAAGGGGGGAATCAAAATTTTAAATTAACCTGTATCCTCTATCTATTCCCTTATCTATTCCCTATCACCAGTCACCCGTTGCCTATATTTACATTATCTTAAATTCCTTCCCCGGGAGCCTCACGCTCAAGACCGGGCAAGAGGCACGGCGAACGACCTTCTCGGCGGTACTTCCAAAGAGAACGTGATCCAGACCCGTCCGGCCATGGGTCCCCACCACAATCAGGTCGGCCTCTTTTTCCTTGGCGGTACGAAGGATCTCCAGGAAAGGAGTTCCGTGCGCGATCAAGCATTCGTACTTTTGGTATCCCTGGAGGTCCTTTTCCTTCAAGGCCTGCATTTCTTTTTCCACGGCGTCGGAGATACTCTGGCTGAATTTATCCATGGCGTCGAAAGAGATCTCCGCGTACATCCCCAAAGGGTAACTGGGCTGCTGAATGACATGTACGATGTAGAGCATCCCGTCATACTTCTGAGCGAAAGAAATAGCGAAGGTTAGAGCGTACCTGGAGTTATCCGAAAAATCGGTGGCAAAGAGGATCTTCTTAACATCGGCCATGCTCTTTCCTCCTATGGCAAATAAATCATTTTTTTGGCCCCAAAGGCGTGAAGAAAAGAATTCCCTGGGAGGATTCTCTCCGGGTATCACCCCAACCCGAAAGGTTTTAGGTTTCTATCTTAAACACTCTCTGCAATTTGTCAAGAAAGAAAATGGAGACCCGGGAGAAAAATATTCACAAAATTTTCAACTTTACAATTCCGGCTAAAAACAATATACTCTCCTTGCCATGAAACGCCTCCTCGGAGAAAAAGAGATCCAAAGAGGGGTCCGTCGTCTGGCGAGGAAAATCTCCCGGGACTTCGAGGGGCGGGAAGTCCTCCTGGTGGGCATTCTGAAGGGAGCCTTCATCTTCATGGCTGACTTGGCGCGCATGTTGGCCGTTCCGGTGAAGATGGATTTCGTGGGCCTGGCCAGCTATGGAGCAGGAACGAAATCTGCGGGGGAAATCCGTCTTACCAAAGACCTGGAGACTTCCCTGAAGGGGAAGGACGTTCTCGTCGTAGAGGACATTATCGACACCGGCCTAACTATGCAATACCTTTTCCGGCGCTTGAAAGCGCGCAGGCCCCGTTCTCTCAAAAGCGTTGCCCTGCTGGATAAACCTTCCCGGAGGAGGGTGCGTTTTCAGGCCGATTACGTGGGTTTCACCATCGAGAATCATTTCGTAGTGGGGTACGGGTTGGATTGCAACGAGGAATACCGCAACCTTCCCGGGATATATGTGATAGAATAGCAATCAGCTATCAGCGCTCAGCTGAAGACTATTTTTTCAAGTTTGGCTGAAGGCTGTTTGCTGACCGCTGAAAGCTTCTTTTATGATCATCACCTGCCCTGAGTGCCTGACCAAGTTTCATCTCGACGATGAGCGGATTCCCGAGAACGGAGTCAAAGCTCGGTGCTCCCGCTGCCACCATGTTTTCCAGGTCCAGAAACCGGCCTCCCCAGAAGAGTCCTTTTACTCCCAAGGGGAGACCCTGACAGAATTTGGGGCGGGCGAAGAATATAAAAAACCCGGCCGGAACTGGTCCTTTCCCTGGAAATGGGCGATCGTGGCTCTCCTGGTGATTGCAGTAGCCGGGGGGATCTACCTCTTCGGCGACAAGGCAGCCCAACAATTTACGGGTTTCGGGAAATACTTCGAGGAGAAGACCGCGTCCTTGAAAAAGGCATCTCTCAACCTTCCCTTTTTGAAAAAATATCTGGGCATGGGCGATTCGAGCGAGGGATACCTCGCCCTGGAAAAAGTGAGGGGGTACTACCTGGAGAGCAACAACCTGAACAAGATCTTCGTCGTCGAGGGGGATGCGGTCAATCACTGGAAAGAGTCCCGGAGCTTCATCAAGCTGAAGGGGGTGCTGCTGGACTCCCAGGGCAATAAAGTCCAGGAGAGGGAAGCTTACTGCGGGAACATCCTGTCGGAAAAGGACCTGAAGGAAATGACCAAGGGGGCCGTGGAAAAAAGCCTCTCCTCCCAGTTCGGGATTTCTTTTTCCAATGTGAACCTCCAGCCCAATAAGGGGGTTCCCTTCATGATCGTCTTCATGGACCTTCCTGCGGAGAGATCTCCCGGCAGACCTGCCCAGGAGTCTGCCGGCAAGCCGGGAGAAGCGCCCTCCAAACTCTCCGATTTCACCGTGGAAGTGGTCAGCTCCCAGAAAGGGTCCAAGTGAGAGGGACCCGGTTCTCTCCCCCCCTGCCCGAGGGGGACCTGCTCAAGCGAATTCAGGTCAACCTTCCTTTCCCCATGCTGGTGGAGAATCTGGAGGCCGTGCTGGTAATGGGGCTGCAGCCCGAAATCTATTTCAGCGGGTTCACCCTCGACCGACTTTCCGGGACGGAGGTGGAGAGAACCTCGAAGGCTCTCCGGGGAAAGAATACGCCGGTGACCTTTCACGCCCCCTTCATGGACCTGAACCCAGGGGGGGTCGATGAAAAAATCCGGGAGATCACGGTCCTGCGGTTCCGTCAGGTTCTGAAACTGGTCCCCTATTTTCACCCCCGGAATATTGTTCTCCACCCCGGTTATGACCGCTGGCGATATGATGACGATGTGGACCTCTGGCTGAAAAACAGCCTTCTTACGTGGAAACCCCTGGCGGAGGAGGCTGAAGCCCTCTCGGTGAAGATGGCCCTGGAGAATGTTTTTGAAGAGAAGCCGGAGCCCCTGCGACGACTGCTGGATGAGGTGAACTCCCCCTTCCTGGGATATTGCCTGGATGCCGGCCATGGGAATCTTTTCTCCGAAGTGCCCCTGGAGGATTGGGTGGGGGTTTTGGGGCCCCGCCTCCTGGAGGTTCACCTCCATGATAACCACGGACACGCGGACGAACACCTTCCTCTGGGCCAGGGGAGTATCGACTTCCCCGGCCTTTTCTCCTGCATGGCGGAGAAAAAGGTCCGGCCGGTCTACACCATCGAGCCCCACGAGATCGCCCATCTCCAGCCGAGCCTGCAGGCCCTCGCAAAATACCTGAATAAAAATTAGCTGCAAAGACCAAATAGAAATTCCAAATTTCAATCCCGCGAAACGCGGGACCAAGTCCCAAATAATCTCCAATTTTGAAAATCCCAATTCCCAAACTCAGAAGTTCGGGAATTGGAGCTTGGAATTTATTTGTTATTTGGGATTTGGTGCTTGGGATTTCTATTCCGCTTCTGGGTTCTCAGCGAACGTTGCGGTGAGAAAGTTCTTCCAGGATCGCCGCGCAGAGGAGGGGGAACATGATTTCGTGGTGTCCCGTGAAATGGAACCCCTTGCCCCCTTCCAGGGTGGGCCTCCGGACCACGTTGGTCAGGGGGCGGTAGTGGGGGATGAAATCCATGTTTACGGTTGTGAAATTTCTCACCCCATAACCCTGGTTGCGCACCAGGGTCAGGGCTTTCAGAAAGACCTCGGGTAAGATTACGGCCGACCCGAGGTTCAAGTACACTCCCCCTTCGAGGCGCGAGATTAAGGCCGCGAAAAGGCGGAAATCCCGGTGGCTGCCTTCGCCAATGGCCGCTCCCCGGCTGTGGGGGTGCATGTGGATGATGTCCGTTCCCACGGCAACATGCACCGTTACCGGAATTCCCTTCCTCGCCCCTGCCGCCGTGACGCTCAGCTTGCGGTGGGGGAACCTACTCTTCCAGATCATCTGGCCCACGGAGCGGCCAAGACCCCATCCCTTCTCCCCGCCCCGGTTGATCGCCGCATTGAGCATGCGCCCGGTTTCTTCGGCCATGCCGAAGGACCCCTCGCCGATTTCCGAAGCCACATCCTCAGAAGTCTTTCCGGCAAAGGCGATCTCGAAGTCATGGATAATCCCGGCCCCGTTCAAGGCCACTCCCTGGAGAATCCCCTTTTCCATCAGGTGGATAATCAAGGGGCTGAGGCCTACTTTCAGGGGATGCGCGCCCATTCCGAGGATCACCGGCTTTCCCTTCCGGTAAGCATTGACGATGCTGCCGACGACCTCGCGGAAATCCCTTGCCGCCAGAAAGTTGGGAAGGGAGGAGAGAAAATGAGAAAATGAAGAAGGAGGATGGGTGAGGTGGGCGAAGTCCTCCACTTTGACCAGGCTCTCCCTCGAGGCCAGCGGGTAGGTTTGGATGCCTTCGAGACTCAAGGGCTTTAATAGCCTTTTCATCGGGGAATCCTGCTTTTAAAGTCCAAATCCCAAATGGGAGACAAGCACCAAATTTCAAGCACCAAGCACCAAATAAATCTCAATGGCTAAATTCCAAACAAAGACGTTTCGGGCATTGTTTTTAGTCAATTGGAATTTGTTTGGGATTTGGAATTTGGTAATTGGAATTTCCTTATGTCGGGTGTTGGAACAACATCCGGTCCACCATCTCGCAGATGACATGGCCGATGGTGATGTGAACCTCCTGGATCCGGGGAGTGACCTGGGAGTCTACAACGATGGCCACATCAACGTTCTTCGCCAGTTCTCCGCCGTCCCGGCCGCTCAACCCGACCGTTTTTATTCCCATCTCCCGCGCCACTCTTACGGCCTTGATGACGTTGGCCGCCGCCCCGCTGGTGGAAATCCCGAAGGCGACGTCACCCTCTTTTCCCAGGGCTTTGACTTGCTTGGAGAATGAATCCGCATACCCGTAGTCATTGCTGATGCTGGTGAGGACCGAAGTGTCCGTGGTCAGGGAAATCGCCGGCAGCGGGGGGCGCTCGATGAGGAAGCGGTTGATGAATTCCCCGGCAATATGCTGGGCATCGGCCGCGCTTCCCCCGTTGCCGAAGAGGAGGACCTTGTTGCCCGATTTGAAGGCCGTCACAATCATCCTGACCACCAGGACTAGGACGTCCGCGTTTTGCCGGATGAAGCGCAGCTTGAGGTCTGCGCTCTCCCGGAAAATCTGGGCGATTTCTTCCTTCATTTCCATACTCCTTGTTCCGAGTTCCGGGCTCCGAGTTTAAAAAATGATCCAGCCCTTCCTCGCTATCAGGAAACCGGCAGGCTGAAAAATGGAACTCCCGAACTGGAACCCGAGGCCCGAAACTCAAAACCCGAAACTTCTTTTCTTATGAGCTCGTTGACTCGATCCTGCATCCGCTGAAGCATGGCTGGGTCCAGAGGCGCCACCTTTCGCAGGTTTTCATCCAAAGCTTCACGTGGGTTGAAGTTCTGCAGGATATACCGCCGGGCACCGCAGATCCTGCGGGCCAACGCGTAGACCTCTTCTTCCTTCAGGAGCGTCGGAACCACGGTGCTGCGGAATTCATAATCAATCTTCCCCTCGAGCAGAATTTGGATGCTGGCTTGAATCCGGTCGATCTGTTCTGCTCCGCAGGGAACACCCGTGAGGGCTGAATACCGGTCGGCCCTCAGGGGAGCTTTGAGGTCCATAGCCACATAATCGATCAGCCCTTCGGCCAGCAGTTTCTCCAAGGTCTCCGGGTGGGTTCCGTTGGTGTCCAGCTTGACGGCCAGGGCCCCCCCCGTAGGGGTGAGCCTCCGGTTCGACCTTAATTCCCGGATCAGGCGGGGAAGCCAAGGATGGACGGTGGGCTCTCCCCCGGTTAAACAGACTCCGTCGATCCATCCCCTGCGCCTCTGCAGACCCCCGAGAATCACCTCCCAGGGGAAGCTGTCAAACT
>PMCE01000054.1 GCA_003154025.1 Syntrophaceae bacterium
ACCGCGAGCGTATATCCATCCGGCTTTTTGCTGGCCAGGAGGGAAGCGGCGACGGTGGAACCCCCGCCGGGCTTGTTCTCCACGACCACGGGGACTCCCAGCACTTTCTGCCCCTCTTCCGCCAGAGCCCGGGCGGTGAGGTCGGTCGTGGCCCCAGCTTCGAACCCGCAATAAATGGTGATCGGCTTGTTGGGAAAATCCTGGCTCCATCCCTGCATGGGGGACAAGAGAAGACCGAGAATCACGGCCGCGGTCAGGAGAAACACACGAGAAAAACCATCGTTCTTCTTCAGGGGAATCACCTCCTGGGGAATTGCCCGGGAAAGAGGTTGGCCCTTTCACCGGCCCTGGAAGACGGGCTTTCTTTTTTCCTTGAAGGCGCGCTGCCCTTCCTTTATATCTTCGCTGTTGAAGGCCTGACCCCGCAGATTTTCGATCTCCTTGGCGTCTTCCGGGTCCAGTCTTTGATGCTCCAGGCATTTCCTGAAGATCAGCTTCATGCCTTTGAGCGACAGGGGCGCATTTTCGGAGATCTCCCGGGCCATCTCATAGGTGAAGGAAACGATCTGATCCAGGGGCAGAACATAATTGACCAGCCCCATCTCCTTGGCCTTGGGGGCTTTGTAGCTTCGCCCGGTGAAGAAAAGCTCCTTGGCGTAGGCCAGCCCGGCAATATTGATCAGGCGCAGGATCCCGTCGGGCTGGTAGATGATTCCCAGTCTTGCCGGAGGGATCCCCAGCAGCGCGGGTTCGGCGGCGATCCGAATGTCGCAGCACATGGCCAGGTCGCATCCGGCTCCCAGGGCATGGCCGTTGAGCATGCCGATCACCGGAAAGGGGAAGTCCAGAATGGCGTTCAGGAGGCCCTGAAAGGGACTTCGGATTTTCAAAGCGGCGGTCTCTTCCGGGGTCAGGCTGGTGGGGATGTCGCCGATATCGTACCCCGAGGAGAAAGCCTTGTCCCCGGCCCCGCGGATCACCAGGCAGCGGATTTCTCCTTCCTCCCGGATGCGGTTCACGATTTCAATCGACTGGGAGAGCATGGGAGGGTTGAGGGCGTTGCGCCGGTCCGGACGGTTGAAGATCAGGGTGAAGACTCTTTCTTTTTTCTCGGTGAGGATCAATGGTTCTTCCATACAGTCACCTTGGGATGGGAGTGGAATGATTTTTCGGGCAAGGCATTTTTCCCGGAGGAATCCTCATGATTTCCGAAAGCAGCAAGGAGCGAAGGTCCCCGGCGGGGTTCCCCCGTTTCCGGGTAAAGGAAAAGGGGTGGGACTTAGAAGGGTGAGGGACGGGCATAACCTTTTTCCTTTTCGAACGGAGCATATCATGGATGTCCCCCCGGGGTCGACCGAAAAAGAGGCGCAGAATCCTGAGGTCCAGCCGATGAATCGATTTCAAAAATATAGAAGCCGGGGGGATCTGTCAAGAAAATTTTATTGACAAAAAATTCGACTTGTATATAAGTAAAGACAACATGACAAGACCCGCCTCCGAACCGGTGCATTTTGAGCGGGCTGGAAAGTCTTTCCTCCGATGAATACGGTATTGCCCGTCTATTTTCAAATCAAACAAACCATCAAGGGATGGATCCTCAACAAGGAATTCGCCGGCGGGGAAAGGATCCCCTCCGAAAACGAACTGGCCGAACGATTCCAGGTCAGCCGGCTGACGGTCCGGCAGGCGACCTCCCAGCTGGTGCAGGAAGGATTCCTGATCAGCCGAAGAGGGGAGGGGAGCTTTGTCACCCGGGACGAGAACCTCATCGACAGTTTCAGCCTGGAATTCCAGGGGGTCATGGACGACCTGTTCTTCCGCCAGATTTCCAAGGTCCAGATCAAATCCGCCCAGATCCAGAAAGTGGTGCCGCCCAAATCGATAAAAGAAAAGCTGGGATTGGACCCGGGGAGCGGCGAGGTCTTCCAGGTCCGAAGGGTCCGCTACATCAAGGACCGTCCCTTCACCTACACCGTCAATTATCTCCCCCTGGAAATCGGCCGGAAGATCCGGGAGAAGGATTTATACCGTAACGCGCTGATGAACATCCTGGAGGAAAAAGCGGGGGTCCAATTCACCGAGGCGGTCCAGACCATCGAGGCTTCCTTTGCCAATTCGGAGGTGGCCAAGAGCCTGAAAATTGCCGCGGGCTCCCCCATCCTGTTCGTGGAAAGGATCATGTACGGGCCCAAACACAAGCCCGTCGAGGTTTTTCAGTGCTCTTACCTGGGGGATCTGTATAAGATAATCGTGCGCTTCAAGAATATACGGAGAAAAAACGGCCGCCGGTGGGTCCACGCGTAGAACCCGTAAGTCGCAAGGCGCGAGAGCGCAAGTCGTAAAAGAAATTTTACGCTCTCGCGACTTGCGCCTTGCGACTCGCGGCTTTCCGAACCTTCGCCTAAGCCGGAGGGCATGAATCATCTTGGGGAGAAAAAATGTATTTTCAGGGGAAATCCAAAGTCTTGGATACTCTGTTCCAACCCTTCAAGCTCGGAAGGTTGGAGTTGCGCAACCGCCTGATCATGCCGCCCATGGTCACCTTTCTGGCGAGCGAATCCGGGGCGGTGACCCAGAGGATGATCGATTATTACGTGGAGAGGGCCAGGGGCGGGGTGGGCCTGATCAACATTGAATCGGCCTATGTTTTGGAAAAGGATCGAGATATGGGCCGCCTGGGGATCGAGAACCCCCAGCTCCAGGTGGGCCTTGCCGAGTTGGCCGAGTCGATTCAGGAACAGGGAGCGAAAGCTTTCCTCCAGATCAACCATCGGGGGAGCGTCCTCAGTATCCACCGGGGAAAAGGGCCGGATGAACTCAGCCAGGAAGAGATCGACAGCCTCATCGAGGCCTTTGCGGAGGCGGCCTTGCGGGCCCAGAAGGCCGGGTTTGACGGGGTGGAGATCCACGGAGCCAACATATATCTGATCAGCCAATTTCTGTCTCCGCTGACCAATCATCGAACGGACCGGTACGGCGGGGGGTTGGATACCCGGCTGAATTTTCCCGTGGATATCCTCCTCCGGGTGCGGAAAAAAGTGGGGGAGGATTTTCCGGTCAATTTTCGGATGGTGGGCCACCAATATACGGATGGCGGGCTCGTCCTGGAGGACGGGAAGATCATCGCCCGGCGCCTGGAGGAGACCGGAGCCACTGCCCTGCACGTGGTCGCCGGAAGCCCCGCGGTCCCTTACTGGCATACTCCCCCGATGGCCATCCCGCGGGGGTGTCACGCGGAGTTGGCCGGGGAGATCAAGAAAGCGGTCCACATTCCGGTCATCGCCGTCGGCAGGATCAACGACCCCCTCCTGGCGGAACAGATCCTGGAAGAGGGGAAGGCCGACCTGATCGCCATGGGCCGGGCGCTGATCGCGGACCCTGCTCTCCCCCTGAAGGCCCGGGAAGGAAGGTTCGAGGAGATCCGCAAATGCCTGGCCTGCAACCATTGCCGGAAGCGGGTCATCCAGATGAACCGGACCCTGCGGTGCGCCGTGAATGCCCAGGCGGGGAGAGAACGCGACTCCCGGATCGTCCCCAGCCCCCAGAGCAGAAAAGTCTTGGTGATCGGAGGGGGACCCGCCGGCATGGAAGCAGCCCGGGTCATGGCCTTGCGCGGCCACCGGGTGGTGCTGTATGAAAAAAAGGCCCGATTGGGGGGCCAGGTCAATCTGGCCGTGATCCCGCCCCACAAAGAAGAGCTGCAAAATCTCCTTGATTATCTGGTCTACCAACTGGAGATCTTGAAGGTGAGAACCTGTTTGGGTACGGAGGCCACTGTGGATACGGTGGCGAAGGAAAAGCCCGATGCCATCATTCTGGCTGTGGGCGCCCGCCCTCTCATCCCGGAGATTCCCGGCCTGCCCGGGGAAAGGCTTTTTACCCCCGAGGAAGCCCTGGAACAGAGTCGGCCGATGGGAGAAAAGATCCTGATCATCGGGGGCGGAATGGTGGGGTGCGAGGTGGCGGAATACCTGGCGGACAAGGGGAAGCGGGTCACCATCGTTGAAAAGCTGCCGGAGATCGCCGGCGGAATGGACGGCTCCACCCGCAGGCTGCTCCTGGAGAGGTTGAACCGGCTGTCCGTGCGAATGATCACCGGAGCGGAAGTGCTCTCCTTCCAGGGTGAAACGGCCATCCTTCGCCAGGCAGGGGAGAGAGTGGAAGCGGAGACCGAGGCGGTGGTGGCGGCCATGGGAGCCGCAGCCGACCGAACCTGCGAGGATTTTCGGTCTTGCGGCCTGCCTTTCCATTCCATCGGGGACTGCGCAAGTGTGCGCGACATCGCCGCGGCCATCCAGGAGGGCTTTGCCGCGGCAACGGGAATCGGGCCCGGGCCTGTGTAAGGCGGGAAGGGCGGATCGGAACGTTTCATGGAACTTTTACATAATCTTCTCCTGGGCTTTTCCGTACTCTTGCAGCCTTCCACCCTTTTTGCCTGCTTCATGGGGGTACTCATCGGCACGCTGGTCGGAGTCCTCCCGGGCCTGGGTCCGGCCGCGGCCATATCCCTCCTCTTACCCACCACCTACAAGCTCTCGCCCCTGACCGGCATCATCATGCTGGCGGGCATCTACTACGG
>PMCE01000049.1:0-8532 GCA_003154025.1 Syntrophaceae bacterium
CGCTATGAAGTCCATCATATCAAGAAGGGGGGCATGGGGACCGTCTACCTCTGCTATGACCACGAATCCCAGAAGCCCATCGTTCTAAAAACCTTCCAGGACATCTTTCTTTCCGAAAAGGCCCAGATCGAAAGGTTCATGTGGGAGGCGGAAACCTGGGTCCGCCTGGAAAAACACCTGAACATCGTCCGGGCCTATTATGTGGAGAAGATCGAAGACAAGCCCTATATCTTCATGGAATACATCTTGGGAGAAGAACCTTTCGGTCCCGAGCTGTCCAGTTGGATCCGGGGGAAAGGGCTCAACCTCAGCCTGAGCCTCAATTTCGCCGTTCAATTCTGCTCGGGTATGATGCACGCCCAAAAAAAGTTCGAGACCATGAACCGGCCTTTCGTCCACCGGGACATCAAACCCAGCAACATCATGGTGACCCGGGATCGGATCGTAAAAGTCACGGACTTCGGCCTGGTGAAAGCCTTCCAGAGCCTCGGAAGGAATCGGGCGGAGGCGGCAGGTCCAAGGCCGGGAGGGCAGAAGGACCTGGCCTTCACCCTCGCGGGGAGTTTCCTCGGAACGCCCGCCTACATGGCTCCGGAACAGTGGTTAGGGGAAGACATCGACCTGCGGGCGGACATTTATGCTTTTGGGTGCGTCCTCTACGAGATGCTGAGCGGCAACCCGCCCTTCCCCTCAGAGAACTGGCGCGAGTATCAGATGCACCACCTGGAGTCCGCCCCCTCCCCGGTCCCCGATATCTCCAAGAGCCTCAATGCCCTCATCCTGAAGTGTCTGGAGAAAAAGGCGGAGAAACGCTACTCCAGCTTCCGGGAAATCCAGGAGGAGCTGCAGGATTTCCACCATGCCCTGACGGATCAGTATGTCAAAGTGGAAGAGAACGGGGAAAACCTGGAAGCCTGGGAACTTTTGAACAAGGGAGTCTCCCTGGATAACCTGGGGCACCACCGGGAAGCCATCCAGTGTTACGACGAAGCGCTCCGTCTATGCCCCCAGGACTCCAAGGTATACAACAACCGGGGCACGGCGTACCGGGCTCTGGGCCAGCATGAACGAGCCCTCCAGGATTACGGGAAAGCCATCGAGCTGAACCCCAGGTATCCCCATGCCTACAACAACCAGGGGCTTGTCTACCTGGCCGTCGGGCAGTACGAGCAGGCCCTGAAAGACTTCGGCATGGTCATCCAGCTTCACCCCTGGTATCCCTATGCCTACAACAACCGGGGGCTCGTCTACCGGGCCCTGGGGCAGTCCGAACGGGCCATCCAGGACTTCGACATGTCCATTCGGCTCAACCCCAAGGATGCCGATGCCTACAACAACCGGGGACTCGTGTATGGGATCCTGGGGCAGTCCGAACGGGCCATCCAGGACTTCACCGAAGCCATCCGCCTGGATCCCACCAACCCCAAGGCCTCTTACAACCGGGGACTGACTTATCAAATGGTGGGAAAGACGGAGGAGGCCCTCCAGGACTTCAACGAAGCGATCCGCTTGAATCCCGGGTACTCCAAAGCCTTCTTCAACCGCGGTATCTCCTTGGCGGGTTTGGGGGACAAGAAGCGTTCCCTCCAGGATTTCAACGAGGCCATCCGCCTGAACCCCGAATACCCCCATTTCTACAACAGCCGCGGGCTCGTCCACCGGGCTATGGGACAACTGGAGAAGGCCCTGGAAGACTTCGATGAAGCCATTCGCCTCAACCGCTGGTTCCCCCACTTCTTCAACAACCGGGGGACCATCCTGCGCGCCCAGGGCCAGACGGAGAGAGCCCTTCAGGACTTCACCGAGGCAGTCAAGCTGAATCCCCGGTACCCCGAAGCGGTTTACAACCGGGCTTTGGTCCTGGAACGGATCAGCCCACGGGAAGCCCTTCAGGCCTGGGAGAGTTATCTTCCCATGGCCCGGGAAATCCCCGCCATGCGGGACAAGATCCCTGAAATTGAAAAAAGAATCANNGGGCGAGAGAACGGCGGAAGATATCATCCGGCGGTCGCTTCCGTTTGGGCCTCTCCGGCCCTCTCTTTGCCGGTGGAAATGCTCACCACCGCCGGCCCCACGGCCTTCCTTACTCGTTACTCGTTGCTGGTTACCCGTTGCTGGTTTCTGGACACTCGCAGGCGGATGAACCCCCCTTCTTGTCTGACAACCAGGAACGAGCAACGAGCAACCAGAAAGGAGTTACGGAATGAGCACGATCTTCCCGAACGCCCCCGGCTCCAGGATCCTCCGGTGAGCGCGGGCGGCCTCGCGGAGAGGGAACTCCTGGCCCACCATCGGCCGCAGGGTCCCGTTTTCCAGTCCCGCGACGAGGGCCGCATGAATGCTTAGGATTTCTCTCTCGGAAGCATTGGTTACGAGCATTCCCAGGATCGCCCCGTCCCGGGCCATGGCATCCCGGGGGTTGATCTCCACCGGTCCCCGGCTGCCGATGACCACGACTCTGCCGCCCTGGGCCAATACCGTAAGATCCTTTCCCAGGTTCACATTCGCCAGCAGTTCCACAATGACGTCGAAGCCCCGCCCACCGGTGAGGGCGAGGGCTTTCTCCAGGTAGCCGGGAGCATGGTGGTCGAGCACCTGGTGCGCCCCCTGTTCGGCGATCAGCAACCTCCCCTTATCCGTACCCCCCGTTCCGATCACCTTCATGCCCGCGGCCCTGGCCATCTGGATTGCCGCGATCCCCACTCCCCCGGTGGCCCCGTGGATCATCACCACCTCTCCGGGNNATGGACCTGCGTTTCCAGACACAGCGCCTTTTCCGCATAGGCACCGCTGATTGCCCCCGTGAGAAACACCCGGTCTCCTGCCTTGACCCCCTCAACTCCCTCTCCCACCGCCTCCGCTACCCCGGCGGCATCGTTTCCCGGCGTGAAGGGCAGGACCGGCAGCCGGCCATAGGTTCCGGACCGTATGTAGGTCTCCACCGGATTTACACCGACCGCGCCGATCCTGACCACTACCTGCCGGGTCCCCGGCCGGGGGTCCGGAACCTCTTCCCATTTCATCACTTCCGGCGGACCAAATTCGTGGATGCGAATCGCTTTCACGTGAACCTCCTGATCAATCCTCTTTTTTTCGATGTCTGAGAAAATGGAAAGCTTTTTTTTATTTTACCACCGGGGAGGAAAAACCCCGAAGGATTCTCAAGGCCGCCCTGATTCAGACCTCAGACATCAGACTGCAGCCATCCGATTGCATGGGTAGGACTCCAGAGACTAGATAAAGAAAAAGTCTGAAGTCTGAACTGCATTCAAAACCACCTGATTCTTCGCGTCTCCCTTGATCCCCTTTTTTCAGAAGGGGGCCCCATCGGAACCGCCCCTGAGCCCGGCTCTGACTGGGCAAGTTGGAAATGAAATTGGGACTCGGGATAACGGAAAAATCTCGACGACCGGGAAAAGATGAACGGGCAGGATAAAAGTTGGGAGAATAAAAAAGGACAGGAAGCACCCCCCCTTTGCGGGAATTGCTTCCTGTCCTGCAAGTAAATATAAAATTACTTCACCGCGCTCTTCAATGCTTTGCCGGGTGTGAATTTCGGGACTTTTTTCGCCGGGATTTTGATCTCCTTGCCGGTCTGGGGATTCCGCCCCACGCGGGCTTTCCGCTTGCTCACGCCGAATGTTCCAAAGCCCACTAAGGTGACCTTCCCCTTTTTCATCCCTTTGGTAATTGTGTCTAACACGCAAGAGACCGCCTTCTCCGCCATCCTCTTGCTCGCCACCACCTTGGCTACCTCTGCCACCAGGTCCCCCTTGTTCACGTCTCTTCACCCCCTTTACTTTGGAAATGCCGAAATTTCCCCCTATTCTAAAGCAATTTAAAAACTTGTCAAATCAAAATTATCAACCCCCTTTTTTTTCAACCCCTCCAGCACCCTGTATTTTTTCAGCTTGACACGAAATTGCAAATATTTTATATATGGGCGACAGTCTGATCTTCTTGATCCACCCGCAAAATATTATCCCATGTTCAAGCGGTTGTAGATTAGATTTTGCGCCAAGCGAGTTTCTACAATGAAACGCATTATGACTGGGAATCTTGCCAAGAATCAGATCAATCCTCCACCCGGGAGAAAAATCATAGACGAGGTCTATGTCCGTATTTCTCTCTCATTAGCAATGGGAAACTGAAGCCGGGCCAGCAACTTTCCCATCGCCGCTTTTACGCCAAAGGATTTGGGGGGAAAGCCGATAAACACTTCCGAGGCCCCAAAGAAGGATGAGATCAACGGGTTGATCGAGGCACGCAATTCCCCGATTTTCCCGCCCTCATTTTCCAAAAAAAATTTGCCTCCCCCATTCTGTGGGACTTGCACTCCCCATGCGGTTGATCAGAGAACACTCCGTTGTAATCAGATTGCCTTCCCTATCGGTGGTTAGAATTTGACCAAGAAAGGAGGTGCTCTACCGTTTCCCTATGTAGATTGCCCAAGCTTGATTCAGGAAGGATTCTACGAGGTGAGGTACTTGTATCCGGCTTTCAACCATTCTTTTGAAGAAAAAGGAAGGAGGAAGGTGAGGATGAGCAACGAGAAACAAACGGTCGATGGGGGTCTTGGGCCCAGGTTTGAGGTGGAGGATTTTCCCGAACCTTTGCGGGATCTGACCCCGAGGAAACTTTTTGCCATCCTGGGGCCCGCGGTCATCGCCCTCGGCGGGACCATCGGCGGGGGGGAATGGCTGATCGGGCCTTCTCTCTTCGTGAAATGGGGGCTGGCGCTCCTTTGGATCACAACGGTGTCGTCCATTCTCCAAGTTTTTCTCAACCTCGAGATGTGCCGGTACACCCTTTACACCGGAGAGCCGATNNTGGGCCCTGGGGACAGCCACCGCCGTGGCCGCCCTTCAGATGGGCGCCATTCCGGGTGGCGCCGATAGGAGCACGGTCCTCTTCTGGGGGTATGTGGTTTTTATCTCCTGCTGCGTGGTCATCACCCTGGGGAAGAGCGCCGAACGGACCCTGGAGTGGGCTAACTGGGTCATGATGATCGTTGTTCTATCAGGGCTGTTCCTGCTGGATCTCTACATAGTCCCGGGTTCGGTGTGGCTTGATGGCGCCAAGGGGTTTATCTCCTTCGGGCAGATACCCAAGGGGGTGGATGTTCTCCTTCTGGGGGCTCTCGTCGGTTATTCCGCCTACGGGGGATTCGGCAATAACGCCATCACCAACTGGTACCGGGATAAGGGCTATGGCATGGGGGGAAAGATTGGTTATATCCCCGCCCTGATCGGTGGAAAGACCATCCATGTTTCTCCGCACGGGAAGGTGGCCATGCCGACGGCGGAGAATATTTCCCGATGGAAGGGTTGGTGGAAGCTCCTGAACATCGATCAGTGGTTTATCTTTTACGGGGGCGCCATGGCGGGAATGTTCCTCCCGGGCATCCTGTATGTGGCCGTAATCCCCAAGGGGACGACTCTTCCAGCCTGGGGAATCGCCGCCTCTTCGGCCAGCGGATTGATCCAGCAGCTCGGCGGGTTCGGATGGTTCCTGGCGCTCTTCTTCGGCTTTTGGATCATGTATTCCACCGCCATCAGCAACGTGGACCTGGTGGTCCGGCAGTCCACCGACATGCTCTGGTTCGCTTCGGACCGGGTCCGCAATTGGTCCAAGAACGACATTCGAAAAGTCTACTATATCCTGCTGCTATGCTTTGGCATTTGGGGCGTGTCCTACATGAACCTGTCGGTTCCTCTGATCATCCTGGCGGTCAGTGCCAATATCGCCAATTTCACCATGGCCCTATCGGCGGTCCTGACCATCATCGTGAATCGGAAGTTCGTGCCGAAGGAGTTTCGCGGGAGCTTCTTTCGGGAAGTGGTGCTTATCGCCAATCTAATCTTCTTCGGGTTCTTCTTCTCGGTCTTCGTCTGGGTGAAGATTTTGGGTTTTTAAGGCGTAGGAACTTACGGCACCCCGGAAGAGGGCTGGCATGACCAAGCGGGGGAAAAGGGGCAGGAGTTTTCAATTGATTCTTTTCCCCCTTTTTTGATAACTTTGAATGAGATGCCGGGTCCGACTTAGAATTCTTTTTGACCTTGAAGAATGAGCAGCATTCAAAGAATTGTGATAATCTAGTAATAGGGCAGTTGGATAATCGTTTGCGATTTCCCGCCAGGAACATTCCCGGCAACCTCTTCCAGGGAAGAAATACATGAAGCTCCCCGGCGCCTCCCCGGGTGGTCGGATGGTTATCCCGGTATTCCTATTACTCGGGACGGAGGGGCAAGCGAACGGTCCCGGATGTTCTCTGGGCTAACGGGTTGCCCGCGGGTAATCGTGATCGTGATGGTTCACCCCATAAAATGCTTCTCTGTGCCTGACGGGGCCGGGAGAGGAGCAATGGGCGCGGGTATTTCACCTGATACCTGGCCCCATGGGGTGAAAAGGAAAGGAGAACATTATGGATTCCCAAAAAATGAGGGCCTTCCTTCAAGAACAAAGAAAACGGGTTGAGAATTCCGCACTCCCGCTGAAGGAAATCCGGGTGATCGACCTTGGAGCGGTCGTTGCGGCCCCCTTTGCCGCCACGATGCTCGGGGATTTCGGAGCCGAGGTTATCAAGGTCGAGCCGCGCGACGTCCCGGATGCCATCCGTTTCTGGAGCGTTGTGGAAGGAAAATATCAGCCTTATTGGCTGGCTAACTCCCGAAATAAGTTCCCCATTACCCTCAACCTGAAGCACCCCAAGGGGCAGAAGATTCTGCGCCAATTGGTGGAGAGGGCGGATGTGCTGCTGGAAAACATGCGACCGGGCACGTTGGACCGCCTGGGTTTCTCCGCCGAAGATCTCTGGAAGATGAATAAAGGATTGGTGATCGGGCGCATTTCGGGCTACGGGCAGACCGGCCCGTACTCCGCAAAGCCCGGTTTCGGCACCCTGGCTGAGTCGATGAGCGGGTATTCCTACCTGAACACCCATCCCGGCCAGGCGCCTACCAGTCCTCCCCTCCCCCTGGCGGATATGATAACGGGATTGCACTTGGCCCTGGGCGTCATGGTCGCCCTGCGCGGCCAGAAGCGCGGGGCTGCAGGGGGGCAGGAGATCGACCTGTCCCTTTACGAGCCCCTCCTGGGCATGCTGGGGCCCGAATTTCTCTATTATTCTCTCTCCGGGAATATCCCCGAGCCCATGGGAAACGAAGCCGCCTTTGCCGCTCCGCGCAATAACTTCCAAACCCGCGACGCAAAATGGGTGGCTCTCTCGGGCAGCGCCCAGGCTCCTTTCGAGCGCATGATGGACCTGGTCGGCCATTCGGAGCTAAAGACCAAACCCGGATTCCGGAACAACAGCGAGCGGATCCATCCGGAGAGTCGCAAGGCCCTCAACCAGGTGATCGGGGACTGGGTCCGGAGCAAGACCCAGGAAGAAGTGATCAAGGAGTGCGAAAAGGCGGGGGTGACGATCGGCCCCGTTTACAACATGGCCGAGATTTCCCAGGATCCCCACGTGAAGGAGCGGGGAAGCATCCGCAACGTGCCGGACCCGGTGACCGGAAAAGCCCTTCTTTTCCCCGCCAACCCCATCCGGTTGCGGAAAGCGCCGGCGGAGGTCCGGTTCCCGGGCCTTCCCATGGGGGCGGCCAATGAATTTGTGCTCGAAGACCTGCTCGGATATACCCCCGAAGACGTGGCGAAGATGAAAACCGAAGGGGCGATATAAAACTCAATCTAAATAGGAGGTGGAACCATGCCGGTAATGAGATCCGTGTTTTACATCCCGGGAAACAACGACAAGATGATCGCCAAGGGCCCGACGACGCCCGCCGACATCATCACCCTGGACCTGGAGGATTCCGTCCCCCCCGCCGAGAAGCCCAAGGCGAGGGAAATCGTCCGGGAAAACCTCAAGCTCGCCGGTTCGGGCGGCTCCACGGTCTACGTCCGGATCAACAACTGGGAGACCCTCATGACCAACGACGACCTGGAAGCCATCGTCCACGAGGGGCTCTCGGGAGTATGTCTCGCCAAAACCGGCGGCCCGGACCACGTGCAACGCCTCGAATGGAAGCTGGAGGAACTGGAGAGAAGGCGGGGTCTGCCGGTGGGGAAGATCGCCATCCAGCTCCTGATCGAGACGGCCAAAGGGGTCATCAATGCCTATCCCTCGGCGATCAGCAGCAAGCGGGTCAACTCGCTCATCTTTGGGGCGGTCGATTACACCAAGGACATGCGGGTGAAGCTCACCAGCGAAGGAGTGGAGCAATTCCATGCCCGGTCGCACACGGCGGTTGCCGCCCGGGCGGCAGGCTGCATCGCCATCGACTGCCCCTTCGTGGATTTCAAAAACCTCGAGGCCTTCGAGAAGAGCACCCGCGAGGGACGGCAGATGGGGTACGAGGGAAGGATGCTGATCCATCCCACCCAGATCGAGCCCTCCAACCGGATTTATTCTCCCGGGCCCGAGGATGTGGAATGGGCCAAGGGCGTGGTCAAGGTCTTCGAGGAAGAGGGCATTGCCAAAGGAATGGCGGCCGTGTCCTACAAGGGTAAGATGGTGGACACTCCGGT
>PMCE01000049.1:8546-18032 GCA_003154025.1 Syntrophaceae bacterium
TGAGGGGACGGTCCTCTTCGTCCCCTCCTCTCCCCGCCGGGTATGGGAGGGGAGGAATGCCATGGGCCGGCGATAGCCGAACTCACTTCCTTCCTTCTCCCCCGTTTTTCGGCGATCCCCCTTCGAGCCTTCCAGATCCCCCACAACCGTGATGGTCCATTCTCTTGGGTAGAAAGAGTCCGGTCGCGCCCGGGAGGAGAACGGAGATAAAAAATAAATGGAGAAGGGTTCCTGCCTCACCCCTGAAATTCGGGCCCACTTGGAGCAAGAGGTGACTTGGGAAGCCACCGAGCCGGTGGATGCCGGCAAAATCCGGCGCTTTGCCAAATCCTTGGGTCTGGACAATCCCCTCTATTACGACCTCGAGCATGGCCGGCCGGTTGCCCCGCCTACTTACATTTTTTCCGTGAACCACGATTCCCTGGGAAAATTTGACGAGTCCGGAAGGCCGGCCAGAAGATTATCCCTCCCTCCCCCATTCGGCCCGGCCATGCGGGGCGGGAACAAGTATCAATTCTTCCAGCGGGTCCACGTGGGGGACCACCTCCGGATGAAAAGAAAAGCCACCGGCCTGGAAGAAAAGCAGGGCCGAACCGGAACTCTTCTCTTCCTGACCTATGATGTGCGCTATACGAACCAGGACGGCGCCCTTCTGGGCATCAATACCGAAACCCTGATCTTCCGCGTCCCCCGGGAGGGGAAAGGAGACGAATAAAGTGACCGGACCTCTCAATTTTGCAGACTGCGCAGAAGGCCATGAAATTCCCCCTTTTCGGGTCTCCCTCTCCAAGGTCCAGATGATGTTGTATGCCGCCGCCACCTGGAATCCCAACCGGGTTCATTGGGATTCCGATTTTTGCAGGGAAAGGGGCTATGCCGATGCGAATATCGCCGCCACCATGTTCGGTGATTATCTGGCGGAAATGCTCCTGCAATGGGTCGGCGACCCATCCCGCCTCAGAAGCCTGGAGTATTCCAACCGGGACCTCGCTTTTCCCGGGGATACCCTGATTTGCCGGGGGAAGGCCCAGGGAAGGCGCCGGGAAGGAAATACGGAACTCATCGATTGCCAGGTATGGGTGGAAAATCAAAAGGGGGGGGTTCTCGTCCAAGGCTCGGCCCTGGTGAGCCTTTCGTAAAACATCGTAGCCACGGGAAGAAAAATATTCTCCTTTTTCTCTCCTGCGCCTCAGGATCTTTTCCGCGTATTCACCACCAGGCCTTTGGGGGCCAACGCCGATCAGACTCAGCCCTCTCCTTTTAAAATTTTCGCCCGCTCATCCAAAAAGCCTTGATTACACCCTCCGGTTGTGCTAATTTGCTTTTGCTTTAAACAACCTAATCCTAAAAATTTTCTGATAAGGATCTTCTATGTTTGGTGAATTCCATCCCCCTGCCCGCCTCCTGATGGGTCCTGGACCCAGCAACGTCGACCCCCGTGTTTACCTGGCCATGGGCAAACCCATGCTGGGACACCTGGACCCGGACTTCATCCGGATCATGCACCAGGTCCAAGATCTGTTGCGGGAGGCCTTCGCGACCGAGAATTCATTGACCATCCCCATCTCCGGGACCGGCACTGCCGGCATGGAGGCCGCCTTTGTCAACGTCGTCGAGCCCGGCGACAAGGTCCTGATCTGCGTGAACGGATTTTTCGGCGAGCGCATGGTGGAGATTGCCGGGCGCTGCGGGGCCGAAATCAAAACGCTGTCCGGTACCTGGGGCAAGCCTTTCGAGCCCGCGGAAGTGGAGAAGGAGATCCGGGCCTTCCGTCCCAAGGTCCTGGCGGTGGTCCATGCCGAAACCTCCACCGGGGTCCTTCAGCCTCTGGAAGATTTTTCCGCCATGATGAAAAAATTCCCGGAGACTCTCCTCCTCGTCGATACGGTTACCTCTCTGGGCGGTCACCCCGTGAAAGTGGACGAATGGGGGATCGATGTCTGCTACAGCGGAACCCAGAAATGTCTGAGCTGTCCCCCCGGTCTGGCGCCGATCACCTTTTCCCCGAAGGCGGTGGAGAGAATTAAAAATCGGACCCAAAAGGTCCAGAGTTTCTATCTGGATATGGACACTCTCGGCAAGTATTGGGGAAGCGAGATGACCTACCATCATACCGCCCCCGTCAGCATGAACTATGCTCTGCTGGAGGCCTTGCGGATCGTCCATGAAGAGGGCCTCGACCGGCGGTTTGAAAGACACCGGCGGAATCATTTAGGCCTGGTGGCCGGGGTCGAAGCCATGGGGCTGAAGATGTTCGTCGACCCGCCGCATCGCCTGTGGTCCCTGAATACCATCTCCATCCCCGAAGGAATCGACGACGCCAGGGTGCGCAAGAGTCTCCTGGAGGAGTACGACCTGGAGATCGGCGGAGGGCTGGGACCCTTGAAGGGCAAAATCTGGCGTGTGGGGTTGATGGGGTACAACTCCGATGCGAAGAATGTCCTCTTTTTCCTCACCGTCCTGGAGCAGACCCTGCGGGCGCAGGGGTTCGAGGTACCCCGGGGTGTAGGGGCCTCCGCAGCTCAGGAATTCTATGCCAAAAACAAATAGGACCGAGGACTGAGGACTGAGTAAAAACAGGCACAAAGAAAAATTTTTTGATTTCTTCTCAGCACTCAGTCCTCAGCACTCAGCACTTTCTTTTATGTCCCAGCCCTGGACTTTTCTTCATTCGAAGATCCTTTACGCTTGCCGTATATTTACTCTGAAAAAGGAAGGGTATCGTTCCCCCCGCACGGGGAGAGAACACGACTTTTATCTTCTTGACTCTTCGGACTGGGTCAACGTCATCCCTCTCACGGCTGATGGCCGGGTGATCCTGGTCAAACAGTTCCGCATGGGGACCAAAGATTTTTCTCTGGAGATTCCCGGAGGAATGCTCGAGGAGGGCGATGGTCCCGCCGGCGCCGCNNATGTCGTCTTGAAAACCTCTCCTCAGCAGGATTCCACCGAGGACATCGAGGTCCAGTCTGCGCCGCTCGATGACATTCCCCGTCTCATCCATGAAGGGAAGATTACCCATGCCCTGGTGATTGCCGCCTTTTACTGGTACTTCGCCAAAACAGGGTCGAAGGATTTTAGGGGCCTGAGGCCCCACTGAAGGTGGACTTCGCGCTGGAGTCAGGCCCGAGCCAAGCTTCCCGCAACTGTCAAAATTTATTAGTCCCCCGGCATCACCGGGGGTTACCCAAGAGAATTTAATGGTTTTGGCAGTCCCCTTGAACCCGGAGCCTTCGTGCCGGAGGGATTCAATGGGCTTTCAATTTGGGCCTCAAAGAATTTGAAGATGGTCCAAGCGAATGATCTGGAAATAACGGACGAGAGATCGGAAAAGAGAACTTCATCGATCCAACGGCCTGCAGCTAGAACGGATCGCATCCAAGGGGAGAGCAAAAGGGGAGAATAATAAAGGGGAGGAGGGTTTCACTATGGATGTTCCTTTAATGTCTTTGATTGCCTTGTTCATCGCCATCGTGATCAGCTGTACGACTTCCTTGAATATCGGTACCCTGGCGATCGGGTTATCCCTGATCGTGGGCTACTATTTTGGGGGGGTCAAGCTTCCGGATATTGTCAAGGGTTATCCCACCAGCCTGTTCATCATGCTGGCCGGGGTCACCTATCTCTTTGCCATCGCCCAGACCAATGGGACCCTGGAAAAGATATCCAAGTATGCGATTAAAGCGGTCCGCGGTAACGTGGCCCTTTTGCCGATTGTGCTCTTCTTCTTGGCCTTTGCCCTCTCCTCCATGGGCCCCGGCCAAATAACCATCTCCGCGCTATTGGCGGCTCCCGCCATGCTCCTGGCTGAGGAGGTAGGCATCTCGCCTCTTCTCATGGCTTTAGTCGTGGGCAACGGCGCTCAGGCGGGAGCCATGTCCCCCATCGCTCCTCCGGGGATCATCTCCGCCTCGATCCTGTCCAAAATGGGCATCACCGGGGTCAGCATGGTCCTCTGGATGAACATGCTGATAACCCACGTGGCCGTCTCTATCCTTGCCTACTTTCTGTTCGGGGGGTTGAAACTCCTCCGGATGAAAGATACCGGCCAGCGGGAAACGCTGAGGAACCTCCCGGTGGAACCCTTCACCACGGGGCAGATCTACACCATGATCGGAGTGGTGATCCTGATCGTCGGCGCCGTTTTCTTCAAGCTGGATATCGGCATGGGAGCTTTCATGATCGGTGCGGTCTTATCCCTGATCAAAGCAGTGGATGAGGGGAAAGCCATCAAGGCCATGCCCTGGGGGACCATCCTCATGGTTACCGGTGTCACGGTCCTGGTCCAGTTGATGAGCCAGGTGGGCGGCATGGACCTCTTCGCCTCGATCATGGCCAAAGTCTCTACCGCCTATACCGTCACGATGGTTGCCGGGTTCGTATCGGGGCTGGTTTCAGCTTATGCGAGCACAACCGGGGTTATCTTGCCCGCCTTCCTCCCCCTGGCGCCCAACCTGTTGGCCAAGGTTGGCGGCACTGACCTGATGGCCCTCATATCGTCCATCGTGGTCTGCGGTTTTGTTGTGGACTTGAGTCCCCTTTCCACCACGGGCGCTGTCTTTATTGCCAATGCCGGCCCCAAGGCGGACAAAAACAGGCTCTTCCGCAATATGCTCATTTGGGGATTGTCCATGTCGGTCGTTGGTGCGATCGTGTGTTGGCTGGCCTTCACCGTCCTGGGACTGCCCTGAGGAAGAAAAGAGCGGCGGGGAAATGGGGGAATGATTTCCCCCTTCGTCCCCCCGTCCTTCCCCCCCGTTACCATTTCCTTAATAGGTGGACATGATCACCACCCGCTGAATCTCGTTCGTCCCTTCGTAAATCTGGGTGATCTTGGCATCGCGCATGTAGCGTTCCACGGGATACTCCTTGACGTACCCGTACCCGCCGAGGACTTGAACCGCCTCCACCGTGACCCGCATGGCGGTGTCCGCGCAGAAGCACTTGGACATGGAGGAGAGGCGGATAGTCTCCGCGCTGATGCGGGACATGTCCTTGGGCAGTTCCTGAAGAACCGAGGCGGTCTTGTAGAGGAGCTGGCGAGCCGCCTCGATGTTCATGGCCATATCCGCCAGTTTGAAGGAAATCCCCTGCTGGGCGAGGATCGGTTTCCCGAAAGCCACCCGTTCGCGGGCATAATTCAAGGCGTACTCAAAGGCCCCCGCGGCAATCCCCAAAGCCTGGGCTCCCACGGCCGGCCGGCTGAAATCCAGCGTCTTCATCATGATGGCAAACCCCATCCCTTCGCCGGCCAGGAGGTTTTCGGCGGGAACCGGGCAATCCTCGAAAATCAATTCCACCGTTTCGGAAGAGCGGATTCCCAACTTGTCCTCGTGTTTTCCCACGGAGAACCCTTTGGTTCCTTTCTCCACCACGAAAACGCTGGAGCCTTTGTGCCCCCCCTTGGCCGGGTCCGTGAGGGCGTAGACCGATACGGTATCCGCCACTCCGCCGTTGGTGATGAAGGTCTTCGTACCGTTGAGGAGGTAATAATCGCCTTTCCTCACGGCCTTGCTGCGGAAGGCGGCCACGTCCGACCCGCCGCTGGCCTCGGTCAGGGCAAAGGCCGATAATTTCTCTCCCGAAGCCAGGGCCGGGAGAAATCTTTTCTTCTGCTCCGGATTGGCCGCCAGCAGGATGGGCAGAGTGCCCAGCTCCTGGGCGACCGGGAGCATACCGGTGGAAGCATCCGCTTTGGACAGTTCCTCGCAGACCATGATCAGGGCCAGGAGGCCCGCCCCGGCTCCCCCGTGCTCCTCCGGGAAATCGACCCCGAAGAGGCCGTTTTCCCGGAGCAGTTCCACCATCTCCCAGCTGAATTCTCCCTTCTGGTCCCGAGCCCCGGCTCCGGGCTCCACCTTCGCTTTGGCCAGCTTCCGCACGGTGTCGCGGAGTAATACCTGTTCTTCGCTCAGACCGTATTGCATATCCATCTCCTTTCCTTGGCTTGGCGGGATCTTCCCCAGTTCTTCCGACATTGCCTGCCGGGGCGACCGGCCGGTCGCCCCGGCGGATTTCCAATGGAAAGGGGATCTTCCCGTTGTGGAAAAACGTTCTGTAATAATAGCTTTTAAGGGAATTGTAGAAAAATCTTTTCAGAAATGTCTAGGAAAAAATGGGGGGGACGAGAATGACGTACCCTCCCGGACACCGGGAGGGCAACCCGAAAGGCTAGTCCTGAGGGGAAAAGTTACTGATGGGATTTCAGGACGAAAGGCATCTACGGCCTCGCGCCCTGGAGACTGTTCCTACAGACCTTCTTTCTTCAGCTCCTCAATTAGCTTCTTCTGTCTCTCCGTCAGGTTTTTGGGATATTTAATAAGAATCCGGATGAATTCGTCCCCTTTACCGCCCTCCTGGAGGCGGGGCAGGCCGAATCCTTTCAGACGAATGCGGCTGTTGCTCTGGGTTCCCGACGGGATCTTGATGTGCTTATTGCCCTCCAGGGTGGGAACTTCAATAGAGGTTCCCAGGATGGCATCAGAGATTTTAATCTCTTTGTCGGCAACGATGTTGCCCCCTTCCCGCTTGAAAACCGGGTGCTCGGCGACCTTCACTTTCAGGTATAGATCCCCCGCCTGACCTCCTCCCATTCCCCCCGTTCCCTTCCCGGACAGACGAAGCTTCTTTCCGCTTTCGATTCCCGCGGGGACCTTCACGGTGACTTCCTCAACCCTGTTTCCGTTGGAGAATCTCACCTTTTTTTCCGTTCCCCGGGCGGCCTCTTCGAAGGAAAGGTTCAGGTCCGCGTGGACGTCCTGGCCTTTTTGACCGAAGGGGCCCTGGTCCTGAGAGGCTCCTCCGGAGAACATATCCCGGAAATCCCCCGTTTGGGACCCGCCCGGCTGACCCCTTCCGGAGCCGAAGCGGTCTTCAAAACCGCCGTATTGGGCCCTCCCCCGCCGGCCGCTTCCTCCCGCGCGGCCGAAGGAAAACCCGAGGTCCCTTAGAAGGTCATTGATATCGAACCCCCGGAAAATGTCCTCCTGGGAGTAGTGTTGGCTGAAACCCGAAGGCCCGAACTGGTCGTACTTGGCCCGCTTATCCTTGTCGCTTAACACCGCGTAGGCCTCGTTCATCTCCTTGAACCGCTCCTCCGCCTGTTTGTTCCCCGGGTTGCGGTCCGGATGATACTTCATGGCCAGCTTGCGAAAGGCTTTCTTGATCTCCTCTTCCGTGGCGTTCTTCTTTACCC
The DNA here is from genome assembly GCA_003154025.1 of Syntrophaceae bacterium. The sequence continues at coordinate 15,742 of PMCE01000049.1, forward strand.
CAAGGACATCGTAATAATCTTTTTTGGCCATATCCTCACTCGCTGCGGTAGGTTTCTTGAATCATCCCGTTCAAAAACTGCTCCGGATTTTCCATCCCCTCGACAGAAATCAAAAACTCCCTTTTCCCCGTCTTCTCCCGGATGAGCTTCAGGCCGTGCTCGTAGTTCTGGAAGCTTCTTCCCAGATAATCGGCGGGCTCCAATCCATCCTCCCAGACCTTCTCCACCAGCCGGTCTATGGCTTCTTCGGTGAAAGACATCTCCAGATCATTCCTCCCGGAGAACTTCTCCGCGAATTCCCGGGCCGTCTCATGGATGGCCCAGATCTCTTCCACGGCGCCCTCCACATCGGTCTGCGTTTCCGCGGAGCGACGGGTGATGAGCTGGATCCGCTGTTCAGAAAATCGGATTCCATAGCGCTCCTGCCATTCCGTTGCCTTCCGGCGGAGCATTTCTTCCAGATTCTTTTCCTCCTCCAACAGCAGGCGCCGGAAGGCCTCTTCCTGTCCGGGGTCGTCGGGATGGTCCAGGATCTTTTTGAGCTCCCCCGCGGGGTCATCCACTATGGCCCGGGTCACCACCAGGTGGCGGATGTTCGTGGAAGGAAGGGTGTGCTCGAACTTCAGCAGGACCCGCTCCACCGCGCTCACCAAGCCGCGGGCTCCGGTCCTCTCCTGGAAGGCGCTTTCGGCAATCTCCCGGAGGGCTTTGTCCTCGAACTGCAGGTGGATGCCGTAGGCTTTGAAATCCCTCTTCTTCCCGATGACGATGGGGCTCTTGGGGTTCCGGAGGATCTTGTAGAGGTCTTCCACTTCCAGGTGCTCAAAGACGGTGAGCACGGGCAGTCGGCCGATGAATTCCGACTCGAACCCGTATTCGATGAGGTCCTCCGCTTTGACCTTTTTGAGGTACTGGACCTTTTCATCCTTGGACCGGATCTCGGCCCCGAACCCAATCCCCTGCCGGTTGAGCCGCTTCTTGACGATCTCATCCAGGCCGTTGAAAGCCCCGCTCATGATGAAGAGGATGTGCCTGGTGTTGATCTTCTTCTTCTCCCGCTTCCCGGTCTTCTGAAACTCCATGAGCGCTTCCATCTGGGAAACCGGGTCGTGGGGGACTTTCAATTCCACCTCGGTCTCTTCCATCGGTTTGAGCAGGGCCCGCTGCACCCCCGAACGGGACACATCGGGACCCACCAGATTGGAAGAGGCCGCGATCTTGTCCACCTCATCCAGGTAAATGATTCCGTACTCAGCCAGTTCGATGTTCCCTTTCGCTTCATACACCAAATCCCGGACCAGGTCATCCACATCTCCCCCCACATAACCCGTCTCGCTGAACTTGGTGGCATCTCCTTTGACGAAGGGAACCCCGATCTTCCTGGCGATGAGCTTGACCAGAAATGTCTTCCCCACACCCGTCGGCCCGATCATGATAATGTTGTTCTTGATCTCTCCGACGCTGTCGGATCTCTTGTCCTTTCGGTTTAGCTCGTACATCTTGATCCGATTGAAATGGGTGCAGATCTTGGTGGCCAGGACTTCCTTGGCGTCATCCTGCCTCACCAGGTACTCATCCAGGTAAGCCTTGAGCTCCTCAGGCTTCATGTCGAAGTGGATGGCTGAAAGGTCAACCTTTTTTTCCTTTTCATCCTCCTCGACCTTCTCCCCCGCCGGCTCAGGGATGGGCCCAAACCCGGCAAATTGGATCTTACGCCCGTACTTCTTGGTCAAGTAGTCGCTAAGATCCTTCTGAATTTCCTTGATATCTATATCTTTTTCCATTCGAACTGGCTAAACCTCCACTCTCCTTACTCACATATTCATTATAATACCTTTTCTATGCCGATGCCAGTTTACTCTCCAAACCGCGATTAATAATTTTCCTTTTTAGCCTTGATTACCAAGACTGTTCCTGTTTTAATGACCCATACCCCACGGAATGATGGAAGAAATGCAAATCATAGGGGAAAAATGCCGGAGATTCCATGCATGAGCTATCGGTGACCCAAAGTATCCTGGAAATATCCCTGGAATACGCCCAGCGAAACCAGGCCAACCAGATCGTGGCCATTCATTTGCAGGTCGGCGAAGTGACCGATTTCGATGACGAATGGATCCAGAGGTACTTCGACTTCGTCAGCAAAGGGACCCTCGCCGAGGGAGCCCGACTGCGCATAACCCGAACTCCAGCCAAGCTGCAGTGTCGGGCCTGTTCTTTCGTTTTTCCCCTGGACAGGTCCACTTGGAACAGCCAGTGCCCTTCCTGCCAGAGTAAAGATACCGAGCTCA
>PMCE01000056.1 GCA_003154025.1 Syntrophaceae bacterium
AATCCCCCAGGTGATCGAGCACGCCGGAATGGTTTTTGGAGAAGGGGACGCGGAGGATCTATCCCGGAAGCTGAGATTGCTCCATACCCAACCGAGCCTGCGGGAAGACCTCCGCCTGGCCGGCATCCGGCGGGTCAGGGAGCGTTACACGGACACTCAGATCGCGGCCAACATGATCGCCCTATACGAAATCGCCCTGGGGATCCACCCGCTGACCCCCAATACCCTCGAAATCGATGAGCTCTAAGGACCCCTAGCTCTTCCCGAACGAAGACGGTCCCGCCGCAGGAAAGAATCCATTCCGAAACCATGGGAGGTTTATGTTTCCAGAGGCCCCTTCACGCCAATTGAGAGTGGTCCATTTCGGCAAGTATTATCTCCCGGTTCGCGNNGAAACGGTCCTGGCCAGCCTGTGCGAGGGCCTGGTCCAGAAAGGGGTCGATTGCCGGGTCATCACGGCCGGCCGCAATGGGCGTAAAGAGAAAGGATATGTCGATGGGGTCTACGTTCATCGGATGAGGAATGTGGGCCAGTTCAACTCCCTCCCTCTTTGTCCGGAGGCCGCTTTCGCCCTCTGGGGGCAGACGCCGGACATCCTCCACCTGCATTACCCCAACCCCCTGGCCGACCTGAGTTATTTCCTGGCCCATCCGCCCTCCCGCCTGGTGGTCTCTTACCACAGTGACATCGTCGGCAAGGGCTTGTGGGGGGCCCTTCATGATCCGCTCTTGCNNCTTGAAACGGGCCGATGCCATCATCGCGGCTTCACCCGATTACGCCGAGTCCAGCCCGGTCCTGGCGTCCTTCAAGGATAAGATCCGGATCATCCCGTATGGGATCCAATTCCGCCGGATGGCGGGAGAGCGCCGGGAAATTTCCAAGAAGGGCGGCCCGGCCTATTTTTTTCTCGGACGCCTGGTCCCCTACAAAGGAATCTTTTCGTTGCTGGAGGCCCTCCAGCATATCCCGGGAGATTTATGGATCGGGGGAACTGGCCCCCTGGAGGGGGAAATCAAATGGCGCATCCGGGAGGCGGGCTTGGACGGCCGGGTCGTCCTCCTGGGGGAAATCAGCGAAGAAGAGAAACTTCGCCGGATGGCGGCTTGTGATGCCTTCATCCTGCCCAGTCTGAACCGCGCCGAAGCCTTCGGCATGGTGCTTCTGGAAGCCATGTCCATGGCCCGCCCGGTGGTGGTCAGCGACCTCCCCACAGGAGTGCGGATGCTGGTGGAAGATGGGGTCAATGGATTCCGCTTTCCTCCGGGGGACGCTCGCTCGCTCGCCCATTGCTTGCGCAGGTTGGCCGAGGACCCGGAGTTGGCCCGGAAGCTGGGGGAAGAGGGAAAACGACGAGTGGAAGAGCAGTGGAACGTGGAGAGAATGGTGGATCATTACCTGGATTTATACCGAGAGGTTCTTTGCCTCCCGGGGAGGTCAAGAGAGAAGTATGAGAATCTTGCTGATCGGTCCCTTCGGCCAGGGTTTCCTGGCTGACAGCTACGCCCGGGCGTTTGAAAAGAACGGACATGAAATTTTTCGCTTTGACTCGGACCGGGCCTATTTCCAGGCGGCTCCATTCGCCGGGAACCGATGGTTGAGACGTTTATTCCGGGGAAAGCTCTGGACCCGGCTGAATGTAAGCACCCTCGAGATGGTTCGCTGCGTCCGGCCTCACCTGGCGCTTGCTTTTAAAGCCCCCTTTCTTGACCCTGAGACCATCCGCCGGGTCCGCCTGCAGGAGAATACTCCCATCGTGAATCACTACCCGGATGATCCTTATATCGGAGTGCCGCTCGATCCGCGGAAGACATCCGCCCAGCGGCGGAATTTGCTGGAGGCTCTGAGGCAATACACGAAAGTTTTCATCTGGGAGAAAAATTTGGCTAACCGCCTCAATGCGGATGGAGTTTGTGCCTCCTATCTCCCCTTCGGGGTTGATCCGGAAAGCTTCCGCCCGTTGCCCGCGGGATCGTGCGGCGAATGCCGGGGAAGGCATGAAGTCGTGTTTGTCGGGCTGCATAACCGGAGAAGGGAAGTGGAGATGGAAGCCATCCGCCGTCACCCCGTGGCCATCTGGGGACCTGGATGGGGCAGGGCTGAAAAACGTTCGGGCGGGAGCCACCGGATCCATCACCGGCGGGTTTTCGGGGAAGATTGCGCGGCCTTATTCTCCACCGCCAAAATTTCGCTCAATATCGTCAACCACTGGAATATCCCCGGACATAACATGAGGACCTATGAGATCCCCGCCTGCGGCGGCCTCATGTTATCCACATTCACCCGTGAGCAGGCGGATTTCTTTCCCGAAGGGGAAGCCGCCTTTTATTATCGCGACGCGGGGCAGTTGGATGAAATCGTCGACCGTCTCTTGCAAGATGATCAAACCAGGGACCAGGTCAAGCGAAATGCCCTCAAAATCAGCCGGGACCACGATTATCGCCTAAGAGCGGAAGAAATGCTGGCCCAGTTGTGAGAAACAACGGGCCCGGGAAGAAAAGCGGGGCGTAGCATTCAGAACGGAATCGGCTCATTCCCGAACCCCGGCGGGAAAACGTCAAGGGCCATCGGCTCAAAAAGTGGAGTCCTCCCATGTGCGGAATACTAGGCTGGATCGGTTTTGGCGATAAAGTTCCATCGTTGGAACTGCATCGGCTGCATCATCGGGGGCCCGACGATCAGGGGGTGGAGGTGTTCAAAGGCGATTCGGGGCGGGTCAAAGCGGCCCTGGGCTCCACCCGGCTGTCCATCATCGACCTGTCCCCCGCCGGCCACATGCCCATGGTCCATCCCCGGTATCCCCTCGCCATCGTTTACAACGGTGAAGTGTACAACTTCCAGGAGTTGAGGGCCGAGCTGAAAAATGCCGGGGAAGAATTCTTCAGCCGGACGGATACCGAGGTGATTCTCCGGGGCTACCTCGTTTGGGGGGAAAAGGTGGTCGAAAAACTTCGGGGGAGGTTCGCCTTCGCGATATGGGACGGCCGTGGAAAGGGACGTCTCCTCCTGGCGCGAGACCGGTTTGGAAAGAAGCCCCTCTATTATCGGGAGGAAAAGGATAAGAGCTTCTGGTTCGTTTCCGAGCTCAAGGCGCTTCTGCCGTCGGGCCACGGGCGGGAGATCGATCCCGCGGCCCTCGAATATTATCTGGACCGCGGGTATCCGCCCTCGGACCTCTGCCTTCTACGGGGATACCGA
>PMCE01000434.1:0-557 GCA_003154025.1 Syntrophaceae bacterium
AAGCCGATCCTCCGGCGGCGCAATTGCGTGCGGCCCTTTTCGCCGAGCGTTTCCAGGTCTTTTCCCTCCAGTTCCACCCGGCCCAGGCTGGGCCGGTCTATCCCGGCCAGGATATTCAGCAGGGTGCTCTTCCCCGACCCGCTCTTTCCGTAAAGGGCCACCACTTCGCCCTCCCGGATCTCCAGGTCGGCCCCCCGCAGGGCGGCCATGTTTTCCTGGCCGTCGCGGCTGTAATTTTTCCATAAATCGACTACCCGGATGACTGGCGTCAAAAAAAATCTCCCTCTCGGATCGTGGTTCTTATCCCTTAATCTAACACTAGTTGAGGATCGTGTCAGCTATAAGGGCAGGCGATGAACCACAGGCACGAGGTTTGAGGCTCGAGGTACAAGGAAAGAGGGACCGGGGACAAGCGGCTGGAACGGGGAAAAAGAGAAGGAAAAAATGGGGGCCAGGAACAACGGGATCCTTCCGACCCATAGATGACAACGGACGATAAACAAGGATCGAATTGACCAAGGGGCGAGGCGGATAAGCGGCTAGACGACTTTCCCCTC
>PMCE01000434.1:567-4077 GCA_003154025.1 Syntrophaceae bacterium
TCCACCATCGCCAGCCTTTCCTGGATTTGGGCCAAAACCCCATCTCTGGAGAACTCCTGAACGGGGCTCAATTCCTCTTTTTCCACCGTAGGGGTTTGAGCGGGCGAGACCGCTTCTTCCGGTTCCGGGGGGACGTTCTCCTGAAGGCCGCCTGAGTTTATCGGCTCGGATATTATATCAGGAGAGTCAGCGATTATTTTCCCGTCCGCCCCGGAAGGAAGCTCCTCTGGCTGTATGGCCTCTTCTTCCTCGGGTAAAGTCTCTTGCGGGGCGGCTTTGGTTTTATCTTCTTTTTTCGTCTTAAAGTTTCTGAAGACTAAGAATAGGAGCAACGTTCCCCCCGCAACGGCTGCCGCCAGGAAGGGGGCTAGTTTCGGACTTAGGCCGATGGCTAANNTTGGAATTCAAAATCCTCTGCCTCCTGGTTTGATAAAAGGAAACTTCTTGCAACCATTTGGAAATTTGTATGGGTCTGAAATGGATACTATGTAATGTATCGACATATTTTGGAATTAAATTTAATGCTTATTCGCGGTTAAAAAGGGGTGAAAAAGGGAAGAAGAGGGGGATTATTCCATCCTTGATTCAAAGAACTCGGCGGTAATAGGCGAGGCCGGAGGCGTGGGGGCGGAAACGGTCAACCAATTCCTTTTGTTCTTTCTGGGAGAGGGGGATAAAATCCCGCCCCATTTTGGCCAGCGTTTGAACTTCCCCGGGTGTCGAGCAGCCTACGATGGCCAGGGTGATTTTTTGGGACAGGGCGAAGCGGATTAAGAGTTCGGGGGTGATCTCCGAGTCGGGGATGATATAGTGGCCTGCCCCGACAACCTTCATCCCGATTACGGCGAGGCCCTTCCGGTGAGCCTCCTTCATGGGCGTATCCAAAAAGCCCCCCAAAGCTCTCTCCACGGGATTTACGGGCAAAAGGACGGCATCGACGGGCCATTCCCGCACCGCACGGGTCAAAACGGCAGGGTCATGGTGGCCGGTTACGCCGATGAACCGGACTTTCCCGGCGCTTTTCGCCGCCACAAANNTCGTGGATCTGCCAGAGGTCCAGGGAGTCGACGCCCATGGTGCGCAGGGTGTTTTCCAGGTCAGCCAGGGCCCCTTTCTTATCCCTTCGGGCCGATTTGCTCGTCTGGAAGATTCGCGAGCGCACGTCGGGGTGTTTAGGCCAGACCGAGCCGTAGTAGCTCTCGCTGCCGGCATAGACTCGGGCGGAATCAAAATAGGTAATTCCCTGCCGAACTGCCTCCAGGATTACCTCCCGGGCTTCCCGTTCACGCCCATGGGTACGGAGAATTCCCTCTCCGCCCAGGCCGACGACGGTCACTTCCTGTCCTGTCTTCCCGAAGCTAGCATTATTGATGGGTGATTCCTCCACGAAATTTCATCGGAATGGACGTTTCGCCTCTTTATCAACCCAACTTGGCAATTAAGTGATCAGCCACTTCAACGGCTTTCTTTTCCAGGGGCCGGCTGATTTTCCCCTCTTTTACCAGAAGCTCGAGCTTCTCCCGGTCCACGATGAAAGGACGTTCTCCCGCCCGCCGGACCACATCGATCTCCAGGTCAATATATCGGGCTCCGAAGGGGTAGAGTTCTACGGGGGTATTGACATTGTAATATTCTCCCTTCATCTTCCCGTCTTTGGAGAAATAGGCATTTTTCACATACCAGGCGCCTTCCCGGGCTTCCGTAAGGCCATAATCCTCCGCCTCAATGGCTAGGCCCAGCCCGTCGTAGCGGCCCTGGGAAAATGACCGTTTCACCAGGATTCGACCTTCAGCCACCTCCAGAAGAATTCCCTCCCGGGAGCGCACGGGCTTTCCCCTGGCCTTGACGTGCTCCAGCCTGGCGATCCCGGCCTTGCCCAGTGGGAGAAGGACTTCCTCCAGGAAAAAGGCTTTTCCCAGGTCCGGTTTTGTTTCCGGACGCTCACCAAGCTGTTTTTCGGCCTTCTCCAGGGCTCTGGGATGGATAATTCGGAGACGATGATGGAAGGGGAGGGTCGGAATCACGGATGAACGGAGATGGTCTAGGGCCTCTTTGGAAGCCCCGCCCAGTTCAAGCCAGGCGTGGCAGAGTTCCTGACCCGCTTTCAGGTCATCAACGAGCTCTTTTTCTCCCTCCCCTAGCGGGTCGAAGGACATGAGCACCGCATCCACGAGATTCTCGCGAGCCACCCGCAAAATCTGACTAACTCCGTCGGCTTCCCCGATGATGTCGACCCCCTGATGATCCTCCCGGTCCTTCATCAAAAGGTCGGGGATTTCCGGAGTCGAACCCAGGGCAAACCGCTGCCGGGTTTCCGGGGAAGGGTCGGCAATCCGGTAGCCGGCGTCGAGAAGAAGCCTGGTTAGAGCAGTGGTGTAAATCCCCCGGATCTTTACAGATGTTGCCATGGCGCTTCCAAGCCGGCTCTTTCTGCTATCCGGCTTTTTGAAAACCGATTCCGCGGATTGTCAAGAGGTTGCCGTTCAGATCGGATTTCACCCCCAGAATTTCATCCACCAGCCAAAGATTGGATCGGATGTGTTCACTCATCCGGGGAATCAGGTATTGGGTGGTTCCTTTCGCCAGGGCGGCGAAGAGAATCAATTGGTCCGCCAAGTGCCGGTCCGTGGTCGCCTGGGTGGCGAGGTCTTCGAGCAGGGAGGACACCACGAATCGAGCAATCGCTTCCGACCTCCTCCCGGGAGCCCCAGCCTGATCTGCTCCTATTATACACCCGGTTTCGGTTTCCGCCCAGAGGGCTAAAGCAGCCCCTTTCTGAATAGCGGTTTGGTCGTCGATCGTCTTTATTTGCGGGCGGTATCCCTTTGGGGCGAGGAGCAAAGCACACTGGTCGGCCATCCTCTTCCCCACTTGCTCATTTTCCAGGTGCGAAGCCAGAGAAATTCCCTGGACGCTCCGGGTCGCCCCCTGCTCCATCATGCGCAGCGGCTTCAGCGGCTCTTTCAGGGGGGAAATCTCTAGCCCGAGCTTTCCCTGTCCCTTGGGCACATATCCAGGGCGATGCATTTCGACCTGCACATCGGTCCCCATCTTTCGCAGAAGGGGGACGAGGACGTTCTGCAGGTGGAAAGCGCTGGGGGCGAAATCCTGGAAAAGCCCCCCGGTAAGAAAAAGACGGGAGGGGCTCCCGGCAAACATAGCCAGGGGGATCAGGGTGAAAGCAAGCATGGTCGTGGACCCCGCCGTTCCGATATGGAACTCCAGATCCCCGTACCTCAGCTGCTTTCCCGGCTTATAGAAGATCTCCTGGGATCCAACTCCGGCCCCTTCCGCCTTCCCGTCGGACAGGCGGGAGCAAGCACGTACAACCTGAAGATGCTGAGGCCTCAACCCCGGCTTCTCCCTTTTGGCCCTAATCCGGGTCATATGGAGAGGCTTCCCCAGAAGCGTCGCCAAGGCAACGGCATGTCGGAGAAGGGTCCCGCTTCCGGAATAGAGAGATCCGTCAATCTCAATCACCCGATCTTCCTTCTTTGCCCCATCTGCCGG
>PMCE01000434.1:4082-6939 GCA_003154025.1 Syntrophaceae bacterium
AGGGAGAGGTCCTTTTCCGCAGAAGTGTAGGATCTAATCTGAATTCGAAAAATATCGATGTCTTATCGGAATTCAAGAAATGATGTTTTTCCGAGAAAGGAGAACGCCATGAAGGGAAGAATCTTTAGAATTATTTGGTACCTCCCCGTTGTTCTTTTGGCCCTCGGGCTCGGTTGTGCGGGGGCCAAGGCGAAAATTCCCGTGGAGAGCAATTCGGTGAACCCGGGAACTTCGGTGGCTCGCGGGGAGGCTCGATTCCAGCTTTTGGGCTCTCCCATCGTGCTGGGAAAGCCTTTGCCCCCGGTGAACCTGGTCGACGCGATGATCCTGAAGGACGTGGACCTTTCGCAGGAGAAAGGATCGGTTCTATTCCTGAGCATCGTCCCCTCACTGGATACCGCGGTCTGTGAAGCGCAAACCCACGTCCTGGGGGAAGAAGGAGAAAAAGTTCCCAAAGAAGTCAGGCGCATCACCATCAGCCGGGATACTCCCTTCGCCCAGAAACGCTTTGCCAAGGAGGCCAAGCTGACCCATCTGCAATACCTCTCGGATTACAAAGAGGGGGAATTCGGCAGGGCCACAGGCCTTTTGATGGACAAGACCATGCTTCTGGCCCGCTCCGTGGTTCTGGTGGATAAAAAAGGGATGATCCGCTACATCCAGGTCGTCCCGGAAATTACCCGGCTGCCCGATATGGAGAAGGCCTTTCAGAAGGCCGCAGAACTCAACAAAGAGTAGAATCGAGGAATCAGGAGCCTGGGAGCAGGAGTCAGGGTTCAGGAATCAGGAGGCAGGATTTAGTTGAACATGCAAGCTCTCGGTTACCCGATTTGGAAATTTCCAGCATCTAATATCAAAAGGAGTTCATCAGCGAGGAGGTTGCCGATGACCAGATGGGAATACCTTTATTTTACGGACGCGGAAAAAGAAACTTCCCCTCTCCATCCGCCCGCTCATAAAGAAAGGCTGAACGAATTTGGAAAGCAGGGGTGGGAACTGGTGGGCGTAGTCGCCGATCAATCGGGGCGGGTCCAAAAATTGTATTTCAAACGGCCCTTGGGGGAAAAATNNTGCCATGATCAATCTGGAGGGAAGCACCAGACTATCGACCGATGAGGTCATGAAGCGGGTGAAGAAATATTTCGGCCAAGGGGGGCAAGGCCTGGAAGTGACCGAGGAGAATCCCTCCTGTATCACCTTCGCCGGGGGCGGAGGGTCGGTGAGCGCCACCGTATGTACGGAAAAGGGGAAGACCAAGGTCAACCTGGTGGCTCAGGAATGGGAATACCAGGCCAAGGAATTTCTCTCCCAACTTCCGTAATTCAATCGGACACAGATAAACTTAGCGCGGCGGAGCCGCAACCAAAACATTGAAAATTGCGACGAACCCTATCCGCCAAGGGTAATTTTTTAATGGTAGCGTTCGGCCAGGGATTCTTCGGTCAGGGGTTCAATCTTTTGGCCGAAATATTGGAGGGCATGGGCGATGTACTTTCCCCCTCAATCGATCGCGTCTTCCTTGGTTCCCGGGTAGACATGGACATCGATGGCCTTCATTTCTTGCTCCTTTCTGATGGTCTGCCGGTATGCCGGTCCGCCCGTCCGCTGGTCCAACAGTTTTCNNTTTTCTTCCGTTAACCGGCCAACCGGCAAACGGGTGAACCGTTAGACCTGTTCTATTCCGCACTGGCCTCAAAATCGGCATTGGTTTTCACAGAGGGGGTACCCTGCCTGCTGCAAGGCCTCCGTGATCTGGTGAATATGGGCTTGTCCCTTGGTTTCGAGGGTAATGGACACATCCACGAATCCAAAGGGAGCGAGGGAGTCAAAACGGTGATGGGTGACTTCCAGAATGTTCGCCTGGAGGCCCTTGATGATCTCCAAGGCCGAGGTGAGAGAACCGGGAAGATCCTTGAGGCGGACGGTCAGTTGGGCGATCCGCCCTTCCATGGCCAAACCTCGGGTGATGATCTTGCCCAGGGTGTTGACGTCGATATTCCCCCCGGAGATGAGAAGGAGGACCTTCCCGCCTTCCCGGGGAACCTTCCGGTTCAGAAGCGCAGCCAAAGGGACGGCGCCGGCGCCTTCGGCCACGATCTTCTCCATCTCCAGGAGGAGAAGGATAGCGTTGGCAATTTCGTTCTCTTCCACCGTAATCACGTCGTCGACATATTTTTGAACCATGTCCAGATTGATCTGCCCCACCCTCTTGATGGCGATTCCGTCTGCCAGGGAGGAGGTTTTTTCCAGCTTCACCGGATGTCCTTCCAGGAGGGAGGCTTTCATGGACGGGCAGGCGAAGGCTTCGACTCCGATCACCCGGATGTCCGGGTCGGCCTCCTTCAGGTAGGTGGCGACTCCGGAGATCAGCCCTCCGCCCCCCACCGGACAGAGAACCGTGGCCAGGTCCCGGCCCAGGTCGTCGCTCAGAATTTCCAGCCCGAGAGTTCCCTGCCCGGCGATGATCAGGGGATCGGCAAAGGGGTGGATGAAGGTCATGCCCTCGTCTCCCGAAATCTTCAGGGCCAGTTCCCCGGCATCATCCACCATATCTCCGTGGAGGATCACTTCGGCNNTGGTTCCCGGCCGAGGCCGCGACGACTCCCTTCTCTCTCTCCCCGGGCGAGAGGCTCAGCAGCTTATTCAGGGCCCCCCGTTCCTTGAAAGAGCCGGTCATTTGGAAATTTTCCAGCTTGAGGAAGACCTGGCACCCGCAGAGCTGGCTGATCTTCTGAGAATAGACCAGAGGAGTCCGGACGATATCGTTCCGGATCTTGCCGTAGGCCTCTTCGATGTCTGCTTTGGAAATCATTTTCGCCCCGGTGAAGCAAGGATGGATTAACGGAACGGGTTCATG
>PMCE01000387.1 GCA_003154025.1 Syntrophaceae bacterium
GTACTGGCCTATTCCGGCGGTTTGGATACCTCGGTCATCGTCAAGTGGTTGATCGAGACCTATGGCTGTGAAGTGATCGCCTTTGCCGCGGACTTGGGGCAGGCCGAAGAACTGACCGGGCTGAAGGCGAAGGGAAGAAAGACCGGGGCCAGCAAGGTCTACGTGGAGGACCTCCGCGAGGAGTTCGTCCGGGATTTCATCTTCCCCATGGTCCGGGCGAACGCCATTTACGAGGGGGGGTACATGATGGGAACCTCCATCGCCCGCCCCCTGATCGCCAAGCACCAGATGATGATCGCCCGGAAGGAAAGGGCCGATGCCGTCTCCCACGGGTCCACGGGAAAGGGGAACGACCAGGTTCGGTTCGAGCTGACCTATCTGGCCCTCGACCCCCACATCAAAATCATCGCCCCCTGGAAGATCTGGGAATTCAAGTCCCGGACGGACTTGATCCAATANNCATATCAGCTTCGAGGGCGGAATCCTGGAAGATCCCTGGAACGCACCCCCCGAGGATATGTTCATCCTGAGTGTCTCTCCGGAGAAGGCGCCCAACAGGCCCACCCTCGTGGAAATCGATTTCGAGAAGGGGAACCCGGTGGCGGTCAACGGAAAGCGGATGTCCCCGGCCAAGCTGCTGGCCGAGTTGAACCGCCTGGGCGGGAAGAACGGGATCGGACGGGTGGACATCGTGGAGAACCGGTATGTGGGAATGAAATCCCGGGGGGTGTACGAGACCCCGGGAGGAACCATCCTCCACGCGGCCCATCGGGCGGTGGAGTCCATCACCATGGACCGGGAAGTGATGCACCTCCGGGACTCCATGGTTCCCCGGTATGCGGAGATGGTCTATTACGGGTACTGGTTCGCCCCGGAGCGGGAAGTCCTCCAGAAGATGATGGACGAAGCTCAAGTGAAGGTGAGCGGGACCGCCCGGATCAAGCTCTTCAAGGGCAACTGCATCGTGGTGGGGAGGAAATCCTCCGAATCTCTGTATTCGACTGATTTCGCCACTTTTGAAGAGGATCAGGTCTACAACCAGAAGGACGCCGAGGGGTTCATTCGCTTGAACGCCCTGCGCCTGCGAATCCGGGCGCTGGTGGGGCAAAAAAAGAGAAGATAACTTCTTCGCGGCCGGGTAGGGGCGGTTCGCGAACCGCCCCTGTACAAAATTCCATTACCCAGGACCCCCCTTTGTTTCCCATGTCTTCATCGCATTTTTTTTCGATCGCCAAAACCCTGCTTTTGACTCTTTTGCTTTTTTCCGCTTTGACGGCCTGCGGGAAAAAAGGCGATCCCCTGCCTCCGGAGAGCAAGGTCCCGGCACCGGTTTCCGACCTCCGGGCCTGGCCCAAGGAAGGGTCCGTCTTTCTGGGATGGACCGTCCCCACGCGGCACACGGACGAGTCTGCGCTCCAGGATCTCTTGGGGTTCGTGGTCTTTCGCCTGGTCCGTCCCCTGTCCACTCCTCCCTGCCAGGAATGCCCGCAGAACTTTGAGGCCGTGGCTGAGATCGATATGGACTATCCGCGGGGTGCACGGATCGAAGGGGGAAGGGTGCTTTGGCAGGATGCGAGGATCAAACCCCAAAACGAGTATACCTACTTCGTGATGGCTTACGATTCTTACAAGTCCCCCAGCCCGGAGTCGAACCGGGTGAGGGTCGCCTGGGATGAGCCCCCGCCGCCCCCCGAAGAAGTGAAGGTCAGGAGTGATAACGGGGCGCTGGAAATCTCCTGGAGATTTTCTCCGCCCAAGGAGAAAGAATGGCCTGCCGTTAGCTTTAATATTTATCGTCGGCCGGAGGGAGGGGGCTTCGGCTTTTTTCCCATAAACCCCGAGCCCATTCGGGAGACTCGAACCATCGACGGGGGATTGCAGAACGGGACGAAGTATTTTTATGAAGTCCGGTCCGTCCGCAATTTCCAGGGAACCCTCATCGAAGGCCCGGCATCAGCCGTAGCCGATGGAATTCCGGCAAAGACAACCCCTCCAACGCCCCCCCGAGGGCTCGTGGCCGCCTTCCAGGAAGACGGAGTCGCCCTGCGCTGGGATGAAAACCCGGAGCCGGATGTGGCCGGGTATGATGTCTACCGGCGGGCCGAGGGAGAAGAATCCTTCCGCAAGATCAATTCGGCGCTGGTCAAAGGATCATACTTTCTCGACCGGACCGCCGACCGCCAGAAGGCCTACACCTACCGGCTGAAAGCAGTGGATTCCTCTCTTTCTCCCAACGAGAGCGACTTCTCCCAGGACGCGGAAGTTTCACCTATCAAAGAACAAAAATTCTAAGTCGCAAGGCCTAAGGCGCAAGGGGCTTAAAACCCCGGCATTTTCCCCCTCTAATTTTCTGCATCCGCGTTCATCCGCGTCTCATTTTATCCGCAGATTTCGCAGATTACGCCGATTACGAAGATATAAAGGCCGAGAATGCCGCAGGTAATTTTAGGCATTTTTTGACTATGTTCGTCTGTGTCCCATTATTCCTTTTGCCCTTTCTCCGGAATAGGTTTGACCTTGCCCTTAACTCTGTGTTATATATTCAAAATTATTCACGGGGGAGGTTCGATGCACGACTTTCAGTATCAACAGGATGAACTCTATTGCGAGGAGTGTCCCATCAAGGAAATTGCCCGAGAAGTGGGGACTCCTTTCTACCTTTACAGTCTGAACACGATGGAGAGCCACTTCCGCGCCTTTCAGAGCGCTTTTTCCAAAGTGGACCACCTGATCTGCTTTTCGGCCAAAGCCAATTCCAACATCGCCATCCTCCGGATTTTCACCCGCATGGGGGGCGGGGTCGACGTGGTCTCCGGCGGGGAGATCTTCCGGGCCATGAAAGCCGGCGCCAGCCCGAACCGGATTGTCTATTCCGGCGTGGGGAAGAGGGAAGAGGAGATTGAGTACGCCCTCGAACTTCCCATCCTGATGTTCAACGTGGAATCGACTCAGGAGCTGGTCCGTATGGACCAGATTGCCGGCAGGATGAAGATCAAGGCCCCCGTGGCCCTGCGGGTGAACCCGGATGTAGACCCCAAAACCCATCCCTATATATCCACCGGTTTGAAAAAGAACAAGTTCGGGATCAACATCCAAAAGTCGCTGGATGACTACCGTCTGGCCAATACGCTCCCCAACGTGAAAGTCATCGGGGTGAGCTGCCATATCGGCTCGCAGCTGACGGAAGTCGGGCCTTTTGTGGAGGCGGTGCAGCGGCTTAGAGAGCTGGTCCTGAAGCTTCGAGCCGAAGGAATGAACATTAAATATATGGATATCGGCGGGGGCCTGGGGATCACCTACAATCTGGAGGAGCCCCCCCATCCCCAGGATTACGCCAACGCGCTCATGAAGGAGCTGGGGGATATCAACTGTACCCTGGTCCTGGAACCCGGCCGGGTGATCGTGGGCAACGCGGGCGTCCTGATCGCCAAAGTCCTGTATACCAAGGAGGGGGAGGAAAAGAATTTCATCATCGTGGATGCGGCCATGAATGACCTGATTCGGCCGAGTCTCTACGGGTCCTACCAGAGGATTCAACCCGTTCGCAAGGTGGAACGGGGAGAAATGCTGGCGGATGTGGTCGGGCCCATCTGCGAGTCCGGGGATTTCCTGGCCAAAGACCGAAAGCTTCCCAAGCTGGAGCAGGGGGATCTCCTAGCGGTCATGAGCGCGGGAGCCTACGGATTCTCCATGTCCTCCAACTACAACTCCCGCCCCCGGGCAGCCGAGGTGTTGGTGTCCAAGGACAAGTATTTTGTCATCCGGGAGAGGGAAGATTATGCCGACCTGATCCAGGGAGAGACGAT
>PMCE01000541.1:0-9451 GCA_003154025.1 Syntrophaceae bacterium
TCCATATTAAAATGGAACTCCCGCCATGCCCTCTCGCCATCGGAGTTTCCGGGAGCGGGGACCGTTCAAAGGAATTTTTTGAATTCCGAAATCATTTTGGATAAATATTCAATGGAATGAGGGCCGACCGGTGGAAGGAGCGAGAGCTTCTCACCTTGGCATTTGTCTTGCTTTTTAGATGATTGACATTGGAGGACGTAAACCGACAAAACCAAACTCCGAGTAATCGGAGGACGGAAAGCCACGGGTCCTCAGAAATAAGAGGATAGCCGAGTTGCCGAAGTCGAAAGGCAAGAGTTCAACCGGGTTCCCGTGGCGTCAGTAATAACAGGGATCCGGTTTTTCATTTGGATTTAAGTATTTCGATTAGGAAGGATCAAAATGGGAAGGGAATCAGGATTTAAAGTAATGCAAATGAGAATCAGCATCTTCATCATCCTGACAATTTTCGCCTTCGCTGCATTCACCATTCGGGAAGAATTAGGAAAAGCTGGCTGGCAGGATGCCTATTTCGGATTCAGCGAGGGCAAGCTGAGATGCCTCTAATTGACTATCTCAACCGACAGGATAGATCCCGGGTTTTGAGGGTGGCAATCATTTTGGTGATTTTGATCGGCTACGGCAACTATCTCGCCGGGGTGGAGATTTCCGTCTCCATTTTATACTTATTGCCCGTTTCTCTTGTGAGCTGGTTTGTAGGGAGGAGGGAGGGAGGGTTCATTGCCCTGGCTAGTTCGGCATCTTGGTATGCTGCGGAATGGTCTTTCAGCCGCTACTATTCTCATCCCATCATTTATCACTGGAATTTGGCCGTAATGTTCGGCTTTTTTTCCATCATAAACTTTGCGATGTCACGATTTAAAAAGGCCTTGGAAGACGAAAAGAAGCAGGCGAGAGTCGATTATTTGACCGGGTTGACGAATTCAATGGCCTTTTTCGACTTGGCCGAAAAAGAAATTGACCGTTCCCGCAGATACAGGCATCCCTTGACCCTCCTATACCTCGACTGCGATAATTTTAAGAACGTAAACGACAAATTCGGCCATCAAATCGGAAATCGACTCCTGCATTTCTTGGCTACCGTTCTGGAAAGCAATACCCGGACCATTGATATCGTGGCCCGTTTGGGAGGGGATGAATTTGCCATTCTGATGCCCGAAACAGGGGAGCAGATTGTCCCGCAGGCCGTACAACGACTTCACACCCGACTTGTAGATGCTTTGCGCAAGATGGGGTGGCCCGTCACCTTGAGCATGGGAGCGGCTATCTATCTTGACCCGCCAGCGTCGGCGGAGGATATGATCAAGAGCGCCGATCGACTCATGCTCCAGGCTAAAAGCGAAGGAAAAAACAGAGTCCACTACAAAGTTTTTGGGCTTCCAAAAGCGCGTGGAGAAGCGACTCTTGCAGCTAAAGGGACCTTTTTCCTTGACTCCACGATCCGCCCAGATATACTCGGGTTAGCCGTCCACAGCTTCCCGACGGGAGAGCATTTTTCCACCGATTCCACAATAGATTTCCAGCAAGAAGATTCATATCTTTTGGATAGTTCAAAATTCATCCACCCCCGCGGTCAAAACCCCCAAACTCCCACGAAGTAACTACTCTCGTCAGAATATTCCGCAACTGTTTTCGTTAACCTCCAAACCCTAAAGCATCTCTTGATTCAACCGTAGTTGGCCCAATGTTGACTCGGAGGCGGGCTTCTTGCTTCCGCCTTCGGGATGACTCTTATTAGCCTTTATCTCTAATCCTTTTTGGGAAACAAACATCTACGTTCAGGTTCCCTTCTTCCCCGGCTCGATTCGTGATGCGAAGGCGCTTTGCGAAGGCCAGTTTTAAAGATACATGGTTCAGATCTTAGTCTTGATAAACCGGATCGAGTTAGGTAAGTTAGGTTTTCGGCCATGACAATGGTTTAAGGAGGAGCTCGATGAAAACGGGGGAAATGCGCTTCGCAGTGATTTTTTCCGGCCTGATGTTGCAGATCCTCTCGCACAATGTCCTGGCCGCCCCGCAGGGAGTGTTCAAGCAGGCCATGCATTGGGGGCTTTCGGCTGAATACCTGGACCCCGGGACCAACATGGGGGCTACGACTTCGCAGATTCTCCTCTATCTTTTTCACGACGCCCTGGTGAAGCCGATGCCTTCGGGAGAATATGCCCCCTGCCTGGCCGAGTCTTACACTATTTCTCCGGATGCCAAGACGTACGAATTCAAGCTCCGGCGGGGAGTGAAATTTCACAACGGGGACCCGATGACCGCTGAGGATGTGGCCTTCAGTTTCTGGCGCTACAAGTCCAACCAGGCCAAATTCATTCAGGACAAAACGGAAAAGGTCGAAATCGTCGATCCGTACCTGGTCCGCTTTCACTTCAAAGAGCCCTTCCCGGAATTCCTGGAGTATCCCATCTATGGCACTTCGATCGGATGGATGGTGCCCAAGAAGCATATAGAAAAGGTGGGAGAAGCAGCCTATAAGAAACATCCCATCGGGTGCGGCCCGGACAAGTTCATTGAGTTTATCAGTGGAGTGAAGGCCATCGGGGAGGCGTTTGAGGATTACTGGAGAAAAGTGCCCAACGTGAAAAGAATCGAGCTTCATATCATCATCGAGGCGTCGACCCGCCTGGCCATGGTGAAAAGAGGAGAGGTGGATATCGCCACCCTCATGACCGGGATATTTTACGAGAATGTAAAGAAGGACCCGGGCCTCAGGCTCCTCGAGCCCCTCAGTCCCGCCCGCTGGTGTCTGTATATCACCTCCCAGTGGGACCCCAAATCCCCGTGGTCCGACGTCAGGGTTCGGAAGGCCGCGAGCATGGCGATCGACCGCAAGGCCCTGGCCGATGTCCACATGCCCGGATGCGGGCCGATCGGGAATATCGCCCTGGAGGGGGACCCCGCGGCGATTCCTTTTCCGCCGGACCCTTACGACCCGGCGCAAGCCCGTAGGCTCCAGACGGAAGCGGGCTACCCCAAGGGATTCAACGGAGGTAAATTTTATCCTTATGAGGGAAGTTATTGGCCCTACGGGGAGCAAATCGCCACCTACTTGAAGGCGGTCGGGATTAGCCTCGAAACCACCCTTCTGGACCGGCCGGCATGGTTCGCCTACCGCTAGGGCGGCAAGATGAAGGGCGGAATTTTCGTCGAAACCGCCTCCTACCCGACGATCGGCGCGCGCCTGCGATACATCTTCGGCGCCGGTTCCTACGGCAATTATCCGGATATCCAGGCAATCTGGGACCAATACAAGACGGCGGTAGATCCGAAGATCAGAAAAGATCTGATCGGCCAGGTTCAGAAAATGATCTACGAAAAGAGGATGCTCCTCCCCCCCCACATCCCTCAACTCGCCGACCGGGGCAGGCCCCAGGATCAAAGGCAACCCCTTCAAGATTCAGCCCCTGATCTGGTTTACGGCCCCTTTCGAGGACATCGAGCTGCAAAACTGACCGGTCGACTCCTCGTTTGTACGGCGTTGATTGTGGTAGGATCCTTACTGGAGGCCGAAAACATGAGCATCTTATTCTCCCCGCTGAGATTGCGCCAAATCGAATTCAAAAACCGGATCTTTGTCTCCCCCATGTGCCAGTACAGCAGTGAGAGCGGCCTGCCAGGAGACTGGCATTTCATTCATCTCGGCAGCCGGGCGGTGGGCGGGGCCGGTCTGGTGTTTACCGAAGCGACTGCGGTCTCCCCGGAGGGGCGGATTTCTCCGTGGGACCTCGGGATATGGTCGGATCAGCCTATTCCTGCTCTTCGCCGGATCACTTCCTTTATCCGGGCCCAGGGAGCGGTTCCCGGTATCCAACTGGCCCATGCCGGCCGCAAAGCCTCCACCGATGCGCCCTGGAGGAGTCGGGACCCCTTGCCTCCGGAAAATGGCGGTTGGCAGCCCGTAGCTCCCAGTCCGATCCCTCTCGACAGCCGATCTCCCCTTCCTCGGGAGCTTTCCACGGCCGAGATTGAGGGAACCACCGCCGATTTCGTCGAGGCGGCCCGCCGAAGCCTCGAGGCCGGGTTTGAGTCCCTGGAGATCCACATGGCACATGGATACCTTTTCCACCAGTTCCTGTCGCCCTTAACCAACGCGAGAAATGACCGGTATGGTGGAAGCCTCGAGAGCCGCGCTCGCTTCCCTCTGGAGACAGCTAAGGCGGTAAGGGAGGTATGGCCCGCCCCTTTCCCTTTATTTGTGAGGATCTCCTGCACGGATTGGTTGGAGAAGGGATGGGATTTGGCTCAATCTATCGAACTCTGCCGGCGTCTCAAGAAGATCGGGGTGGACCTGATTGACTGCTCCAGCGGCGGATTGTTTCCCGATGTCCGAATTCCGGTTGCTCCCGGATACCAGACTCCCTTTGCCGCGACGATTCGTCAACAGGCCGGGATCGCCACGGGCGCTGTGGGCCTCATTACCGAACCCGCCCAGGCCGAGCAGATCGTTTCCACGGGGCAAGCCGATGCCGTCTTCCTGGCCCGGGAGTTCCTGCGTGATCCGCACTGGCCTCTTCATGCCGCCCGGACCCTCGGAGTAGACATCTCCTGGCCGAAACAATACGCAAGGGCCAAGAAATAGCCCGGGCCTCATCTATTTTCCAAAGGGACATTTTCCGAACAAGCGGGAGGTCAAAGGAAGGAAATCTTGTCTCCTACCTTCTCTTCAAGATTTCATCCAAAAATACCGATATGTTTTATGCCCGATGTTGGACTGACCGGGGAAGATTTTGGCGTTCAACCCACCGATCGAACCTTGAGGAATGATGAAGCATGCCACGGCCCTGATCCTATTCCTTCTCGTCTTTGAACCTCCATCCTGGGCGGAGACCTACGATCAATGGGTGTCAAATTGCATGTCCTACAGGGATGTCGCCGTATGGCTGAACGACAACTTCCGTTACGAGCCGGATCGTTCCGGGGAGAGCCGGGCTTCCGGCAAGGCCGGGAGAAAGCAGCTTACCATGAAGGAGAGGGAAGAAACCTTCCGGTACCGAACGGGCTGTTCCTTAGAGGCTTCCCTTTTTGCCAGGGAAACGCTGAATCGCATCAGCCCTGATTATCGCGCCGAGATCATCCATCTTTCCTTGGAACGATCGCCGGTCCATTACCTTTGCGGCTTCTACGTGGGGGAAAGGCTCTTCGTCATGGACTACGGGAATCCGCGGGAGAACTTGATTGGGACCTTTGGGCCGTTTGAGGATCTAAACGATTACCTCCAAAGGTTCTGGCTGAAACGTCTGCGCCCTCCATCCAAGGCCATCCGCTGCGCCTTCGGGATGGCTTCGGTCCTCCCATCCAAACCGCGATAATCCCCCTTCACCCCCCGATTTGCACCGTCCCCCGAATCCGTCTCAAAAGCGATACCACGCTGAGACAAGACAGCAGACTGGTTTTCGGGTTATCGGGATTGGGCCAATTGGCCAGCCGGATCTCGAAAGAGCCGAAGGCGCCCCGGGCGCGGATCTCGTGGATGTTTTGATCGATCCCGGGGTCGGCGATCATCCGGACAACGGTCTTTTCCGGTCCCACGCCGGCCAGGCTGATGGTGGCGGCCACATTCACGTTCTGGGGGAACTTTACCACGGCCTCGGCCGCCGGCCCTTCATAGAGGGCCCGGGGTTCGCGCAGTCCCTCCAGGTCGACCCCCGGGATTTTCCCGAGGGCCCGAGGGGGTTTCCGGGTCGTAAGACTCACTTCCTCCAAACCTTGCAGTTTGGCGGCTTGCAAAGCGTCCATGGCCCCGATGGCTCCGGAGGGAAGATAGATGCGGCATCCCTTCTCCTCCGCTTTGGCGGCCAGCTCGGCGAAGAAAGAACCCTGAACCAAAGCTCCTACACTCATGATCAGAAGGTCCATTCCCCTGGACAGGAAAAAACCGGCGCATTCCTTGACCACTTTCTGATTGGCACATTCAATCACCAATTCCAAGGGATAGGGGGCCAGCTCTTCAAAAGACTCCACCCAGGGGACGGAATGCCTTTTCATCTGTTGGAGGATTTCGGGAGAAGGGGTCCTGACATCCGCGGCTGCCATTAACTGAATGCCCGGCACCCGCCCCTCCAGAATTTCCCGGGCCACGAAGCTTCCCATCGAGCCGAGACCGATCAACCCGACTCGCAGAGAGGGATGGGTATTTTGAGGAGGTTTCCTGTCCATGGCTCTCGCCTTCCTTTCCAGCCAACGGGGGAAGAAACTCCCAATCATCGGCACCCGATCATATTAGCTTTGGGAACGAAAAGGTTCAAGATGGAAAAGGCTTGCTTTCGTTCTTGAATCTGCGAGCTGGGAATCTTCCGCTCACCGGGAGAGGGCAAAAAAAGAGGGCCCCATGGGCCCCCTTGAATTGGAGACAAAAGGTTAGGGACGGTTATTTGGATTCGGGTTTGGGAACTCCGTTGATGAAGTCGATCAACTGTTTGGCCTGCATCATTCCGGTGTGGACCCGGCCGTCGGGCAAGACCAGGGCCGGAGTTCCGGTAATGCCCAGGGCTTCAGCCACTTTCATGCTGGCGTCGACTTCATTGGTGTCACACTCCGGCTTGGGAATCTCCTTCTTGGCGAAAGCATCCTCCAGCATCTTGAGCGACCGGTTGCAAACGATGGTCTTCGATTTCCAGTAGGCGTCCTTATGCATGGCCAGGGGGGACAGAAGGATGTAAAAAGCGATATCTTTTCTTTCTTTCAGAACCTTCTCCATCTCCTGATGGAGTGTGGCGCAGTAGGGTCAGTCCGGGTCGGTGAAGACAGCCACCTTTTTGGGAGAAATCGGGTCCCCCATGACCAGCGCCTGGTTCAGGGGGATCTTGGAGAAATCAACTCTCCGGCTCTCCTGCAGCGCGACCAGCCGCTCCATGGTCTTGTTCTTGCCGGTCTTGACTTCGAGGATCGAGCCCGAAACAACGACGTAGGTCTTGGAGAAGTCCACGTAGAACAGGCCCGGCCTTCCTTTGTTGTTGACGGAAACCTCCCAGAGGCCCTTCAACGGGCTTGCCTGGATCTTCAGGATCTCCGCGTCGGTGGCCTTCAGGCTCTTCAGGATTTCCATTACATCCTGATTGGTTATGGTGTGGCACTTCTGGCAGTCCATCTCGCAGCCGGTCTTGTCGAAGGCCTTCACGGGGGAAGAATTCAGCTGGAGAAGGGCGCAGGCCATGAATACGACGGAAAACAGGAGAAGAAAGTATCGAACCATAGGAAAATCTCTCCGTCCTTTGGGGTTTAGGTTTTCATTATAAACCATTTTTTAGGCGAATATCATTCCAAAAAAGAAGAAGCCCTCTGGGGTCTTTTTAGTCTATCGGCAAAATCAGCATCAGACTCCAAGAATTTCATCGAATCCATCCGGTTTCGCCGCCCTCTTTCCCCCGGATCCTCTTCCTGGTCCGCCGCTCGGGCAAGTCCCGCGGGCTTCGGAGGTTATCGGATAGGGCTTGCAGTGAATTTGAAAATCACTTAGCCTGAAAGAGGGAGAGTATGTTTCCCGTCTATCCTTCAATCCAGGAGGTCGAAAATGAAAACCCATTTGTCTAAAGTAAGGTTCGCCTTCATTATATGCCTCTTAATCTTCGCCACGGTGGGCTGCGCGGCCCTGACTCCGGGAAAAGGCGTGGAGCCCCAAAAAATCTCGAAGGAACAACTTCTTTCCATGATGGGAAATCTGGAAGTCATCATCCTGGATGTTCGGGAGTCGGGCTCCTGGAAGGACTCCCGATTCAGGATCAAGGGAGCGGTCCGGGAAATCCCGGAGAAGGATGTCCAGGGCTGGTTCGATAAATACCCAAAGGACAAAACCCTCGTGTTCTATTGCTCCTGACCCGATGAAGAAACCAGTGCCTGGGTGGCACGGCAGTTCCTTTCCCGGGGATACGAAAAGGTTTATGTCTTGAAGGGCGGGTGGAACGAATGGGAGAAGGCCAAGTTTCCGGTAGAGCCCAAATAAATACTCATTGTCTTTTGATCGAATAAAGAAGGCAGGGCCGCAGAAGGGTCGGCGGTCTACTGGAATATTTCTTGCCCGTGAAGCAGTGAAGACAAAGCCTTCAAGACCTTTTCCACCAGGCTCCTGCGGGCCTTTTTCTGATCTTCAGCCCTGAGGACTGGATCGCGGAGAGGATGGAATCTTCCTCACCCCTCGTCCTGCTTCGGCCTTTTCCGAAGAATCAACGGCGGCAGGATGAGGGCGGCCAGGGTCATGCAGAGAAAGGTGGCGGATATGGGACGAGTCACNNCCCAGAATGACCGGGGCCTGCGGGAACTGGATCTTTCTCATACCGTATCCCACCAGGGCGAAGAGGAGCATGATGCCGATGTCGAAAGCCGAATTGCGGTAGCTATAAACGCCGAAGGCTGAAAGAAGCAGGATGGCCAGCGGAAGGTATGCCCGGATCCGGTCCATGAAGAGGACGACGAGGGGAATGCAGGCCAGGTTGATGACCACCAGAAGGACATTGCCGATGTACAGGCTGCCGATGAGCCCCCAGACGAGCTGGGGCGCCTCCCGAAACAGGGAAGGGCCCGGCTTGAGGCCGAACATGATCAAAGCGGCCAGCATGATCGCCGTGGAGGGCGAGCTGGGAAGCCCCAGGCTCAGCATGGGGACCATGGCCCCTCCGGTCGCGGCGTTGTTGGCCGTTTCCGGGCCCGCCACGCCGGCCAACGCTCCTTTCCCGAACTTTTCCGGATTCCGGGAAATCCGCTGCTCCACCCCATAGGAGATGAAGGAAGAGATGGTCGGCCCGGCTCCGGGAAAAATGCCGATGAAGAACCCGATCACCGTCCCCCGGATCATGGGCCAGAAGGATTCCCGCAAATCCCGTAGCGAAGGCAGAACTTTGAAGAAGCCCAGGTCCGCCTTGATGATCTCCATGGCTTCTTTTTTCTCAAAGCTCTCGATCGTTTCGCTCAGGCCGAACATGCCCACGGCCACGGGCAGGAACTCGATCCCGTCGAGCAACTGCTGGAGGCCGAAGGTCAGCCTCGGCTGGCCGGTCATGGTATCCTGCCCGACCAGCGCCAGGATCAGACCGAAACAGGTGGCCATCAGCCCCCGCACGATGGATTCCCCGGCGAAGGCGCAGACCAGGCTGAGGGATAGGACCATGAGGGAGAAATATTCGGCCGGCCCAAGCTCCAGGGCATAGTTGGCCAGGACCGGTCCGAAGAGCATCAACGCCACGATGCTCAAAGTTCCGCCGACGAAGGATCCGATCGCCGCCAGGCCCAGAGCCACCCCCGCGCGGCCTTGCTTCGCCAGCGGGTTTCCGTCGAACATGGTGACCACCGAGGCGGATTCTCCGGGGACCTTCATCAGGACCGAAGTAATGGTCCCGCCGTATTGGGTCCCGTAGAAGATACCCGCCAGCATGATCAGAGAGCCCACCGGCCCCAGCTTGAAGGTGGCCGGCAAGAGGATGGCGCAGGCGCCCGCCGACCCGATCCCGGGCAG
>PMCE01000541.1:9458-9601 GCA_003154025.1 Syntrophaceae bacterium
AAAGGCCCTGCCGGCAGGGGAACCCGCAGGAGGACCTGAAACAGAACCCAGGTGGAAATGCTGAATAGCAGCCCGATCCAAAACGACCGGCCCCAGGAATATTCTTCAATCACCTTTAGCTCGAAAAAGGAAGCGATCAGAAC
>PMCE01000541.1:9666-13093 GCA_003154025.1 Syntrophaceae bacterium
AAGACGGCCAGGAGCATGGGCATGAACCGGGGGCCGGGGGCCCCTTCGTCCATGTAAGGCAGGCCCCGGGTGAACCCGATCAGTCCGGCCACGACCGCCCAGATCAACAGCCCGGTGATAACCTGGGGGAGACGGCTCCCCGCCTGCTTCTGTTCTTCGGTCATGGGGGTCCCATCCTTCGCCGGCAAAAATGATTCCCTTTCCTCAAAATTTCCCCGAGGATCGAAAGACCAGTGTCCTGAGCCGGAAGGTCGTTTCCCAACTCTCTCGTGGCCCGGCCGGAAAGAGAATTCGTGCCTCATTTTGGCAAGCGAAACGAACCTCCGGGCCGGTCTTCAGACAACCAGACTTTTTCGACGAATTTGCATTCCAGGGTACCAGCGCGTCCCCGCTGATCATTTGAGCATCGACAGAATCTGCTTCACGTCTTCATAGTCGTTGCGGATGTAGGTCTGGAACTCCTTCGGCCCCTTGGACATGAGGGGATACTCGGCTTTTTCGAATTTCTCTTTCACGTTGTTCGAGTCGAGGGCGCTCCGGAAAACTCGGAGGAGCTTGTCCAGAACCTCCGGAGGAGTTCCTTTCGGGCTGGCAACTCCTCTCCAGGCTCCGTAGACGAGGGGGATCTTTTTTTCCTTGAAGGTGGGAACATTGGGCAGGCGCGGGTCTCGTTCCTCGGACATGACCCCCAGGATTCGGATCTTCCCCTGTTCCGCCATGCTCCGTACCTCTCCCCAGGATGCCAGCATGCACGCCGCATGGCCCCCTGCGACCATGGGAACCTGTTCGCCCGCGCCCTTGGTATGGATGAATTTGAATTTCATCCCCGTCTTCTTTTCCAGGATGAGCGCCGCCACGTGGTGGGAGGTGGAGTGCCCCGGGGTGGAATGCAGGATGGATTTCTTCTTCCCGGCCTCGATCAGGTCCTCCAGTTTCTGGTAAGGAGTGGCCGAGCTGACCAGCATGACCTCCGGGTCAAAGCAGTAAAGCACGACGGGGTCGAAGGAATCGATGGTAAAGTCCACCTTCTTGGTGAGCGTGTTGGTCACGACGGAGGAAGTGATCGCCAGAAGGGTGTAGCCGTCGGGCTTGGCCCGCGCCACGAACCCCTGCCCTTCCGCGGCCCCCGCACCGGGCTTGTTGATCACCAGGATCTTCTGCCCGAATCCCTTTTCCGCTTCTTCGCTGAGGATGCGGATGGTGGTGTCCACCGCCCCGCCGGCGGCAAAGGGAACGATCATGCTGATCGGCTTCGAGGGGAAAGACGACTGTGCCTGAGCCCCGGGGGAATCCAGCACCAGGCCTATCCCCCCAACCAGCAGCAGGGTCAAAAGAGTCACCCGCCCAACCGTTTTCATCCTCACACCTCCCGGTGAATTCGATTCTCTTTACAGCCCGGAATCTTCCATTGAATCGCCGATTCCTCCGGTACTTTACCAGATTTTGGATACGTCTGCATCATTTAAGCGGATCCTGGAAACGGGGAAAAATAAACGAATGGAGGGGGCGAAAGGAAGCCACTAACCCGGGGGAAAGCCCTGCAGCCAAGGCCACACCCTTTTTGAATTTGTTGGCAGGCCCCGGCGAAAATGAACCCCCGACCTGCCAGCCCGCTCTCTCTGGGCGGATATTGCCGGCGCGGGAGGGTTTTCTTCTTTGAAAAGCTTGCTGCCGGGCGCAGATGAACGCCGCCAAATACTTGACAAATACAAGTATTTATTTGATAATAACATGCAATGAAAGCCCCTGTCGGAAGAAAGATCAGACGGACGGACCGGAATCCTTTCCCGCCCCACGTGGAGGCCGTACGCCGCTTCAATCGCTTCTTCACCAAACAGATCGGCGTATTGCCCGAGAAATTATTGCGGAGTCCTTTCTCCCTGGCCGAAGCGCGGGTCCTCTACGAGCTCGCCCACCATGAAAAAACAACCGCCACCGAGCTCGCCGGCGAGTTAGGTTTGGACGGAGGATACTTAAGCCGCATCCTCCGGGATTTCGGGAAACGGGGCCTGATCGGCAAAGCGCCCTCCCCGGCCGATAGACGGCAGACCATTCTGCGGTTGACCAAAGAAGGACAGGACGCCTTCGCCACGATCAACGCGCGTTCCCGCAATCAGATCGAGACTCTGCTTAACGGACTTTCCGCGGTCGATCAAAAGCGCCTGGTCGAGGCGATGGACACCATCGAGAAATTGCTCGGCGCCCGGCCGGAACGCAAGGTTCCTTACCTTCTCCGGCCGCACCAGCCCGGCGACATGGGATGGGTCGTCCACCGTCACGGCGTGTTGTATGCCGGAGAATACGGGTGGGGCGTACAGTTCGAAGCCCTGGTCGCGGGCATCGTTTCGAAATTCATTCAGCACTACGACCCGAAGAGGGAACGGTGCTGGATCGCCGAAAGGGAGGGAGAGGTCGTCGGCTCCGTGTTCCTCGTCAAGAAGTCCAAGATCGTCGCCAAGCTTCGTCTATTGCTGGTCGAGCCGAAGGCGCGCGGGCTGGGCATCGGGACCCGCCTGGTGGATGAATGCACGCGATTTGCCAGGCAAGCCGGTTACCGCAAGATCGTGTTGTGGACCAACAGTGTCCTTCACGCCGCCCGCCATATTTATAAATCGGCGGGATACCGTCTGGTTCGCCAGGACCCTCACCACAGCTTTGGGCACGACCTGATCGGGGAGACCTGGGAGCTGAAGTTATGACGATCCTCTGGGCCAACATCGACCGCCCTGCCGGCCATGAACTTCCCCTGCGGGGGATCTCCTGAGGCAGCCATGGGGGAACTGCGGAATTCTTTCGGGAGCGTTTTACCCATGGCCGCGGGGGCCGCATCCGGCATCCTGGTGGGTTCGGCGATGGTGGCCACGCGGTTCGTCATCGACCAGACCCATCCCGCATCGCTGGCGCTCTGGCGGTACGCCATCGGATTCTGCTGCCTGCTCCCGCCTGTGCTGCTGTCGCCGCGCATTCGCTTCGTGCGTCGCGATCTGTTGCCCATCGGGCTCCTCGGGATCACCCAGTTCGGCATCCTGATCGCTCTGCTGAATTACGCGCTGCAATTCATCCCCTCGGCCCGCGCGGCGCTGATCTTCGCCACCATGCCGTTGCTGACCATGATCCTCGCCTCGGTGCTCGGCCAGGAGCGGATCACCACGGCAAAAACCCTGGGCGTCCTCCTGACCATCTTGGGGATAGGTTTCGCGCTGGGGGAAAAGGCGGTTCAATGGGGTGGCGGAGCCCAAAAGTGGGTCGGCGAGCTGGCCGTGCTGGCCAGTGCCCTGAGCGGGGCCGTCTGCAGCGTCCTATACCGACCTTACCTGCGGAGATATCCGACCCTGCCGGTCAGCGCCTTTGCGATGCTGGCCTCCGTAGGGTTCCTCGCGCTGCTCGCCTCCGGCGAAGGATTTTTCAACTCCCTTCCCCATTTCAC
>PMCE01000541.1:13157-14928 GCA_003154025.1 Syntrophaceae bacterium
TGGCCTTGGTCACGCTCGGGCTTTGCTTCACCCAGACGAAAAATGGAACCTAGGAAAGGATTTTCGTACCGCCCAACCTTCGGTGATTCAGACACCAGAATTTAGACTTCAGACATCAGACTCAACGGGTTAAATGCCGGAGATCAGGGAAAGACAAAGTCTGGAGTCTGAAGTCCGGTGGCCGAATTCCAGCCCATTCTTCAGCTCTTGCCCTCTTCCCTTTTTACCAGGCAGGCGTAAAATGGATTGAATTTCAGGCGGAGCCACAGTCTTGCCTTTGCCCAAGGAAGAGAATCTCCAAAGTGAAGTGGGAACAATATCTTCAGCTTCCTTGACTTCTCCAGCCTGCTTTAGTATAGTCTCCTAGCCGCCGCCAGTCCGAATTTATTCTTTTTGTCCATCAACCGATGACCCTTCCCTCGGCAAGGAAATCGGGAGGTTGTTTGGTACGATGATTTGATGAACCCCATTTCTTCTTTGAAGGAGATGGGGTTTTTGTTTTGGCAAAAAGTCTTTGGGCGGATTTAAAGAAAATCTGGCGCCTGCCCCGCCAATGGGGCAGGTTCAAGAAAGAATCGCCGCCGCAGTTTTTCCGGTTTACCCATTGGGAAAGGAAGCATTCATGCCTGAAAATCCTTTAGTCGGGTTGGCTTGTGACCCTGTAAGATTCGGGTAAGGACGCTACGCCCAAGAACGGCTGCGGTTCTTCGGAATTACGATTCTTGGGTGAGAAGTTTATTGGCCGACGTTTCTTGACTAGGAAAAATCCCAACAGGAGGGTGCAATCATGAGAAGAGGTCCCAAGGAGGCTAAGAGCAAAAGAGGGATGGAGTTGATTTTGGTATGCCTCTTTCTATGTGCGTTCGGGGGGTGGGCTTGGGCCGCCGGGGAAAAACCCCAATACGGCGGGACGCTGATTTACGCCGTAGCCGATGCTCCGCCTTCCTTCGATGCCCATCGGGAGTCCACCTATGCAGTGATCCATCCCGTGTCACCCCATTACAGCCTTCTTCTGAAATTTGACCCCAGGAACTACCCCAAGATCATCGGCGATCTGGCGGAGAGCTGGACCGCCTCGCCGGACCATAAGACCTATACCTTCAAGATCCATTGGGGGGTAAAATTTCACGATGGGAGCACCCTCACTTCGAAGGACATAAAGGCCAGCTACGAAAAGATCATCTCTCCTCCCCCTGGAGTGATCAGCCCGCGCATGAGCTTTTATCAGGTGATCGAGACGGTGGAAACTCCGGACGACCACACCGTAGTCTTCCGCCTCAAGAGGCCCTCGGCCTCCTTCCTGGCCAGCCTGGCCTCACCCTGGAATNNATGAGAACTATTTCGGGACGGGGAAGCCTTACCTGAATGGATACCGGGCCGTTTTCATCCGTGATCAGAGCGCCCGTCTCGCCGCCCTCCGGGGCGGCCGGGTCCAGGCCGAATTCCGCTGGTTCCCCCCCAGTGCCCGGGATGACCTCGTCCGGGCCATGGGCGACAAGGTGAAAGTCCACGAGATTCTGGGAGGCTCCACCAATACGGTGATCTTCAACTGCGAAGAGAAACCCTTCCAGGACCCCCGTGTCCGACGGGCCCTGACCTTGGCCCTTGACCGGTGGCAGGGGGCGAAGGCTCTGGAACGCATTTCCGAAGTGGGGGGAAGCGTCTGCGGGCTTCAACGGCCTGGCGCGGAATTCGCCTTGAGCGAAGAGGAACTCGTGCAGATCCCCGGCTTTTCGAAGAATATCGAAGCTGCCCGCAAAGAGGCGCGCCG
>PMCE01000541.1:14941-16428 GCA_003154025.1 Syntrophaceae bacterium
GTGGGCGTTTATTTCATTTCCGACTACATGGATGACCCGGATCTGATCTTTCTGCCCTTCCTCTCTTCGGACAAGAACCCCGCCAATTTCGGCAGGTACAAGGACCCTCCCCTGGACGATCTCTACCTGAAACAGAGCAGCGCAATGGACCCGGTAGAGCGCAAGAAATTGACCCGTCAGTTCCAGGCAAGAGTTATGGGCGAGATGGCCTACGCGTTTCCAGCCCTGGGCTGGGCGAAACGAATCATCCTCCAGTCCTCCAGGATGAAAGACTGGAACCCCATGCCTAGCCATTATCTCAACATGGACCTTGCCGAAGTCTGGTTGGAAAAGGAATGAAGAATCCGGCCACGCGGTGTGGAAAAGCCGCGTCGAGAGGGCCTTCAAGACCGCCCTCTCCGTCCCCGGCGAACATATCGCCTGGTTCCTGGGGGTTGACACCATGGATGCGGCTTTGAAAAAGCTGGAGCCCTTCACCCTCGCGGGGGTCGCCGGCAAAATCGAGTGCCCTTTTCTTCTGACCCATGGAGAGGCGGACGCTCAGATCTCCACCGAGATCGCCCGCAAACAATTTGCGGAAGTCGGTTCCAAAGACAAAACCTTCAAGATTTTCACCCGGCAAGAGGGCGGAGCCGAGCATTGCCAGGGGGACAACCTGACGCTCGGGATCACCTATATTGCTGACTGGTTTACCGATAAGCTCGTAAAGAGCTGAAGGTAGAAGATCCGCCTGAGATTTCGACGAGCAAAGGGATGCAATCGGGAGGTGGTGCAGGGGCAACGAATCTGCCGCCAGCTCCCATTCATTTGGGAAGGTATTGTGCAATCTTTGTCCGGGGAAATCTCATTTTCGTTTCCGCCAATCGGCAAGAGCAATATTTTCGGCCAGCATCAGGCTGAATTTTCAATCTTGGCCAGATTGGTTCGGGACAGATCGTCAATCCTTCCCGGCTTTATTGCGTTTTGGACGTACACGCCTTTTGGATTCCCTTGACTATCCATCCCCGATTGATTATGATCCGAAATAAGGTGGCCTGCTTTTTCCATTTGCAGGTGCCATGCGATTGGATAGGGGGTTTAGCACCACAAGTCGGGAAGGCTCCCGCGTTTCAGAAATTCGGGATAGGGTGAAGAGAGCCCGCGGGGCCTCGATTAAAAAGGAGGTTTGGGGATATGTCCCTAAGAAAAAAAAATCGTAATATCTTCATCGCCGTGTTGCTTGTGTCCTTAATGTTTTCGGCCTCTCAGGTCTTTGCCGAGTACCCGGACAAACCGATCACCATCTTCTGCGGGTACGGCCCCGGGGCCAGCACGGACGTCTCCGCCCGGGCCATAGCCACCGGCCTGGAGAAGATATGGGGGGTTCCCGTGGTGGTGGAGAACAAACCGGGCGGCGGGACCACGGTATGCGCGGGACTGGTGGCAAGCAAGAAGCCCGACGGGTACAGTCTGGGGTCGGTCAGTGAAGGGGCCCTGGCCACCAATCC
>PMCE01000541.1:16520-19578 GCA_003154025.1 Syntrophaceae bacterium
GCCCAGTGCAAGGGGCTTACCTTCAGGCATGTTCCCACGAAGGGTGGCACCGACGCCAGCACCATGCTCATGGGCGGGCACGCGGATTTCTCCACCGGCTCCAGCCAGATCGTTTACGTCCGGCAGGGGGTCTTCCGCCTCCTCTTGGAGGTCAACCGGGAGAAGCGATCTTTCCCCGACGTGCCGACCCTGACGGAGCTGGGCTGCCCCGATGTTCCCCCTTCGGGGCTCGATATCATCGCGCCGAAAGGCCTGCCCCCGGCCATCAGCAAAAAGATCGGGGAGGGGATCAAGAAGGTCACGTCCGAACCTGAATTCAAGAAAATCCTGACCAGCTTCGACGTTCCCTATGATTACCTCGACCAGGAAGGGCTGGAGAAGAAGATCAGGAAGGAATATGCGTGGTTTAAGGAATACATTCAGAAGTCGGGGATCAAAACGAACAAGTAAAAGTCCTGGACTTTCAATGGCGGAGCCGCAACGAAAGAACCGTTGGCCTTGAGCCTGAAGCTTAGCGCCCAAAATTTTCTAAAAAATGCGTTAGCAGCAATTCGTAGGGGCGGTTCGCGAACCGCCCCTACACCGGATTGGCCGGAGGGGCTTTATCGGCGGCCGGGGGCTTAAGAATAAGCATGAGAAAAACGGCTACTCCCACCATTCCCGCGCTGAGAGCGAAGGGGACCCAATAACTTCCGGTGATATCCTTCAGGATCCCCCCTGAATAAGGGCCGGCGAAACCGGCCAGTCCAAAGGCGGTAAAAAGAAGCCCGTAGTTGGTTCCTTGAGATTTTGCCCCGTAAAAGGCCAGACAGGTCGCCGGGTAGAGGGTGAACATCCCGCCATAATTCCAGCCGATGATCGCAGCCATGATCCAGAGCTGCCAATAAACGGACCCGGCCGGGTAGAGAAGCAACAAGGCCAGGATCTGGAGGCCGAAGTAAATCAAGAAGAGCGCGCGGGTTCCGAGTTTATCGACGAACAAACCGGTTACAATCCGGGTGGCCGCGTTACAAACCGCCAACGCGCTGACCGCCCAGCTGGCCTGCATAGCGGTGAGGCCCGAATCCAAACCATGGCCGGCGATATGCCCGATCACCACGAGCCCCGCGTAAGAGGCGAAAAAATAACTGATGTAAAGCAGCCAAAATTGGACCGAACGAATCGTTTCGGAGAAATTGTATTCCCGCGGGATGGCAACTCCCCTTTGGGAGGTTTGAGAATTCCACCCCTTCGGCTTCCAGCCTTTGGGCGGGTTGACCAAAGTCAGAGAGGATAAGATGGCCATCAACCCCATGGCGATCCCGACATACCAAAAAACATACCTCCATCCCATGCTCTCGATCAGCATCGTCGCCAGAGGCCCCATGATAAAGGACCCCAGACCCAGTCCCACGACCGCGCATCCGGTAGCGAAAGCCTTTCGGTCGGGCCACCATTTGGGCGTGGTCGCAATCGGGGGCAGATAAATCATCCCCCCTCCGATCCCCGCAATGACGCCGTAAGTAACATACAGCCAGGTTTTGGAATTCGTAAAACCAGCCAAAACGAACCCAATCCCAAGGATCACTCCCCCGGTGAAGACGATGAACCTAGCACCGTATCTGTCGCTCAATCTTCCGGCCGGATAACTGATCGACGCAAAAACAAGAATGCAAATACTATACGCCAGGGAAATCTCCGCCCGGCTCCACCCGAAGGTACTGCTCAACGGCTTAATAAAAACGCTCCACGCATAGAGTAATAGTCCGCACGTGGTGCTGCTGACGATTCCGCCGATTAAAGGCAGCCATCTCGGCATGCGGACGACGGGGGCTTCCTGCAAGAGTTGCGAATCGGCCATTCTTTGATTACCTTTNNTCCACCTGCACCAAACAGGTATTGCAGGGAAAGGCCCCTGCCGGGGATTTTGCATCCCGGGTAAGGACATTGACGCATCCGCCGCGGTCGATCCCCTTTTCATCCGGACAATACCAGGCGCCGGCTTCCAGGCTGGCGACTCCCGGCATGATCCGGTCCGTTACCTTGGCCGTGGTCATCAACTGGCCGCGGTCATTGTAAACTCTCACCCGGTCCCCATCCCGGATGGACCTCGCCCGGGCATCCTGCAGACTGAGCCACACATCTTGATCATTCAGGGTCTTCAGCTTGGGGATGTTGTCGAACATGGAGTTGGCTCTTCCCCGTGCATGGGGGGTGATCAGCTGGAGGGGGTATTCCCCGGCCAGAGGGTCCCGCGGCCCTTCCCATGGCTCCATATATTGCGGAATGGGGGGAATCAGCGGATTTTTCATATCGGCTAATTTTTGACTGTAGATTTCAATTTTGCCCGATGGGGTCGGAAAGGGGTGCTGTTCGGGGTTTTCAATCTCTTCCTGAAAAGCGACCCAGGGCTTCTCGTGTTCGACCTCGAAGAAGCCTTTTTCCTTCCAGACTTTATAATCCGGCAGGCCCGGGGTTGCCGATAAAAACTCTTTCAACCACTCTTCATCCGGCTTTTCATTGTAGCCGGATATGCCCAGGCGCTCGCTCAACTCCTGAAAGATTGTCAAATCGGACTTGGCCTCGCCCACCGGTTCTATGACTTTGTTCATCGGGACAAAGCCGGCGCTCATGCTCCCCCACGGCGCGCCGATGTCTTCTCTTTCGAAGAAATGGGCCACCGGGAGAAGGATGTCGGCATACCGGGCCGTGGGGGTGAGGAACAATTCATGGACCACGATGAACTCCGGAATCTGCAGGGCCTTGAGGCCTTTCCGAAGGTTCAAGAACTGGTTCAAAAGGTTGCAGCCCACGATGTACAGCAGCTTGATGTCGCTGGGATACCCTCCCCCCTTTCCTTTCTCCAGGGCTTCATAAATATCCGCCACATGAACTTGAGGGATCTTTTGGGGGGGAACCGGAAGGAATTTCTTCAGTGTTCCCATGGGCATGCGGCCCGACCCGCCGGATACATAGCCGCCTTTGATCCCGATATTTCCGGTCATGGCGGCGAGCGTAGACGCCGCCCGGTGGTACTGCTCGCCGAAAGCGGTACGCCCCGGAGCCCAGCCCGCACACA
>PMCE01000500.1 GCA_003154025.1 Syntrophaceae bacterium
GTGCTGGATAGAATCAGTGGGAAAGTTAGCACGAATTTATCACCGTCGAAAGAGAAAGGATGTCTTGCATCAGTGCAGCACTCTGAGCTCATCGGTAAACGCTGGGGCGATCAGCTCATATGGTCGTTATGATTCTCCGCATCCGTATCAAAATCATTAAGTTTTTTAATCCCTTGATATTGGTCTGGCTTTCCCGTAAGCGTTTGAAAACATTGCAAAAAAAAGAAGTTTGTCTGTTCCTCTTTATTCTATCTGTTGTGGTCTTTTTGAGTTGATTTTAGCACAATTCTGGCACAGTACCACCTAGAGGTTTCGGTCTGCGGGTCATTTCCGAACCTTCGGAAGTCCCATGTCTTCTTCCCCGCATCTCTCCACCTGCCCAGCCGCCTTCGGCCCCTCATCCAGCCCCCCTTCTTGGCCGATATTTTAAGCTCCGCCCCTGTCATCAAATTCGTCCCTTTCTGCGTTATAATAGATAAAAAGATCATTTTTCCGCTCGAGGAAGGCCGAGGAAATGAAAACCATCATCTTGATGCTAGCGCTCCTGGTGCCCATGGTTGCCTCAGCAGAAGAACTCGTCTTCGATCAAAACTGGAACCTCAAATTCCGCGTTGAGGGTGGGCGGGTTTACGACAAAAACTGGCAGCTGAAAGGCTACTTTCAAGAGGGCAAAATTTATGACAATCATTGGCAGTTGAAAGGCCGGATTGAAGAGGGCAAACTTTATGACAGGATCTATGGTCCTACTTACCATTTGGAAGGGTATAGGCAAAGGGCTAGACTTTATGGTCCAACCTGGACGCCCAAAGGGTATATCAAGGGAACTGCTCCAGGAGGGGGGACGAAATAGAGGACTTTTCCAAAATCATTTTTGATAAGGTGCCTTTTAGTATTCTCATAATTCCCCCGGAAGGCGGGCTAAATCATGAAAAGGTTAACGGCTGCTTTAATTGCCTCAATCCTTAGCTTAGTATTCCTGCTTGTGCCTGCGTTTTTAGAAGCTCGTGGAGGGCGTGGTGGTGGTGGGCATGGCGGAGGCGGTGGTCGCGGAGGGGGAGGCGGAGGATTCCATGGCGGATACTCTGGCGGTGGTTATCGAGGTGGGTACTCTGGAGGATTCCGCGGCGGGTATTCTGGCGGTGGATACCGTGTTGCTCCTCTAACTCGAGGATACTCTGGAGGGTATCATGCTGCTCCTGTATCTCGAGGATACTCTGGTGGATACCGAGGTGGGTATTATGGTGGGTATCGTGGAGGATACTATGGCGGTTATCGAGGGGGATACTATGGAGGGTTCTATGGAAGAGGTTTTTACCCCTATTGGGGATTATGGGGATGGGGATCTTGGGGATGGCCTCTCCTGGGGTGGGCCTATTCAGGGTGGCCCTATGCGTCCTATGGAGGGGGACCGTATGTGGGATGGCCCTACTATCCGCAGGAGGTAACCGGGGCGCCTCCAGTATATAACGAACCGGAGCAAGAGCAACCTCAATACTGGTACTACTGCCAGAATCCGCAAGGCTATTACCCATACGTTAAAAGTTGCCAGGGCGGGTGGATGACGGTGGTACCAAATGTAACCCCGCCCAATCAATAAAGGAGGACATGCCGGAATGAACTTCAAAGGAATTGTTTTGTTGCTTTTAGTTGCGGTGGCAGTAAGCTCCTGCGCAACGATCCCCGCAGGCCCAAGTGTCATGGTATGGCCCGGCCCAGGGAAGCCCTTTGAAGTATTCCAATCCGATGACGCGGTTTGCAGGCAATGGGCTAGCCAGCAGGTTGGAGGGCCGCCGGGCGAAAGCGCCAACAAGACCCTCGTCAGCGGAGCAGCGATTGGGACGATGTTAGGGGCAGGGCTGGGTGCGGCGATTGGTGCTGCCTCTGGCCAGTTTGGTGTCGGTCTTGGAATTGGCGCCGCAAGCGGTGCTATTCTGGGAACCGCAGCGGCAAGTGGCCCGTCCTATGGAGCCCGATGGGAAGTCCAGAGGCGATACGACAATGCCTATCTGCAATGCATGTATGCGAAGGGGAATCAGGTCCCAGGTGCCGTGCGGACTTATAGACGAGCTGTCCCGCCGCCACCTCCACCTCCGGGTTTCACTCCGCCGGCATCCAGCGCATATCCTCCGCCACCGCCTCCTTGATTCCCACTGACGGAGAACATACGACGGGTGATTTATGCCTAGTACTTTTCTAAACAAAATAAAAAAGACGGATATCTTTGCCCTTGGATTGGTAGATAGCATGACTGGCAAGTAAATTGGCATCCGTTTTTCCTATCAACCAGATTTGAATCGAAAGGCGGGTCAAAAGGTCAGTCCGTTTGGGGGTCTTCAGTGGTTGAAAATAACTTTTCCAACTGGCATAAGTACACACTAAAAAAAGGGGGAAGCGATGAGCACCGTTACACTGTTGAAACAGACAGGAATTGTGATCGTCCTAGTTGTGCTTGCATGGATACCTGTCCTGAATGCTGCGACAGATGGCCCGTCTACTGAGGGGACCCTCAATACGCTTCTGGCGGCGATTGCCACAAACAACTACGACGTTTTGGTCGCCAATGCCGCACCAGCCCTGAAATCAAGAATCACAAAAGAAACGTTTTCGCAGGTCAGTGCCCAGCTGTCTCCTCGGCTGAAAAAGGGATATAAACCGCAATACCTGGGCAGTCTCAAGCAGCAGGGTGTCGAGGTTTTTTTGTGGAAGATCACTTACCAAGATGGCGGTGACGAAATGCTCGCTAGGATGGTCATACAGGAAAATAAGGTTGCCGGCTTCTGGTTTCAGTAGATGATAACAACTTAATTTGCTCTAATAACAAATTCATACTCGGATATTTTTTCTTCTAATATACCTACTGCCATTTATCTTCTAACCCTTGAACTTAAACAATCAAAAGTAATTTCTCCTTACTTTTTCCCCGGTACAATTGCATCCTTAGCCGCTTTAGCAATGCGCATTTGCACCACCGTCTTAACGGGGATCTTGAGTGTTGCACCGNNTTTCCCGGCATCAGGAAGGGTAATTTGGGACAGCAAAAACAGGAACCTGGTCTATGAAAGTGAAAAATCTTGTCCAAAAACCCAATAATTTCAAAAAACACTTATCAGACTTTTAGATAATTTGGACAGCACTGAGCTGGAATATACATTCTTGGGGGGAAATGGTCAAGCCAAGCTTCCAAAAAGCCAGTACGAATGCCTGGGCATTGCCTGTTTCTTGAATATGATGGGATAAGTCTGCATTCCAGGATGCAAAGGGGAAGGAACGATTTCAATTCTTCTTTCGATCTGCCAGGAGTGCCTCTAAAACGGATCCGCCCGGGTCTTCAGGCTTGGGAATCCTCCAGAAGTCCTTAGGGAGCTTGCCCGACCCGAGCCTTATCAAGCCCCGGCTTTCCAAACTCGCCATGGCGATTCTACTCGTCTTTTCCCGGGAAATCGGCGCCAATCGAGCGACCGGGGTCCCGCGGCGGGTTATCACGATCTCTTCTCCGGCCTTGACTCGCTCCAGGTATTTGCTCAATCGCGCCCTTAATTCCGAAACCGCTGCCGTCTTCACATTTTTCTCCATCTTACTAGATTTCCGGCCTGATCTGGGATCAGGTCCTACAGGTTGTCAATGCGTAAAGTGCCCTTTAACTCTTAAGACCTTCTCTTTGCCCGGAGATAGGAGGCTCAGGCATCCCTGAACCCGTACAATCTCAGCCCGTTCAGGACGACCAGGACGGTGACCCCCACGTCGGCAAAGATGGCCAGGACCAGGCTGCTCATGCCCCCCAAAGCCAGGGCGAGGAAAAGGAACTTGATCAGGACCGCGGAGATCGTGTTGAAGCGGATCGTGGCGACGGTCCTTCTCCCCAATTTCACTAGGTAGGGCACCAGGGAGATGTTGTCGCTCATCAGGGCGATGTCCGCGTTTTCGATGGCCACATCCGATCCGATGGCTCCCATGGCGATGCCCACGGAGGCNNGCGTCATTCACCCCATCCCCCACCATGGCCACGTGCTGATTTTCCCGGATGAGCTGGGCCAGCTCTTCCACCTTTTGATCCGGAAGGAGCTGGGCTTTCACCTTCTCGATACCCAGCTGGGAGGCCACAAACTTTGCCGCCGAAGGGTTGTCCCCGGTGAGGATAACCGGAGTGATCCCCAGGGATCGGAGACTTTCGATGACCGACTTGCTCTCCTGCCGGATCTCATCGCTGACCCCGATCACCCCTTTGACCCTCTGGTGGTCGCTGATCACGATGGCGGTCTTCCCCTGGCGTTCCAACTCCTCCACTGTCTTCACCACATCTTCTTTGGCATGATGTTCTTCGGTCACGAACCGGATGTTTCCCAGGCATTGATGGCTGTTGAAACAGACCATGCACTCCCCTTTTAAACCTTTGCCGGAGATGGCCTCGAAATGTTCGAAGGGATGGGGCTGAATTCGCTCTTCTTCCGCCTTGGCCAGGATGCTTTTGGCGATGGGGTGCTCGGAAAAAGATTCCATTCCCGCGGCGCATCCCAGCACTTCTTCCAGGGGAAGATTGTCGAAGGTAAAAACATCGGATACCGTGGGCTCTCCCTTGGTTAAAGTTCGAGTCTTGTCGAAAGCGATGACTTTCACCCGTCCCATCTCCTCGATGAACCTTCCCCCCTTGATCAGGGCTCCCCTCTGGGTCGCGTTCCCGATGGCGGAGAAGATGGCCACCGGGGTGGAGACCACCAGGGCGCAGGGGCAGGAGATGATGAGCAGGGTCAGGGCTTGGATGAACCAGGGTTCGAAGGGTTTTCCCAGCAGCCCTACCGGGATCAGGACCAGGAGGAGAGAGGCGAGGACCACCGAGGGGGTGTAATACCGGGCGAATTTTTCGATGAACCGCTGGGCATGGGATTTCCGCTCGGCCGACTGGTAGGTCAGCTGGATGATCTTGGAAAGCGTCGTATCCTGGGACTTCTTGGTTACGGTTATCTCCATATAGCCCGACCCATTGATGGACCCGGCGAAGACCAGGTCCCCCGGGTACTTGCTGCGGGGGAGAGGCTCTCCGGTGATGGCCGTTTCATCCACCAGGGAGTTTCCGGCGGCCACCTCTCCGTCGAGGGGGATCTGGTCACCGGGTTTCACGATGGCCACTGCGCCCACCTCCACGGTCTCCACCGGAACCTTTTCTTCCTTGCCCTTTACCTGAGCGGTTTTGGGGGTCTTCTCCACCAGCTTCTGCAGAGCCTCTTGGCTCTTGGTCACCCCGAAGTCTTCCAGCATTTCGCCCAGGGAGAAGAGGACGATGATGACCCCGGCCTCTTCGTAATGCCCCAGGTAAACGGCCCCTCCCAGGGCGATGGTCATGAGAAGGTTCATGTTGGAGAAATCCAGGCGGAGGAGACTGCGCAGTCCGCTGAGCAGGAGGTTCCTGCCGAATAGGAGGGCCAGCAGGCCAATCAAGGGGATCTGGGCCCAGGGGGTCAGCCGGAGGTCGAATAGGGAAAGAACCTCCAGGGGGGCGACAAGCGCCAGGCCGGCAACCAGCCAGTGGAAATTTCGATTCTGAAAAAGTTTTTGTTCGCTCATGAGCAACCGAAGAGTTCTTTGATTTCCAGAGAAAGCGCAGCCCGACATTCCGGGCTCGCGCCGATCATCAGCCCTTGGCCGATAAGGTAATCTCTTTCCCTCCAGGGCAGGTTGTTTCTTCTGCCCTATCTTTATATTATAACCGCATGTTGGTTCTTGGGAATATTGGAAAAAAAGAGGAGAGAGGGGATATCCGGTCGCCCCTCTCTCCCCGGCGGGAAATGATCATCTTTGGTCATGCCCGCGGAGGCGGGCATCCAGGCAGGGAGAATTGTTGACCATCCTTGCCAGTGAATTATCTATCCCATCTTAAAATTCCCTGGA
>PMCE01000265.1:0-844 GCA_003154025.1 Syntrophaceae bacterium
TAGTAACAAAGGAGGCTGTTTATGAGAAAGAAAAAACGAACGGTACTCTTAATTGCCGGCTTATGCCTCCTTCTGCTGTTTGTGGTCGGTTCTTCGCCCATCATCTACTGTGAGCGATGTCCCACTTGCGATGCTCCGGGCTTGATGATTGGCCGGGCACCGCAGGGCGGACAGTATGTCGCTTTTTTTCATGACGGAACCCACTTCTGGTGGTGTGCCTATATCGATGGGAAGCTGAAAACAGTTGATATNNTTCTCAAAGATCCGCCGTTCTTCTTTTGCTTCCTTCTGGCCAGCAGCGGTTCAGTGACCCCGTCTTAGCCCACCAAACCCAGAATCGTCAAAAAAATCCGTTGAGGGCCCAGGTAGGCGTTGGTAGGATCAAACCATTCACCCTGAGCGTGGTTCTCTCCTGAATCCCCTCCCCCGCCGACTTGTCAATTCTTCTCATCATATTCCTGGATTCCCTGTTGAGGTTCTCGGACCTTCCTGGGGCCGCAAGCTACGAATCATTCCCCCTCTTTGAGCGTGAACAATCGGTCCATTCGGAAATATTGCAGGAGGGAAATAAATTCGGGAGAATGGAAGGGGTCTTCGCTCATCCCCAGGAGATGAGAATTGCAGGAGCAGTCGGAAGANNGCTCTCAGGTAATCGATGTGCCAGAAAAGCTTCTTCCTCTCCCGCCTGTGCCTTTCCAGCCGCTGGGTCAAGTTCTTCCGGGCCGACCCGGCATAGAGATAAAAACCTTTCTTAAATTGAATTTTTCCGAGCTTCCCAACCTCTATTTCTTTCTTTACCGGCAGCCGGAGGATGAGGATATAACTGCCGTGATCCTCCATTTCT
>PMCE01000265.1:979-3926 GCA_003154025.1 Syntrophaceae bacterium
CCCCGGGCGGTGACGGCATCGGGGAACATGGCCACGTGCTTGCCAAAAAGGGAGCAGGATTTGACCTCCAGGTAGATCTCTTCTTTCCCCCTCTTCAGGAGAAAGTCGAACCGGCTGTTCCCATGCTGGATTTCTCGTCTGACAATCTGCGTTCCCTCCAGGCCGGGGAGAATTCCCTGTCGTAAAAGGTGTTCCACCAGGTCATTCGTGCGGTGGGTGTGAGCCATGACCGGGTGCCCTTCCCGTTCGATGGCCACCACCGTGTAGGGGAACTTCCTGTCCGGCTGGGATGATTTTTCGAGGGTAAGGACAGCTCCCGGAAGCAACAACTCCCAGAGCCGTCCCGGGTTGGGGAGGAAAGCCTTTATCACTTTTCCATTGAGGTTACAGATGACGACGAAACGGTTTGGCCTTCTGAGAAAAACGGCCTTTTCGGTCGGCCCGAATAACTTCAAACCTGATTCCCTCTAGACCCAGCGCCCCGCGCCCTATCCCCGGCGTCCTCTCTTCTGAGAGACTGTGCCGTAATTCGTCATGCCTGCGGAAGCGGGCATCCAGGCTGATGCAGACGATAACAATTTCAAAGGCCCTGATCCCGCTCCCGGCTTAAAGCCTACCGGGACAAGCTTTGCAGAGCGAATGACGGTGTTTTCCCCCGTTAGGAGTCAATCTCTGATCAGGCGCGGGATTTACCAGTCTACCGTCCCTTTCTTTATGGCTGCTTGAAACACCTGGGGATCCCGTTGCGCGAGCTCGATGACCGCCCCGTTGGGGTCACGCAGAAATGCCAGGTGGATTCCGGGCGTGGGCTCGAAGGGTTCGCCCAGGAACTCGGCGCCCTTGGCTTTGAGGTCCTTATAAGTCTTCTCAAAATTGTCCGTCTTGATCCCGATGTGATGAAACCCATAATAATCCCGGGCGTCGACCGGTTCCTTGGCCGGCCCGAAGGCCATGAGTTCAAACAGGGAGTCCCCGATGTAGAGGAAAGCGATCTTCCTCCCCCCGGAAAGGTTCCGCCGGAGTACGAGCCGGGCTTCAAACATCCGCTGGTAAT
This sequence comes from Syntrophaceae bacterium, assembly GCA_003154025.1. The sequence goes on from PMCE01000265.1 coordinate 2,034, forward strand.
AGCCGATAGACGCCTCCATGTCCCTGACTCGAACGGTCACATGCTCGATCGAAAAAGGCATAATCCCAACCTCCTTTAAAATAGGATTCGAAGGTTTCAGGGTTCAAGTGAAATCTAGATGCCTGAACGATTCCCCGCGAATCCTTTCCCCTTTGTTTCCTTGCCCCTATGTTCTTTTATCCCGCAATCCGCAATTCGCAATTTACAATCCGCAATTTACTTTCTTTTTCTCTTCCAATGCGCAATGCGCAATTTACAATGCGCAATTGTCTTACCCTCCCGCCGCAGGCGGAAAGATAAACACATCATCTCCATCTGCGAGGCAGACGGAAGAATCCGTATGCCGGCCGTTTAACAGGACTCTCTTTTCAAAGTCGGCGGGGATATGCAGCTTGTCGATGAGTTGCCCCACTGTTTTTTCCGGGCCCATCTCCAGGTCGAATTTTTCCTGGCCCGTGGGAGAGTATTTGGCCAGGTAAGCGAAGAGATGTACATGGATGGGCATAACATGAGTCCCCGTCTCTCCGACTGGGTAAAAGCTCGCAGGGGCATCCCGCGTTTCGCGGGACTTCGTGCCCCTACAATCTTATAATGCCGTAGGGGCGATTCACGAATCGCCCTTACAGCTGACTATTGCAAGCCAAGCTCTTTGAGCTTCTTGCCGGTGGGAATTCCGTCTTCATCCCATCCCCGTTCCTGGTAATATTCATTAAGCATTTCCTCCAGGTGGACCACTTTTCCTGCGGAAGGACCTGAGGTATGGGGCTCGCGGGTCAGGCGAGGTGGCAACGAGTCATCCTTGCGGGTAAATCCCGCTCGCACCAGGAATAGACGCTCGGCATTCAGGGTTCGCTCGCCGGCCTTCATCAGTTCATCCAGCGAGTACTCTGCCCCTGTGACCGCATTGAGATAATCCAGGATCCGGTCGGGATAGATCTCCAGCTCCGGCCTCACCAGATTGCGGCCCGCGAAGAATATGCAGAGCCCCGCGGAGTCGATGATGCTGAAGACCTCATGCCACAGCTTGACCAGTTTCCCCTTCCCCTTCCATTCATGGGGATCGGTGGGCTTGGGGATTCCCACCATCTCGGGGTAGGCCATGTGTCCCCGGCAGTGGGATGCTCCGATGGGCGACGTGGCATAATTCAAGCCCTGCCCCTGCAGGCCCCGGGGGTCGTAACCCGGCATCTCCAGTTTTTTGGAGACCATGGCCAGCTCCGGATGGCCGTATTTTTCGGCAAGCCGATAGCTGCCCAGCGCCAATTCGTCGCCGAACCCTTCCCGCAAACCGGTCAGCCGGGTCAATTCCACCAGCCTTTGGGCGTCCCCCCACTTGACCGGCCCGCCGGCTTGTTGGTCGTTTAAATAACCGCGTTGGTACAACTCCATGGCGCAGGAAATGGTCCCTCCCATGGTGATGGTGTCCAGGCCAAGCTCGTTGCACAGATAGTTGGCCTTGGTGATGGCGGCCAGGTTGTCCACCATGCAGAGGGCGCCCAGGGCATAGCCGGTCTCAAACTCCGGCCCCTCCCCTTCTCCTTCAAAGCCCGGCTCTTCCACCTTGGTCACCCGCGCGCAGGCGACCGGGCAGGCCCAGCAGGCCCGGGTCTTTACCAGGTATTTTTGCGTCAGGGTCTGTCCGGTGATGGCCTCCCACCCTTCAAACTGCCCCTGCTGCCAGTTCTTCGTAGGGAAGACTCCGAATTTCTGGACCAGAGGGGTCATGACGCCGATGGTCCCGTGCTGGCTCAGGGGCGATGGCCCCATCTTTTTAACCCCTTCCGTGAATTTATTCAGCACCTCTTTATTGATCTCGTTGAACCGGTCTTTGTTGGCGATGGGTACGGGATCTTTGCCCCGTACCACCACCGCCTTGAGGTTCTTGGACCCCAT
>PMCE01000194.1 GCA_003154025.1 Syntrophaceae bacterium
GGCGGTTAGCCCAAAAGGCCCAAAATAATCAGGATGCTAATAAGGATGCCCGCGAAGATCTCTCTCATACGCTAACTCGTTAAAAAAATATTAGCCTGATGGCCCAGAAATTGTCAAGAAAAAAATGGGAATCGAAAAAAAGATGGGAATCGATGAAGGCGGAGGAGAAGAGGGGATGGCTGGGGAGAGCTTCCCGGCTTGATCTGCGGCCCCTTCCATGGTATTCTGATAAATAAAATCCTCTCACGACAGGACTGAGTTCATGATCCGTTACCGGTATTATTGGGGCAAGGAACCCCTCTCTTCTTTCCAGGAAACGAACGCCGACGATATCCTCAAGCAGCTCTCCGACATGCTCCTCCGGGAGAATGACATCAGCAAAGCCCTCGACCTCCTGAAGCAGCAGGGAATCAAACAGAGCGAAGAATGCCCGGGACTTCAGGGGATCCATGACTTCCTGGAGCAGGTCCGGCGACTCAAGCAGAAGCTCCAGGAGTCCATGTCCTCCTCCGACCCTTCGGCCCTGGAGGAGTTGAAACGGCTGGAGAAGCTGGAGCATGAGCTCCGCCGCGCTTCCTGGGGGCTGGATCTGGATAAAATCGACGCCCAGCAGATCCAGGACCTGATGGGGGAACAGAGTTATCAGCTCTGGAACCAGATCAAAGCGATGCCCCGTCTGCTGGAGATGCAGGGGTATATCGAAAAGCTGGGGGCTAAATACGAGCTGACCCCGAAGGGAATCCGGAAAATCGGGCAGAGGGCGCTGCAGGACATCTTTACTTCCCTGACCAAGGACGCACTGGGGGGGCACCAGACCCGTCTGCGGGGCACCGGGATGAGCTTTCTCCTGGAGGAGACCAGGGCCTACCAGTTCGGGGACCCCTTCCATCTCAACATGAGCCGGACCCTGATGAATTCCCTGGAGCGCAAATCGCGCACCTCCTATGAACCCGAAGACGGCCGTCTGCTGGAGCTGTCTCCGGAGGATTTTGAGGTCTATCAGACCGAAAAACGGACGCGCTCTTCCATCGTCCTCATGCTGGACATGAGCGGTTCCATGGCCCGGGACGAGAAGTTTTTCGCCGCGAAGAAGGTGGCTTTAGCCCTCAACACGCTGATTCAGACCCAGTTTCCCCAGGACCGCCTTCACCTGGTGGGTTTTTCTTCGTACGCCCGCAAGCTGAAGAGCAAAGACCTGCCCTGCCTCAACTGGGACCTGGACAATCCCTATACCAACATGGAAGAAGGCTTGATGCTGGCCAAGTCCTTTCTCCACCGGGAGCATGCGCCCAACAAGCAGATCATCCTGGTCTCCGACGGAGAGCCGACCGCCCACCGGGAGAACGGAAAGGTCTTCTTCCAGTTTCCTCCCCATCCCAAGACCCTGGCCAAGACTCTCCTGGAATTCAAGAAATGCGCGGCCAGCGGCATCAACCTGAACATCTTCATGCTCGGCCAGGATCCCCACCTGGTCCAGTTCGTCCAGGAGGTCTCCAAGGTCAACCGGGGGCGGGCCTTCTACACCACCCCCAACAACCTNNTCTTAATACCCCTCCTGGGCCGCTTCCACAATAGCACGGAGATTACGGAGGGGGGTCTGCAGGGGGACGGCGCATTCGGGGGCGATGATGTCCACGCCCGCTTCAATGCTGTAGCGAACCTGTTTCCGGACGTCCTCAGGGGTTCCGCGGTAAAGAGCCGTGGGGTTGTTGATATTCCCCACCAGGGCCATCTCGTGGTTCACGACTCTTACGGCTTCCCGCGCGTCGACCTGCCATTCGAAATGGTAACCGTCAAACCCGGCTTCCACAAACATCCGCAGACGGTCGGCGCAATTCCCGCAGATGTGCAGGATCATAGGTCCGCCGATTCTCTGGACCAATTCCCGGTGCACTGGCAGGAGAAAATTCCGGTAGGTCTTGGGGCTGACGAGGTCTCCCGTAGCATGGTCCGCCAGGACGACTACGTCCGCTCCGGCCTGGAACTGAGCCTTGGCAAAGAGCACGGTGACCTCTTTCAGCACCTCCAGGAAGCGCTTTACTTTGTCGGGCTCGACGGCCGACCAGAGGAGGAAATTTTCCGTTCCCGCCATGTGGTAGGAGATCGTCCAGGGTCCCATGACCTTTCCGATGATGGCGACTTCTTCCCCGTATTGCCGGCGGAGCAGACTCAAGGCCTCCAGCACGACCTTCAGGGAGGGCTTCTCCAGGATGTTCTCCGGGATTTGAAGATCTTCCACCCTCTGGAAGGGATGGGTTTTGGCATCGGGCATCATGGAGGGGCTTCCCCAGTCCATCTCGCACCCCAGGGCGGCGGCCTCCTGCTGGACGCTGAATTCGGGCATGATGGCATCAAAGCCCAGGATTTCGTGGCCGGCGGCCGCCAGCTCAGCCATCGGCCGGGGGTCGAGATGGGCCTGGGGGAAGAAGATCCCGGTCTTCTCCATCAGCTCCAGGGTGACGATGGAGGTCGGATTTCCGACCGGCGGCCGGTCGCTTCGGCGTCCACCGAAAAGGGCGGAAAGGAACCGCCTTTTCGGAGAAATTCTCTGACTCATCCCAGCCTCCCCATATCCCTAAGCTTTAGACGCGAAGACGCCACGACCCGAAGACACGGGGATTCCTCTGTTTCTCCGCGTCCCAGCGTCATCGCGTCCTCGCGTCATCCTGCGGCCCTCTTTCCAGCAGTTTCAACGCCAACTCCACGGCGGCCACCGCATCGGCGCCGTATCCGTCCGCCCCGATCTCTTTGGCAAAAGCCTCGGTCACCGGGGCTCCTCCCACGATGATGTGAGGCTTGTTGGGAGAGGGGGTCTTCCGGATCGCTTCGATGACTTTCCGCATTTCCAGCATGGTCGTGGTCAAAAGCGCGGAGAGCCCGACGATTTGCGGTTTGCGCTCCTCGACGGCGGCGAGAAATTTTTCCAGGGGCACGTCGATGCCCAGGTCGATGACCTCGATGCCGGAGCCCGACATCATGATGGCGACGAGATTCTTGCCGATGTCATGAATGTCTCCCTTGACGGTTCCCAGGACGATGATGCCTTTGGCCTTCTGTCCTTCCCGGGAGAAGAGGGGCTGAAGGATCCCGACTCCTTGCTTCATGTTCCGGGCAGCCAGGAGAACATCCGGGACCCAGAGGTCTCGGGCTTTGAACTCCCGGCCGATGATGGCCATTCCGCCGATCAGTCCCTGATCGAGGATTTCGGCGGCCGAATGGCCGTCCGCCAGGGCTTTCCTGACCAGTTCTTCGACCGGGGCAACCTCCGCCTCGCGCAGGGCCGAGTAGAAATCTTCCGGTTTCAGCAATTCTGCCTCCCACCATACATAGGAACGAGGTCCGAGGCACGAGGCTCGAGGCAAGGACAATGAAAATATTTTCGCTCCTCGCGCCTCGTACCTCGTTCCTGTATTATTTGGCCTTAAAATTCGGCTTCCGCTTTTCGGCGAAGGCTTTGGGACCTTCGGCGGCGTCTTCGGTCCTCAGAAGGTAGGACTGGAGAACCGATTCCAGACGAAGCCCTTCTTCCAGGGGCAGGGACATCCCCCGGATGATAGCCTCTTTGGCCGCCCGCACCGCCAGGGGGCCGTTCTGCTGGATGGCTTCGGCCATCTTCAAGGCTGTCGGCATGACCTCGGCCGCGGGGACGACCCGGTTGACCAACCCCAGCCGCAGCGCTTCCTGGGCGTCAATGCGCTGGGCCATCAGGATGATCTCCATGGCCTTGGCGACGGGAATCATCCTCGGGAGCCGCTGGGTTCCTCCTGCCCCGGGGATGATCCCCCGGCTGACTTCCAGCAAGCCGAAGGTGGCGTGCTCGGCCGCCACGCGCAGGTCGCAGGCCAGGGCCATCTCCAACCCGCCGGCCAGGCAGAAGCCGTTGATGGCGGCGATGATGGGCTTCCAAATATTGAGGTTCCGGGTGATTCCGCCGAAGCCGGGGAGCTTGTCTTCCCGTTCCTTGCGGTCGAAGGGTCCCAGGGAAGCGAGGAGAGGGATCATCTTCTTCAGGTCCGCCCCGGCGGAGAAAGCCTTGTCGCCCGCCCCGGTGAGAATGGCCACCCAAAGGTCCGGGCTGTCCCGAAACTCCAGCCAGGCCTTGCCCAGTTGTTCGCTCGTCTCGGGGTCGATGGCGTTCATCGCCTCCGGACGGTTGATGGTGATAATGGCGATCTTTTCTTTCTTTTCAAAAATGACAGGCATGGTTCTCCTCCTTCAAGGGTTCCTTTAAGATCTATCTATGTTTTTTTATAAGGGAATGGGGGAGGAGTGTCAAGAAAAGAATTGTTCCTTGCCTTCCGCAATTCGCTCCCCCTATAATTGAAGAGCTCCGCAGAAACCTTCGAAGGGAGAACGAATGGCCAAGAGCCGCTCCTGGGGACGGAAGCTTCTTTTTTCTCTGCATCTGATCCTCTGGCTGTCCCTTTTGATCATCCTGGCCCTTGCCTACACCCCCGTCACCCGCTACCTTCTGGGGCCGCTGACGGTTCCGGAAGAGGTAAGGGAGGCGGACTTGATCGTGGTTCTCGGAGGAGGGGTCAATCAGGGGCGGTACCTGAACTTGATCTCTTCCCATCGCATGGTGCGGGGAGTCCAGCTCTATTTTGATGGAAAGGCGAAAAAGATCCTCTTCTCCGGGGGAATCGTGGGCCCGTCCACCGTTTCCGAAGCGGTAGTCTTGAGCCAGGAAGCCAGACGGTTGAGAGTCCCTCCCGAGGACATCCTCCTGGAGAAAAATGCAAGAAACACCCATGAACAGGCCGTCGAGGTCAAAAAGATCGCCGATTCCCTCAAAATAAAAAGCCTCCTTTTGGTCACCTCCTTCAGCCACATGAAGCGGGCGTTGATGGCTTTCGAGTATGCCGGCTTCAAAGTCTATCCGGCTTTTGCCGACCCCTATGAAAAATATGCCGATTCTCCCTGGGGTCGTCTGAACCTTTTGCCTCTGCTGGTCCATGAATACGGCGGGATTGTTTATTATAAAATAAGAGGGTGGATATAAAAGGCAGGCGCGAGGTTCGAGGTACAAGGTACAAGGCACAGGGTTCAAGGCAAAGGGCGAAAGGCAAAAATGGAAGATGGGCAGTCGGCAACAAGTGACGGGCAGACCGGCTGACGGGCCGACCTACTACGGGGATTCGATCTTCAGCACCCCGTGTTTGAGAAGCCAGAGGAGGTGAAAATCCACCTGCCCCCGCGTGGCCTCGAGGGCCTTCTTCCCCAGTTCCCGCAAGCTGGCCAGGGACCGGGGCTGCTGAAGAATGCTGTCCAGGAGGAGATTTTCAAGGTCGGGGAAGATACAGACCTGGATATCCTCGTAGCGAACAAGACTTGCGGGGGATCGCAGAAACTGCCGTCCGTAATCGGTCAGGTTAATCACGTCCCTGGACGACAGGCGCCGGGAGGGATAATGGGAGAAGGTGGAGGAGAAATCTCCGACCAGGATTTCGGGGGGTTCGACGGGGTTGAGACTGTACTGCCGAGCCTCCTCCTTCAGTTGCGCCCAAAAATGCTCATACCGCGGGATGAGGTTTGCCCAGCGATAGGACGAAGCCATCGCCTTTGCCGCTGCCCCCATCCTGGACCTCAGATTCGGTTCGCCGCCCAGCCACAGAATGGACGACCTCAATTTTTCCAGGTCTACGGCTACCATCTGGGAGAGATAAAGCCGCGCCATGGAGGGGTCCAGAATGCCGAAGTTATCCCGGAGAAATTCGGGCAGCCCGTCCGTCCAGGTCGTGGGAAGGAGAAAACCTTCCCTCCCCTCGGTGATGAAATCCCGATAACCGCTGAAGTCGGAGATGACCACCGGCAGCCCCGAGGCCATCGCTTCCACGGTCGAAAGGCCGAAGGTTTCCTGGAAGTTATCGATGATGGAAAGGTAAAAATCAGCGGCCTGGTACAGCTTCCTCTTCACTTCGGGCTGGAAGTTGGGGAAGAGGAAGACCTTTTTCTGCAGCCCCATCTGGCCGATCATGGACTCCAGGAGGGCGGTGTCCGAGGCCTGCCCTCCGCCGGCGATGATGAAGACCAGGTTCCGCAGTTCCCGCCGGGATTCCATCTGGGCGAACAACTCCAGGACCGGGGCCCAATCGGCCTTGTGGCGGAGGGAGATCCGGCCCCCGGAAAGGGCCACCACCGAATCCGGGGAGAAGTGGAAGAAGGCCCGGGCTTCCTTCCGGTCTTCCTCCTGGAAGAAGGAATCCTCGATCCCGAGGGGAATCCGCTCGAGACGGACATGGGTATGGAAGGTGACGCCCGTCCTTTCCCGCAGCTGCTTTCCCACCCAGCCGAGCCCCTTCTCCAAGGCTCGCTGGGCGCTGGGGCTGGAACAGACGATGCCGTCATAAGGAGCCAGTCCCGCCAGGAGCAGCTCCAGGTAGCGGGAATTCATGAAAACGCTGTCGATGGAATGGGTCATGCCGGTGATGGGGAAGGGGACCCGGGCCAGACGGTTCCGCAGGCCGATGAGATAGGGCATGGAGTAGGTACAATCCCCCTGATGGAAGATATCAAACTCCTGCTCCCGGAGGGTTTCCGCCACGGCCACCTGGAGGTTGGTGTGGACCCGTTCGCGGAGCTTAGCGTCCGGAACCAATCGCTCCAGGCGTTCCCGGAATTTTTCGCTTTGATTCAGATCGGGGCAGAAAAAGTGATAGGCATCGAAACGGCCATACGTAAGCAGGGCTTTTAAAAACCCCTCGTTCCCCAGGGGACGACCCGTGCGGAATCCCGCATCCCCGGAATCCATGAAGAGATCGACGCTGCCGAAACGCATGCTGCCCCCGCCTTTTCGTCCCGGAACCTTCGGGGGGATTCATCCCCGGGCTCCCGTTGAAGATCTCTTAATGCTTAGCGCTTTCTCCCAGGATCTTTAGAATTTTCTCCGTGGCCTTAAGGCCGTGGCCGGTGAAGACGGAGACGATCGTCTCTTCCGGGTCCGATGACTTCAGGTATTGGAGGACCCCGGCCACGGCGGCGGCCGCGGTGGGTTCGACATAAAATCCCATCCGGCCGGTCAGCCGAAGGGCTCTCTTCACTTCCTCCTCCTGGACTGACAGGAAGGAGCCCCCGCTCTTTTTCACTGCTTCCACGATCTGCTTCCCCCTCACGGGTTCGGCAATGGCGATGCCTTCGGCGAGCGTTTCCTGGGGCTGGATCTTGGGGATCTCTTTCAGACCTTCCCGGAAAGCCCGGGCCAGCGGGGCGCAATGGACGGATTGGACCCCGATCATCCTGGGAATTTCCCGGATCATCCCCGCTTCCAGCAGCTCCCCGAAACCGATGAAGGCTCCCAGAAGAAGGGTCCCGTTGCCCACCGGAAGGAGGATCGTATCCGGGGCTTTCCAGCCGAGTTGCTCCCACACTTCGAAGGCCCAGGTCTTGGTCCCCTGGAAGAAGAAGGGATTCCAGGAGTGACTGGCGTAATAGTCCTTCTGCGCCGCGTCCCAGACCGCCCGGGCGGTGTCTTCCCGCGACCCGGGAATCTTTTTCAAAACCGCGCCGTAAGCCTCGATTTGGGCCAGCTTTCCGGGGGAGGTACTGTCGGGGACATAGATTTCGCTCTGAATCCTTCCCTTGGCGCTGTAGGCCGCAATGGCGCAGCCGGCGTTTCCGGAGGAGTCTTCGACCACCCGGGAGATCCCCAGCTCTTTCACCTTGCTCATGAGAACCGAGGCGCCCCGGTCTTTGTAGGAACCGGTGGGGAAGAGATGGTCCTGCTTGATCCAGACCGATCGCCCGTCGAGCTCCGCCGGCAAGAGGGGAGTGAATCCTTCCTCAAAGGAGATGATGCACTCCTCCTTGGCCACCGGAAGGGCTTCCCGATACCTCCACAGGTTGGGCTTCCGGGCCTCGATNNGACTGAACCTCGAGATCCAGCAACCCGCCGCAGGGGCATTTCCAGATCTTTTCAGTCAGGGAAAAGGATCGGTTGCATTTTGTGCAGAGCATCTTGCCCAATGGAGCCAACCTTCCGGGGGTGATTTCAGATTGCAGAATGCAGATTTAAGATTGAAAAGCAACAGCCCTCCTCTGCCGTCCAAAATCTGCCATCTGAAATCTGCAATCTGCAATTTCAGACGTATCCGTACGCTTCCCAGCCTCCGTCGATACTGACCACCGCTCCGGTCATAAAACTGGAATCGTCGCTGGCCATATAGACCGCCATGCCGAGGAGTTCCTCTACTTCCCCGATGCGGCCCATGGGGGTCCTCTTCTCGATGGTCTCAACGGAAAGCATGCCCTTGGCGATAACCTCCTTGACCATTTCGGTCCGGATGTACCCGGGGGCAATGGCATTCACCCGGACCTTCTTCTTCGCCCATTCGATCCCCAGAACTTTGGTCAGCATGTTGCAGCCGGCCTTGCTGGCGCAATAGGCGGCTCTGGCCGGGACGGCCACCAGCCCGAAGGCCGAGGTGATATTGATGAT
>PMCE01000083.1:0-3286 GCA_003154025.1 Syntrophaceae bacterium
ACGTTGTTCTCCACCACCGTTTCCACGGCCGAAGAGTTCCGTTTCCCCTCCACATCTTCTTTAGCCTTGAGGCCTAAGCGGAGAAGGGTTTCCTTGACCTGGGTGGAAAGGGTCATGGCGGATTCAACGCCGGAGTCCCTCTCTTTCAACTGGTCATAACAGGGCTTTCCTTCATACCATTTGGCCAGGGCATCCCCCATCCCCGCAGCCATCAAACGTAGCGGAGCCTTGGCCTGGATGGCGGAATCGACCAGAACCAGATCCGCGCCTTTCCCGCTTACCGTGGCCTGCCGGACTCCGTTTTCGTAGACCACCGCGACTGCCGAGGCTGCGGAGCAGGTGGCCGAGCTGGTGGGAATGGTTACCAGCGGAAGTTTCAGCTGATTGGCAACCAGACGGGAGGTGTCCAGCACCTTGCCCCCTCCGGTCCCCACGATGAAATCCAGCTTCTCCTTCTGAACGATCTCCGCCAGCCGGGAAATTTCCCCCAGGCTGCATTCTTCTCCAAAAAGGACGAAGGAGGGAGAGAGGCCTGCGGCCCTCAACCGGTCTTCCAGAGTCGGCCGGACGATGGACAGGACCAGCTCATCTCCCAGAACCAAAGGGCGCCGTCCGAAGGCTTTCAAAAAATTGCCGGCTTCGGCAAGGACTCCCTCTCTTTGGATGTACTGCCTGCACCCTACAAATATATCGATCATTTTCCTCGTTCCTTGTTGCTGCTTGCTCGTTCCTCGTTGCTCGTTACACACCACCGGACTCCAAAACGTTGGAGGGGGTCAAGTCATAACGAGCAATCAGCAACCAGCAACGGTCTGTTAAAGGTCCGCCTTCCGTCCGCCCCCGTGAACTTTCAAGGCAGGAAGGTTCCCCTGGCCATCGAAGGACATGGGCTGGGGGCCGTCGAGAATCTGCAGGTCGGACCGCTTCTTCAATTCCGCCAGGAAGGCTTCCGAGACCTCCACTTCATCCACGTGCAGCGTATTCTTGATGCGTACGATCTTGCTCTTTTCGGCCGGGGTCAGGCCTACGGACCCCAGGGCGGTGCGGATGGCTTCCTGGTCGGTGGGGAAATGCATGGGAACCGCCGCCTTCTCGATGCTGATTCCGGTGATGCAGTTCATGTAGGTCGCCTGGTAATTAATCTTGTCAACCAGCCTTTTGGTGGTCAGGTCGGCCAGCCCGAGGCCGGTGGCGTTCCCGTTGGAGTTTTCCGTCAGGTCCCGGACAAAGAGCCGCTTGGCGGTGACCGGGTGGGGGAAGACTCCCAGAAGGTCCCGGTTGCGCCCGGTCACGTTGGGGTCGATTCCCGTGCCGCTGATATCCTTGCCCATCTCGTCCACGATGAGCAGATCGATTTCGTTGAAGGGCAGGCGGGGCATCATCGCCTTGGCCAGCGCCAGGAGTTCCCGCTCCTTCGCCTCGATCTCCTGCGGGAGGATGGCCACTATCTTGGCCGTCTCGTCATACCCGTTTTCCACCATCCCCAGCCCGCAGAGGATGGGGGCCTTCTTGATCACTTCNNNACGATGATCCAGTCGGCCTGAGAGGCATTCTTGTCGATGTAGACCGGGACCCCGTCTTCGGTCTTGCTGATTTCCACGACCTCCATGGAGGATAGAACCGGCGCCCCGGTGAAGGCCTCGGTCACCTGATAATGAGCCAGCAGGTCTGCCTGCCCCTCGGCCTTGGCGCCGGCGTGGCTTCCCATGGCCGGGAAGATAAAAGGTTTGGCCCCGATGGAGTTGAGGTATTCCACGGCCGCTTTGAGGATGACGGCGATGTTGGCCACGCCGCGGCTCCCCGCGGTGAGGGCCACCCGCTGCCCTGGTTTGACCTTTTTCTCCAGGGCCAGTCTTTTCAATTCGTTCTTCACCGTCCCGGGAATATCCTGGACCCGGGTGCGGTCAAAAGTCTGCCNNACTTCAATGGCCATGTCCGGGCAGATGCGCCCGCAAAAAGTGCAGGAAGTGCACTGACCGCCATCTTCAAAGATGACGAAGTGATAACCTTTTTCGTTAAACTCTTCCGCCAGCCGGATGCTCTTCTTCGGGCAGGTCACGACACAGAGCTGACAGCCCTTACAGCGTTCCTTATCAATCGCTATCTTTCCCATTTTTCTTTCCCTATTCTAAAAACAGTGTCGGTGTCAGTGTTTCGTGTCAGTTGAGAAGGATAAAAACTGTAGACCAAAATGTTTTTCACTGACACTAATCACTCTATTTTGATGCGGCTTCCGCGCCGCGCCGCAGGGCCTTCTCGTTGACCGCCAGCATATCCTTCCGGTGCTCCGGGATCATCCGCCGCAGGGCGATNNGCCTCTTCGGCAATCTGATTGGCGGGAACCTTGACGACCTTGAGGTCGGTCCGGGAAGTGTCCCGGTCCACCAGCGAGGAGTTGATGAGCAGAAATCCCCCCTGCTGAATGGCGCTTTCAAATTTATCCAGAGAGGCTTTATTCATGGCCACCAAGGATTGGGGAAAACGGGTCACCGGGGACCCGACCCGGTCGGTGGAAATCATCACCGTGCAGTTGGCGGTTCCGCCGCGCATCTCCGGACCATAGGAGGGCATCCAAGACACATTCTTGCCCTCATGCATCCCGGCATAACAGAGGAGCTGCCCCATGAGCATGATCCCCTGACCTCCAAAACCAGACATAATCACCGATTCGTTCATAAGAACTCCTAAAAGACAGCGATCAGCGGTCAGCTTTCAGGAAGCAGCAAAGAACTTTCACTCTTACACTCTAGCTGAAAGCGGATCGCGGACGGCTGAACCCTAATTTTTTATCGATCCGTATTCTCCCAAAGGATAAGCCGGGATCATCTTCTCTTCNNTTGGCCGCCTGGCTGATGTGCTTCACGTCGTGGAGGGAAACCCGAACGATGTAGGACTCCGGGGAAACCAGGCCCAGCATCTCGGACATCTTTAAAGGGTATCCTCCCGTCCGGGGATCGCGCCCGCCCGGGAAGCTGGTCGTTTTCTGGCCCAGAAGCGTGGTGGGGGCCTGCTGGCCTCCCGTCGCCCCGAAGACCGCATTGTTCACGAAGATCACGGTGATCCGCTCGCACCGGGAGGCCGCGTGAACGATCTCTCCGGTCCCGATGGCGGCCATGTCTCCGTCTCCCTGATAGGTGAAAACCATACAATCCGGGGCCGTCCTCTTCAGCCCCGTGGCCACGGCCGGACCGCGCCCGTGCAGTCCCATGGTCATGTCGCAGGAAAACTGCTTCCAGTTTCTCACCGAACAACCTGCCGACGTGACTCCGATCGTCTTGCCTGCGAT
>PMCE01000083.1:3396-11758 GCA_003154025.1 Syntrophaceae bacterium
TATTAGCTTCTTGATCTCTTCGTAAACTTCATCGGGGTAGATGATCTTCCCCCCTCCTTGTCCCAGGTGGTAAATGGGAAAATCCGGGCCGACGACCCGTTCCAGGTCCTCCTGCATCTGTCCGGCGTTCATCTCCACGTCCAGGAAGGCCTTGGTCGAACGGCGCAGCCTGCTGAAGGCTTTCTTGGGAAAGGGCCAGAGAGTAATCGGGCGGACCAAACCGACTTTCATCCCCTCGGCACGGGCCGCCTGAACGGCGTCCAGGGAAGCCCGGGCCCCACTGCCGAAGGCGACCACTACCAGATCGGCCCCCTCCATCTGCACTTCCTCCCACCGCTGCTCTTTCTCTTCGATCTGCCGGTATTTTTCCACCAGGTCCAGGTTGAGCTGGATGAGACCGGGATCATCGAAAGGCGCGGCATAGATCATTTTCCGCTCCCCGTCTCCTTTTCCCCGCAGGGCCCAGGGCTTTTCCGGGACCGGAAGGGATTTCACCAGGTCGAAATCCACCGGCTCCATCATTTGGCCCAGCATTCCATCCATGAGAATGATGACCGGGTTTCGGTAGAGATCGGCCAGGTAAAATGCCAGGTTGGCATGTTCGGCCATTTCCTGAGTGGAAGAGGGACCCAGGACGATGACATGATAATCGCCGTGCCCCCCGCCTTTGGTCACCTGCCGGTAATCCGATTGCGCCGGGGCGATCCGGCCCAGACCGGGCCCTGCCCGGGTGACGTCCACGATGACACAGGGGAGTTCCCCGGCGGCCAGCGTGGTCAGGCCTTCCGACATCAAGCTCATTCCCGGGCCGGAGGAAGAAGTCATCGACCGCATCCCCGTGCAAGCCGCTCCCCAGATCATGTTGATCCCCGCGACTTCGCTTTCGCACTGCAGGAAGGTGCCTTCGGACTGAGGCATCCTCTTGGCCATGTACTCGAAGAGTTCATTCTGAGGGGTAATGGGATAGCCGGTGTAAAACCGGCATCCGGCGCGGATGGCCCCCTCGGCAACCGCCTCATTCCCGCGCATGAGTTCTACTGCCATTCAAACCTCCAAGAAGGACAGGTTCAAGGTGCAAGGGAAAAGGTACAAGGAAAGAGAAAAAACAAGACCTTTATCCTTGAACCTTGATCCTTTATCCTGTTTTTCACCATTTCTCCGGTGCCAGAACTTTTTTCATATCCTCGACCGAAGAGCCCTCTTCGATCACCTGGATGAGAAGCTCTTCCTTTTTCGTCGCCTCGATCGCCTGCTGAACGACCTTCTTGATCATATCCCGGGGGATGATGACCACCCCGGTATCATCCGCCACGACCAGGTCCCCGGGATGGACGGGGACGCCCGCGCAGACCACCGGGCCGTTGATCTCCAGGGCTTCGAAGCGGAATTTCCCGGTTATGGGGGTGATTCCCCGGGACCAGACCGGATAGTCGAGGCTGCGCATATCCTGAATGTCCCTAACCCCGCCGTCAACGATATTCCCCGCCAAGCCGTATTTCTTGGCCACCAGCGTGGAGAGTCCGCCCATGGCGGAGATATCCCCGCTGGCTCCGGTGTCGATGACGACCACATCCCCGGGTTCGGTCAGCGCATAGGCATCCCGCTCGGCCAACTTGGCTTTGGCCTTGTCGTGGAAAGACTGGGCGGGAGTCATCCGTTCGGGAACATATTTTAAGGTGACGGCCGGACCGGCGATTTTCTTCCCGGGTAGAACCGGCTTCAGGACCGATCCCGGGATGGCTCCCGCTATCCCCAAGGAATCAAGAATATCCGAGAGGGTGGGGGTTAACCCTTCATACTTTAAAAGCTCCTGGATGAGCTCCCGGGGAGGACGGGGAACCTGCCAGGTGACGATCCGTTCCACCGGAATCAAGCCCATCAGACGCTTTTGATATTTCTCCGGGATCTTCATACCTTTCCTCCATTTTCCGGGTGCGCGAGGAATCGGGGCTGACGAATGAATATTCCAATATTTTTTCTACCGCGACCCGGGAGGTTTGTCAAAGATAAAAAGCGGGGGAAACGCATGCCGGGCGGCTGGAAATCGAAGCCCAAAAGGACCTNNCCCGCACATGGAAGCAACTCTCTCCATTCGGTTCCACCGATCGTCCCGAACCGCGATGGACAGCCAATCTTCCACCTTGTTCACCACGCCTTCAGGTATCCTTTCCTGAAGGCGTCCGGCCGTGCCTGCCGCCAATCCCGTCACCCCGCAGCGGCAAAGGGGACGATTCAGCTTTGAATAGGTATATCTCCTGTCCGCAATCGTCAGTTCGACCGCTTCGTCCTCGCTGAATGCCTGGACGGGGCACATATCGACGCATACCCTGCACTGGCTCCGGTCGCAAAGTCTGGGCCCCTGGTAAAGGGGGTCCGGCTCGATCTCACCATCGGTGATCAGCTGCACCCAGCGGACCCGGGGGCCGGCCTTAGGGGTGAGGACCAGCCCATTCCAGCCGAATTCCCCCATCCCGGCGCAGACGGCGGAATGTCGGTTGGACATTTCCCCCATCATGAGATACTCATCGCGGGGGATGCTGGAGGGGATGAAGTACACTTTTCTTTTGGCTTCCCGTTCCAGGTAAAGGCCCACCTTCATGGCCGCCTTGTCCAGGGCTTCGTTCAATTTGTTATAGCCAAAGACCATATAAGTGAAGATTCCGTGTCGCAGGCCGTTTTCGTATGCCCTGTGGTTGGATTCGATCGCCCCTTGCGGGATTCGGATTCCCATCACCACGACCGATCGGGCTTGCGGCATGAAATCTCCCGGGCGCCGGCCCGCGGGGGCATGGACCCAGCGGTCAACCGAACCTACCCCGAAGAAGTCCATATGATTTTCAAAAGCGATGGCCCGCAATTGATCCTTCAGAATCATGGATATCCCTTTTCGGTGCGCTTTCCCTACCGTCCCGCAGGACAAAGGATCATGCAGCGGTGGCAGTAATTGCCGTGAGTGATTTCCATGCGCTGCCAGGGGCTGTCCTTCCGCGAAAACGCAAACCAGTCGTCCATGGTGTTCATCCCGGCGGGGATGTCGGCCTGGAGGCGGCCCGGAGTGCCTTTGACCAGGCCATCCGTGGCACACCGGCAGCGCGGTTTATGCCGCAGGCTGTAAGAGGTACGGTAATCCTTGATCTGGACCTCGACCCCCTGGTCCCTGCTCAGCGCCCCTGTGGGGCAGGCCTCCACGCATATGTGGCATTTGCCGGGATCGCACAGTTTCGGACCTCGGTAGAGCGGGTCGGGTTCCATTTGCGCTTCGGTAATGACGGAAATCCAGCGAACCCGCGGGCCGTCCTGCGGGGTGAGAACAAAGCCGCTCCAGCCAAATTCTCCCAACCCCGCGCAGACCGCCGCGTATCGGTTGGACATGGCCGACATAAATAGCTTTTCATCCCGAGGTTGGCTCGCCGGAATTCCGTAGGCCTTCCGGTTGTACTTTTTTTCGATGTGGAAAATGGATTGGAGAGCGGCCCAGTCAAGCTGGTCGTTGATTTTGTTGTACCCGTAAACGATGTAGGTGAAAATGGCGTGGCGCAGTCCCTCATAAGCCAGCAGATTTCCCTTGATTGCTCCTTCCGGAACCACCATCCCCATGACGAGAACGGAATTCGCGCCGGGAAGCAGGTCGTTCGGACGATGCCCCTCCGGCATATTGGCAAACCGGTCCACCGGCGCGATGCCGAAATACTTCATTCCGTTGGCCAGTGCCAGTTCCTGCAATTCCTGTTTTATGGTCATCCTTCTCCTGCTGTCCGCTTTTTCAAAGCGGGCGACGATCCTCTTGTTGGAAAGACTCCTCTTTCTCCCACGGATCCTTGCTGACCCGACCCACCGCTCCGGGGGCTACCGTTCTCAGACCGATTAAGTGTAACAAGAAAAAAATATGAAATAAAATGAATTTTTTTGTCATATAATATAAAATATATTCATATTAAGGAAAGGCATTCCATGTACGACAAAGGGATCGAAACCTTCCTGGCGATTGCGTCCTGTCATACCATATCCGGGGCCGCAGAACTGCTTCACCTGACCCAGTCTGCGATCAGCCACCGGCTTCGGGAGTTGGAAAGCCAGTTGGGGATGATTCTGATCGACCGGCAGAAGGGCCTGCGGCGCAGCGAATTGACCCTGGCGGGCGAAAAATTCCTGCCCCTCGCAGAACGGTGGAGCCAGCTCTGGCGCGAAACCCAACAGACCAAATCCGGCATCTCGTCCCTGTTTTTAAAGATCGGCTGCGTGGACAGCGCCAATACCTATCTCATGCCGCGGCTCTACACGGTTTTGGCCGACAGCGTTCCGCCGGTGCACCTGAAGATTTTCAGCATGCGGTCAGTTGACCTCTATGAAAAGATCGAACGGCGGGAGCTGGATATCGCTTTTGTGGGGACGGAGATCCATCATCCCAACGTGAAGATCGCCCACTTTTATCAGGAGCCCATGCGGGTCATCCGACACCGGCGGAGGGCGGGATCTTCCGGTACGGTTCGCGCCGAAGACCTCGACCCGGAGTATGAGCTGTTTCTCCCCTGGAGTCCGCCCCATCAGATCTGGCACGATCGCATCTGGAATCCGTCGCGCCCCCCGAGAATGGAAATTGACACGATGAGTTTACTGGAAGCCCTCATGGAAGACCCCAGGCATTGGGCCATTGCTCCCCAATCGGTAATGGATCACTTCAGCGGAAAAAAGAGATTCATCGTCCAGGAGCTCGACCCGCCTCTCCTGGATCGGATTACGCTGATGATTACCCACCGACACCCTCGTGTGGGAGCCCGGCAGGGAATTGAGATGCTTGAGTCCGTGGCCCGCAATATGGGTTTCCTTGCCCCCGGAACCAAGAAAAGTTCGGGTGAAAAGCAGGAATAAAGCAAGAATATTGATAGAGGGAGTCCACTCCCAAGATCCCACGCATTGCGGGGTGGCCGGATTTCAAGCCACCGGTTGACATCTCTGGTTACCTGCGGGTCATTGGAAGTCAAAAGAGAAAGGCCTGGGAATCGGCGTAGAGCCATTTTTTCTTGACACCTTTTCCCCCTTTTCGTATATTCAACCAACCTCAAAGCCAGTCCTTGACGATTCAAGCAAAAAAGGAGGAATCGATCCATGCGTAACTCCATCAGGGTCCTTATTGCCGTCGTTCTCTCCCTCGCTTTTCTGCCGCCAGGTTGGAGCGGAGGCGGTTATGCCGCGGCTGCGGAAAAAGATAAGCCGAAGGTCCTGGATCTTGCCTACGTCAATAACTCTGACCTCACTCACAAGGCTTACGAGTGGATGTCCAAAGAGATCGCCCAGCGTTCCAACGGCACCCTTCAGATCCGCTACCATCCCGGAACTCTTCTCACCAAAGAAGCCGAGATCGTCGACGCGGTGAAGTCGGGGAACATCGCCATGGGCACTCCCGTCGGGGCCGCCTCCTCGCTGATCCCCGAGATGGGCGTCTTCATGGTCCCCTACCTGGTGCGGGATTACAATCAAGCCTACACCATGTTCAACGGGGAAGTGGGGAAGCAACTCGCCGACCTGGTCGAGAAGAAGTACAAGCTTCGCGTTCTGATCTACATGGATATGGGCTTCCGCCACTTCTGGAACAGCAAGCGGCCCATCAACACTCCCGACGACCTGAAGGGGCTGAAGCTGCGGGTGCAACAGGGCAAGGTGTTTGCCGACACGGTAAACGGCCTGGGCGCCAGCGCCGTGCCCATGGGCTGGACCGAGGTGATTCCCGCGGTGCAGCAGGGCGTGGTGGACGGCGCCGACCTGCCGGTGGCGAACATCTTCAACCTCAAGGCCTATGAGGTTTCCAAGTACGCCTCTCTGACCTTCCACAACTACAGCCCCACGATGACGGTCATCAATCCCGGCATCTGGAAAGCACTGTCCCCGGAGCACCAGAAGCTGCTGCAGGATATTGCCATGCAGGCCCAGACCCGGATGCGGAACGATACGGAGAGCGTAGACTCTCTGGCGGGGGCGAAAAAGCTGCTGGAGCCGGTGGGAATGGTGGTCAACCAGGCCGACGTCGCCGCTTTTCGCAAAGTGGCTGAAAAGAACATCTGGCCCCAGTATAAAAAGATATTCCCTGAGATGTGGGACAAGATCGTCAGCACCAAGTAGATCCAGGGGATTGGGGGCGGGAGAAAATCGGTATTATCCGGGCTCCCGCCTCCCACCCCCCATTTGATGTCTAGCCCCCTTATGGACCGGAGGATAGGTTCGTGGCTCGCGTTGCCAACCTGATCAGCTTTATTCCGCGCATCGTCCTCGTGACGCTGATGATTGTCATGCTGGTGGACATGATGCTCGGGGTTTTTTTCCGATATATTGTAGGGCAGGCGCTCGCCTGGAGTGAAGAGGTGGGAACCCTCTGCCTCATCTGGCTTACCTTCGTCGGGGGGGCCATCGGAATCACCCGGGGTACCCATTTCTCCATCCACCTTTTCCTGGAACGACTGGGACCCCGCCAGCAGCGAATCCTCCAGACGGCCATCGCCCTTTTGATCATGCTGTTCGGGCTGGTGGTGGCCCCCTACGGGCTGGAGCTGACCCTCCGCAACTCCACCTCCATAACCCCGGGCCTGGGGCTCAACCTGGGGGTGCAATACGCCTCCGCCTTCGTGGGGGGAGTGCTCATGGTTTGCTACGCCCTGGCCCTCGTCATCGAGGTCATTCGAGGTCGAAAGTCGCCCTAGGGATGAAGCGGAACTGGCGTGGAAGGCGATACCCGGGGTCGGGCCTGCGCGTGGATTGGAGTGCGGTTGCAAATCACTGAGGTTTCGGTTGGAGTATCCCCATGCTTCTATCTTTAGCGGCGGTAGGTTTCGTGTTCCTGATCGCCATAGGCACACCCGTGGTTTTTGCCATGGGACTGTCGGGCATCATCGGACTGATCCTGGGCAACTTTGAATTGGGCAAGCTGCCCTCCAGCATCATTGGAGGGGCCGACAGCTTCGTGCTGCTGGCCATCCCGAGCTTCATCTTCGCCGGAGGCCTGATGGAGAAATGCGGGATGTCGTACCAGCTGGTCGACCTGGCCAGGGCCGTGGTGGGTTGGATGAAGGGCGGGCTGGGCATGACCACCGTTGCGGCGGAGTACCTTTTTTCAGGGATCTCCGGTTCCTCCATCGCCGACGTTTCCGCCATCGGCGCCATGCTGACCCCCCCGATGCTGAAAGCCGGCTACAAGCCGGAGCACGCGGTCTCCATCGTAGCGGCGGCCACGGGGATGGGAATCCTGGTTCCCCCGGCCATCTTCATGATCGTGATCGGCACGATGACCAATACTTCCATCGTGGGGATCTTCCTGGGCGGCTTCATCCCGGCCCTGGCAATGTCGGCCATCCTGATGGCGGTGATCTATTGGCAGGCACGCCGGTTCCACTGGCCGACCGACGCGCGTCCCAGCTGGCGGGTCTTTCTGGCGGCGTTGAAGGGGGCCGTGATTCCCCTGTTTGTGCCCTTCGTGATGCTGGTGGGCTTCCGGTTCGGAATCTTCACCGCCACGGAGGCCGGCGGCATCATCGCTTTCTACGCTCTGGTGATTGCCCTGCTGGTCTACCGCAATGTCACTTTTAAGGAGATCCTGAAGATCGCCGAGGAGAGTGCGCTGGTGAGCGCCACCGTGGTGCTGCTCCTGGGGGTGGCGACGGTCTACCAGTTTCTGATGGGAATGGCCCAGGTCCCCCAGGCTCTCGGGCAGTTGCTGACGCCGCTCCAGGGGAGCCCCGGGGCATTCTTATGCGTGGTGGCCCTCATTGTGGCCTTCTTCGGGATGGTGATGGAGGGACTTCCGGCCGCGGTGATCCTGGTCCCGGTCCTCTTTCCGACGGCCAAGGCCATGGGGGTCCAGCCGATCCACTTCAACATCGTGCTCACGGCGGCAGTGGGGGTGGGGCTCTTCATGCCTCCCATCGGGGTCGGGCTGCTGATCGCCCTGCGTTTCGGCAAGCTCACCATCACCCAGCATATGCCCCATTACTGGCCCTATGCGGTAGCCTTGGCGGTGGGGCTGCTGGTCGTCATCCTGGTGCCCGAGCTTACCATGTGGCTCCCCAGGGGTGCCGGCCTCGCCCGATAGAAAGGGGCGGCCCGGGGCCATCTTTCATTCTTGGAACGATGGTCGCGGAGCCGGCCATACAGGAAAGGGAGATAGGAATGGATAAGATTCCCGGAATCTTCGACATGCATATCCACAGCGCTCCGGACATTGCTCCGCGCAAGACGGACGACTTGGAGCTGGCCAAAGCAGCGGCGGCGGCGGGGATGGGTGGGATTATGATTAAATCCCATCTTGGCTCCAGCGTAGAACGCGCCTACCTGGTAAACCAAATGGTCCCGAACATCCGGGTCTTCGGAGGTCTGG
>PMCE01000411.1:0-1642 GCA_003154025.1 Syntrophaceae bacterium
AAGCGAAATCGTTTCCCTGGAAGGTCGTAAAGTCACCCTGCAAACCAGGAACGGTAAATCCTTCAAAGTGGAGGCGGATGGGCTCGTCGCTGCCCTGGGGGCCAGGCCCGTTCGTTCCTTGGAGGACGGCCTGCAAAAGTCCGGGGTGGCCTCCGTAGCCGTCATCGGGGATTACCGGGAGGCGAGGGACATTGCAGCGGCCATTCACGATGGCTTCCTGGCAGCGATGGAAGTTTGATTCAGTGAAAAATGCTTCAATTCCTTGAACACGTCGATACCGTCCGAAAAAAAGTAACTCCTCAAATAGCCCAAAAGCGAAAATCCGACCTGGGGCAATTTAGGGGACGGAGGGGTCAGTCCCGGAATTTAGGAAAATTCGGCCAACGGCCTTTTAAAGCCCGAAGATAAATATTTAGGCAGTATTCACCCCATAAGGTACTTGCCTATATCCCCCTCCCGCTCCTCTGCCCGACCCATTTCCGAATGGCCAACATTTTAGCAATTTCAAAGTTACGAATCTTAACCAAGGAGGCAATGGAGCAAATTTTTAATTTCCCGGGCTGACCACTTTTCTCGACTCGCTCTGCACGAACCGCCGCCTTGCGGAGAAACCAAAAGGGTTGAAATTGAAAAGTTAAATTTGTACTATACCTTTCATGAGAGAGACTTCTCTGCCTTCCTCCGAAAACACCCCTGAACCGGGTTCCACAAACAGAAAGATTTTCTACGGGTGGTGGATCCTGGTTTTGGGTGCGTTGATCAACGGGGTCGGGGGAGGCATTATCTACCATAGCTTCACCGTTTTTTTCCTCCCGGTAAAAAGGGACCTGGCAGTCACCAGCGCAGCGATCTCCCTTCTCTACGGGGCGGCCCGACTGGAGGGGGGAATGGACGGGCCCATCTATGGATATTTGATCGACCGCTTCGGCCCCCGCAGGATGATTCTCCTGGGCGCCAGTCTGGCGGGAATCGGCTTTCTTCTCCTGTCCACGGCCCACAGTTTCTTCGGTTTTTTCCTGATCTACCTCCTCACCATCTCCGTGGGCATGAATGCCGGTTTTTATCATCCGGTTTCTGCGGCGATCAATAAATGGTTTATCCGGAGACGGGGGCTGGCGTTCTCCGTCATCACCGCTTCCGGAAGTTTCAGCGGGATGATCATGGCTCCTTTTTTATCCTATATTATTCTGACCCATGGTTGGCGCAGGGGGGCGCTCATGGCCGGGTGTTTCATCCTGGCCATCGCCATCCCGGCAGGGTTGCGGATCAAAAATTCCCCCGAAGTCATGGGGCTATATCCTGATGGCCGGCAATCGGAGGTTGAATTTCCAAAGAGCCATCCCTTCCCCCAACTGCCGATGGATGTCCATTTCAGCGTCCGGGAAGCCCTGCGGACCGTTCACTTCTGGATGCTCATGATCGGCATTTCCCTGCGGATCCTGGTCACCATCGCCCTGAATACCCACTTCGTGCCCCTTCTGGTGTGGAAGGGAATGGATGAAGCGACCAGCGCCTACCTGGTGGGTTTTTCCGCCCTGTGTTCCATCCCCACGGCCCTGATTCTGGGATGGTTGGGGGACCGCTGGGACAAGGCGAAACTCTGCTCCCTCTGCCTGATCCCCACGATCGTGGCCATGATCGG
>PMCE01000411.1:1659-3013 GCA_003154025.1 Syntrophaceae bacterium
GGATGGATCTTCGACCGGACCCAGAGCTACACGCTCGCCCTCTGGACTTTTTCGGTCGTTATGGTGATCGCCGCCGTCATCTTCGCCCTCCTCCGCCGGCCCGTGCCGGCCCGCTGAAATAAATTCGTAAGTCGCAAGGCGCAAGTCGCGAGAGCGATAGGATGAAAGACCGCAAGAGCGCATGTCGCGAGGGGTAAGGCGTAAAGGGTCCAAGGTTCAAGGTACACGGCGCAAGGCTAAAGACACAAGGCATGAGGAATTTTTTCGCTCGCGCTCTCGCGACTTGCGCCTTGCGGTCCTTCTCAGGGATTGTTGGATTGGCCTACGTCGAGCCATTCGGCGAGCATGGTGGCATGGTCAGGCTCGAGGTGGCGGGTGGAATAGAGGAACACTCTGGATGTTGATGTCGTGGTGGAGACGATATCCCGGTACTCTTCTTCGCTCCCCATCCGTTCCAGTTCGTTCAGGACTTCCAGCCGGGTGAGTCCGAAGGGGGGCTGGGTGAAAAAATCCAAAGGGACGGGACGGGGGTAGAGGGCGGAGTTTTCCCGGACGGTCTCGGCGATGAGGCGCAGTCGGTCCCCCTGTTTCCCGATCAGGATCAGGGCGTAGGTTTCGGTCATGAAATCTGAGGAATAATAACTCCGGGCGCCATCCTGGGCGGCAAGGGCATGTAAATCTTTACTCTCGTCAATTAATTTTTTGAGGACGGGTCCGAGTTCTCCTGTCTGGCCTGGCGCTGGCGGGGTGAAAAGATGTTGATCGGTTAAACGTAGGAGAATCTCGGACTCGGAGATGAGTTGCCCTCCCTTGCTACTCTGCCGAATCATCGCCGCGGCGGCTCGTGCCGCGGTCTCTCCTCCCTTTTCCCTGTTGACCTCCGCCGCGTCTTCCGTCTTCGTCATGGTCGAGCCTGTCAGGCCAAAAGCTTCTGTTTGCCCAGCGCCTCAGCGACCTTTTCCAGACCGACCTGGCGGTAGGCTTGGGAAGTGGGCGCCCCCGTGCTCCGGTCCCAACCCATCTCGTCGTAAAACATATCCATGGCAAGTTTGATGTCGTTCCGGTCCATGTGCATGGTCCCCTTGGTGAAGGGAGCCTTGCCCGATTTGTCGGTGAAGACCCATTCGGGCATGAAGTCGTGCTTGGTGCGCATCTCCTTGGTTCCCATATCCCGGATCGTAAGGGCCCGATGGAGCACGAAGATGCGTTCCGCCATCCGGTCCAGTTCCTGCCGGTTCTTTTTATCCCCGGTCGCCAGGCTGTAAAGCATGGATTCCACGGAATCATCGCCCCGGTAGCCCCGTTCCTTGAGAGGGGAAGCCACCCAGGGCCCCATCCAGTTGCAGAGGGAGAG
>PMCE01000069.1 GCA_003154025.1 Syntrophaceae bacterium
TTTTCGTTTGGTGCCAAATGGCTAATCCTTGATTTCCTTCCTCTTATTCAGCCAAAAATCCGGAAACTCTTTCTCGGAAATCTTCTTGGCCTTGGCTTCTTCCACCGCCGCTTTCCATGCCTGTTGGACCTTTTTCACGCGCTCCAGAAATTTCGCGTTCCATTGCTCGGATTCAGCCGTCCAGATCCCTTTCTCTTTCAGGTACCGGACCGCCCCTTCATGAAAGGGGGCCCCGGCCGGCGTTTTCCCCGATTTGGAAATGGCCCATTCGGGCAGTTCCGGGTCGGCGGCTTTATACATATCGAAGGTTTCGTCGTATCCTTTCACCAGAGCATAAACCTCATTGGCATCTTGCTTGGCATAGGTGACGAGCTGGGGGTAGGTATAAGAGGGGATCTCTTTGGACTGGCCTTTCTTAAACCCCGGCCCCGTATCGCACTTTCCCGGGCTCAGCCAGGGGGCANNGCTTCCAGTTCGTACATCAGGGGGGCGGTGATCCCGTAACTGACGGCATCGATTTTCCCTTCGGTCAAGCCTTTTCCCGCGGCCGCATAGCTGGGCAGTTCCACTTTTTGGACATCATTCCACGTCAGCCCGGCAAAGGCCAGGAAGGCTTCGGTTTTGACGTTGTTGGTCGAAGCACCGGGAATCCAGCCGATTCTTTTTCCTTTGGCATCCTTAACGGTCTTAATGCCGCTCTTGGCGGTCGCCACCAGGCTGATGGGCGCTGGATGGGCCAGCAACACCCTCAAATCCTGCGGCCCCCAGTCGGGATAAGCAAATTCATAGAGCGCCTCAACCGCAAAATACGTCTCATCGGCCAGGAGACCGTAATTGGCCGCCCCCGTCTTTAAGGGCATGAGCCTGCCGACCGACGTCCCTGAGGGGAGAATTCTTACCTTGGTCCCGTACTTCTTGGTCAAAGCATTCGATATGGCCGCGCCCTGCACGTAGCCCCGCGATCCTATGTCAAAGGCGCTCCAAGTCATCATTCCCGGCAAACCCTTTTCGGCTGCCGGTGATGGACCCGCCATGGCCAGCAGGAATCCCAGAAAGACCCCGAATACGACCCATCTGACTCTTTCCATCTTGCCAACCTCCCTTCGGTTTCTCCGAAACTTTCTTTGCCGGTATGCCCGGGGATTCGCCCTCGATTCTCTCATCCCCCACCTCTTGGGGCAGCCTGCACTCTTTGATGGCGGGGATATACCGATCCAGGAATTTCAGGTCAGGAAAGCGAGGGGAACCCCTGTCTCTTTGTTCCCCTCGATATCCTTTTTGAGGAGTATTGTCAAGCCTTTTTATCCTCTCTGGCAGGAAAGCTTGACTTCCAGGGAGGGAAATCATATACTCCCTCCCAGCCTAAAATTCTGTGTAAAGGAGAACCCCATGGATAAAGTATTCATCACCGCCGCGGTGACCGGATCCGGTCCAACGCGCAAGAACAGTCCGCATATCCCCTACACTCCGGAAGAGATTGCCGCTGAAATCGTCCGCTCTTTCGAAGCCGGAGCCGCAATCACCCACGTCCATGTCCGGGACCCCAAGACGGGGGCCCCTTCCTTTGAGTTGGAGTACTTTCGGGAGATCCGCGACCGGGTGCGCGCGAAGTGCGATATTCTGCTCAATTTCACCACCAGCGCCGCCAACCTGGCCGGAGAGAACCTGATCGAGCGGCGGCTGGGCACCACCACCCTTGGGCCGGACCTATGCACCCTGGACATTGCCAGTATGAATTATCAGAACCGGGTCTTCATCAATCCGCCGGAATGGGGCCCGATTTGCTGCAAAGTTGCTCGCGAACGGGGCGTCAAGCCGGAACTCGAGTGTTTCGACGCCGGGCATGTCCGGCTGGCGGTCCAGTTGATCAAACAGGGTTTGGTAGATCCCCCCTATCTTTTTCAGATTTGCCTTGGGGTGGCAGGAGGGATGGAGGCGGGCTGCAAGAATTTTATGTTCATGAAGGAGATTATTCCCGAAAAGGATGTCGTTTGGACCACCCTGGGAATCGGCCGCGAGGAGTTTCCCATGGCCACCATGTCCATCTTGAACGGCGGCCATATCCGAGTCGGCTTCGAGGATAACGTCTTTCTGTCCCGCGGGGTGCTGGCCAAGAGCAATGCGGAACTGGTGGAAAAGGCCGTCCGGCTGGCCAGGGAACTAGGCCGAGAGATCGCTACGCCGGAAGAAGTTCGCCAGATGCTCAACCTCAAGAAAAAACCTTAGCGATCCGATCCTGATCCGACATCTTGGGGCGTAACCTGGCGGGGAATGGGGATGCTGGGAGAGTGATTCTAAGATCCTTGGGGATACCCGATCCGGCAGAGCAGGAACCGAAGCAGGAAAGGAGCCCTTATTCGCCACCCGATCCTGGCGCCGGCTGGGCTCCCGGCTCCATCTGGGCGCGATGATGACGGTGGATATTTTTCCGCATATCCGTGACGATGCGGTGAAACAGAAGGATCAGACCGGCACTCGCCGCCACGTATACTGTCGAGAACCTCCAGAGAAAGTTATAGTAAGGAGCAAAACCGAGAGGGACAATCCCCGCCATAATCCAGGAGGAAGCTCCCTCGGCAATCCCGGCGTTCCCGGGAGTGGGGGCGAGATAGGTGAGGAAGATGAGAGCCATCTGCATCTCAAAGATTTCCCCCGCGTTGGACTCCTGGATTCCAAGAAAACGGACACAAAAATAGGCCAGGAAAATCCGGGACGCCAGGAAAGTCAGGCTCAGGACACCAACGGCCAGGAAGCTTAACTTCCCCCGGCGGAGAAACCGGCGCAAGTCATCATGATGAGTATAGACGGAGCCCGCCAGTTTTACGCAGATGGAGTCCATCCGATCGATCGGAAAGCCCGCACAGGAGTGGCCGGGAGGCCACCAGTCGTGCAAAGGATACTTTTTCCCCCGAATTCGCCAGATCAACCGGGAGACGGCTCCGATCCCCTTGCGGAAGAAACCGGGGGAGACTCCGGAGAAGAAAAGGAAGCCGCTCACCAGCGCCATGCTCATAACTGCCCCCGTAAATAGGGCGCCTGAGGGCCCGACGCCGGTTACGAGCAGAGAGGTGAAGCCGAAGGCCAGCAAGGCCAGAAGCGTGCCCACAAAGGTCACCAGGGTGGTGGTGAGAGCCGTCCCGATACGCGCCCCGCCCCGGTTCAAAAAATAGATTTGCCCGATTCCCCCTCCGCTCTGCGAAGGAGTGAGAAGAGCGATCCCCGAATTCGCCAGGTCCGCCTGGAAGCAGGTCCAATAACTGATCCCCGGCTGCAGAACCCGGCATACGATCCACATACGCAGCCCCAAAGCCAGGGCTTCCACGGGAAGAAAGCAGAGAATCAGGATCAAGTAGCCCCACCGAAGCTGGCTCAGCCGGGGAACGATATCTCCGGCCTGGATCCGGTGGAATTGAAACCCAAAGATGGCCAAGGTGAGGAGAAGGAAGACCAGCCCGCCGATGGCGAGTTTGCCGCGCTTCCTTCCGGAAATTCGGCCCCGATCTACCTTCTCACAACTGGTTTTCTCGACACCCGGGGCAGACATTTTCCTCCGCAAGGAGTAGGAGAGGTTAAAATGAACTTATGAAAAGTGCCGTTACGGGCTCAATTGAAAGAAAGGGTCAAGTCTTCTCACGCCTCTAACCTTGACCTGCATCCCTGGTTGGGGTTCGGACTCCGATTCCGGGAGAAAGCCATTTTCCCCGTTCTTCCCCATCTTTCCCGGCGGGGGGATTAGACATGAAACAGGAAATTGATGATATCCCCGTCCTCAACGACGTAATCCCTGCCTCGGGGCAGCATTTTCCCCGCCTCGCGGACCTTCTGCTCGTCGCCCAGCCGGATGAGGTCTTCGTATTTGATGACCTCGGCCCGGATGAAGCCGCGCTCGATGTCGGAATGGATGACCCGGGCGGCCTGGGGAGCCAGGGATTCCTTCCGGGGGGTCCAGGCCCTTACCTCGTCAGGGCCCACGGTGAAAAACGAGATTAGCCCGAGACTACTGTAACAGACCAGGGTCAGCTTGTCCAGGGCAGGCTGGGTAATGTTCAGTTCGTCCAGAAAGGCCTGCCGATCTTTCTCATCCAGGCGGGATAGTTCCTCCTCGATCTTGGCGGAGACCGCGATCCACTCGAAGGCCTGCCCGGCGAAGGCCGCCGCGAGCTCATCGACCAGACCGGGGTCCTGGAGCTGCCTCTCTCCGATGTTCAGGATGAGGATCATGGGCTTCCGGGTGAGGAAGAGATAGCCGGAAATCAGCTTCTGTTCCTCATCGGTGAACGGAAAGGTGCTGAGGAATCGGCCCGCTTCGAGATGTTCTTTCATCCGCAAGAGCAGTTCTTTTTCCTGGGCGGCCCGGCGGGCATCCCCGTTTCGACCGCGCTCTTTCTCCAGGCGTTCGATCCTCTTCTCGATGAAGAGAAGGTCGTTCAGCTGCAATTCCTCGTTCAGGGCGGCAATATCGCGGCGGGGGTCCACGGAGCCGGACACATGAAACACTGTATCCTCCGGGAAAGCCCGCACGAGATGGCAGATGACGTCCACCTTCTCGAGGGCCCGCCAGACCCGGGCGTTGCGCTCCGGCTGTTTTTCCAGGTCCGGCAGGAGGCTAAATTCAATCTGGGCCGGCGTTTCCAGACGGGGCCGGTAGATTTCCACCAGGCGCTCGAAACGCTCGTCACGGACCCGGGCCAGTCCCTGAGCTTCTCCGGTGCCGTTTTCCGGCTCGTTTTCTTGCCCCGTGAGCAGGCGGAAGAGCGTGCGTTTGCCGACCTGAGGGAAACCAATCAATCCCAGCTTCATTTTCTATTCCTCTATCCTTAAAGTCCCGCATTCCCTGTTTTTCCGGCGCCTCCCGGGCGGGAGGGAAAGACAGGGCAAAGGGGACGGAATGGATTCCTTCCGCAAAAACTCGTCCTGTCAGACAAATTCTCTTCCGATGGGGGTTAACGCATGACGGGAAAAACCGCTCGGAATGAAGAAAAGGCAGCCAGGGAACAGATCCGGAAAGGAATGAATAATATTATTTTACTCATAAATAGCCTTCTTTTCAAGTAAATTCGGTTTATTGAGGAAAGAACTTAAGAGAAAAGAACATAAAACCATTGACAGACGAAAAAGATAAGGTTATATTCTTTTCATGAGGTGATACGCAAAAAGTCAAGATAGAGGCCTACCCAGACATCCGCTGAAATGTCTTCTTAAACCCCAGGTCTTCGGTTCTTCTCCGACCCCGCTATCTGGTTTTCGTACATCTTCTATGATGAATACTCACTTTAAAACAAAATCGCAAGTTCTCGGCCGATAAACGGGCGCAGTTTTTCCCCGCATGAAGCCGAGTACGGTTTTCCCGTTAGGAATGCTTTGGCATCCGCCCTTTCCCTGCTGGGGGGCAGCTGGCAAACTTCCTTTTTCGGGGATTCAGACGAAACTTCACCCCTCCCGTCGGGGTGGTGAATAAACGCAGGCTGGCGGCCACAGGCCTTGCCGAGTATGCGTCTACCAAACGAACGGTGCCCCCGGCGGGATTCGGGGCATCGAAGACCGAAAGAGGGACTCATGAGTTTTACTTCCTTTCATCTGCATCCGCAGATCGCGGCCGGCGTCCAGGCGCTCGGCTATTCCGTGCCAACCCCCATCCAGCTCAAGGCTATCCCGCCGGTTCTCCAGGGACAGGACGTCATGGGCGTTGCCCAGACCGGAACCGGCAAAACCGCCGCCTTCGTGCTGCCGATCCTGGAACGCCTGATCAAAAGGCCCCTGGGCCGCACCCGCGCCCTGGTCATCGCCCCGACGCGCGAGCTGGCCGACCAGATCAACACCCACATTGCCGACCTGGGCCGCCAGACCCACTTGCGCAGCGCCACCATCTACGGCGGCGTGGCCATGAGCCCGCAAGTCCAGAAATTGCGCTCCGGCGTGGAGATCGTCGTCGCCTGTCCCGGCCGCCTGCTCGACCACCTCCAACAGGGTACGATCCGCCTTACGGACCTGGAGGTGCTCGTGCTCGACGAGGCGGACCGTATGTTCGACATGGGATTCCTGCCGGATATCCGGAAGATCCTGCGCTACGTACCGGCCAAACGCCAGACGCTTTTGTTCTCGGCGACCATGCCCGATGATATCCGGCAGCTGGCCCAGGACGTTCTCCACTCCCCGGTGACGGTGGAAGTCAATCCCTCTTCACCGGCAAGAACAGTCGCGCACGCGCTCTACCCGGTCGAGCAGCACCTCAAAACCGACCTCCTCCTGGCCTTGCTGCGCGATACCGACACCAAGTCGGTCCTGATCTTCACCCGCACCAAGCACCGCGCCAGGCGCGTGGGGGAGCAGCTGGAAAGGGCCGGATTTCGGGCCGCATCGCTGCAGGGGAACCTGTCCCAGAATCAGCGCCAGGCGGCGCTCGACGGGTTCCGGGACGGCCGGTATCAGGTCCTCGTGGCCACCGACATTGCCGCCCGGGGAATCGATGTCTCCCGCATCTCCCACGTCATCAACTACGACATGCCCGATACCGCCGATGCCTACACCCACCGCATCGGCCGCACGGGCCGGGCGGAGAAGAGCGGAGATGCCTTCACCTTCTCGACCCGGGAAGATGGGGCCATGGTGCGCAGCATCGAGCGGGTCCTCGGTAAAAGAGTGGAGTGCCGGTCGGTGCCGGGCTTTGATTATAAGAAGCCGGCACCGGGGCGGGATCGCGAGTTTGCCCGCCCGCCCCGGGAAATGCAGCGCTGGGGAAGAAAGAGATGGACGGCTTAGGGTGGAATCCACGGGACGATCGGATGGGGTTCCGCATACATTCCGGCATGAATTCAAGCTCTTAACCTCCCTGGATGAAAGACCAGGCAGGGGCAAAGGATTTATCCCCCTGAGCCTTCTGTCTTCGGGCCGCCGCAACCGGATTTTTCATGGTCTCCCGGCAGAACCGAGGGGTCACGGGATTGAAAATAAGACCCTTCCCTGGTTCAGCCCCTGCCCGGCCCGAATGGGAGAAAAATAAATTGCGTTGAAAATCACTTTCTTTTCATGGTAGTATTTTGTTAGAGCTAAGGAGGTTCCCTTGTCAAAACGTCCTGGAGCCTATAAGAGCGAAAAGCGGCGCAAAGAATTGACCCGCCAGAAGAAGCAGGAAGAGAGAAGACAACGCAAGGTTGATAAAGGAGAGCGCACCCCGTCGGACGCCGAAAAGGTTGAGCAAGAAGAGACCCAGCCGGCCAATCCTTGATTCGTTACGCCTTTCCGGGGAAAAAGACTTCCTACTCATCTCTATCGCCAGCAAGACGGAGCCAGCCCCCCTGTCAGGGAGGATGTGCTTTTATTATAAATGGGCAAGGTTGACGGAATCGGTTGAAAGTGACTCGGGTGTGAGGACACCACCCTCATGGCCGAGGCTCCCTGGGGAGCCGGCCGGAATGAGGAAGATAGCTGGCCCATCCTCCCAAACGATTCGGACATTCAACAAAGGGAAGTAAGCGTGGCCAACGCCGCATGGCGGGCGCCACCCATCAAAGTGCGTCGCTTCAAGCGACGCGGAAAAGGAGCAGGAGAGAGCATGGCTAAGAAACTATTCGTAGGGGGGTTGAGCTGGGACACGACGGACGACGGGCTGCGCAAAGCGTTCGCGACTCATGGGGAAGTCACCGAAGCCAAGGTCATCACCGACCGGGATACGGGACGTTCCCGGGGTTTCGGATTTGTGACCTTCACCCAGGATGAGGATGCCAAGACGGCCATCTCCAAGATGGACGGGACGACCCTGGACGGCAAGACCATCAAGGTCAATGAGGCGCAGGAAAAGAGCCCCCGCGGGGGCGGCCGCCCCGGCGGCGGATTCGGCGGCGGCGCTGGCCGTGGCGGCGGCGGCGGGCGCAACCGCTGGTAGGCTCCCGGCAAGCAGGATTTTTTCTTCTCACCCTTTACCAGCCGGGTCACAGTTCCGGAGGCCCAATCCCGAGGTTATGAAAAGGAACGGGTCTCCGGAATTCCCTTCCGGAGTAAAACCGGGGTCAGAAGAGACTTTCACTCCTCTTTTGCCACCCACATGCGCCGGAACCAAGAAGGCTGTTCCGGGTCTGGAGTGTGCTATCCCTCTGGCTTCACGCTAGGCATTGAGTTTTTCCGCCCGCTGCCGGTGGCGCGTTTCGGCGGAGAGGAAGGCCTTGCGCAGGCGGATGCTGCGGGGGGTGACCTCCACCATTTCGTCGTCCTTGATGAACTCGATGGCCCTTTCCAGAGTCAACGGGGTCACCGGGGTCAGCTGGATACTGTCGTCCTTGTTGGAGGCGCGCATGTTGGTCAATTTCTTCATCTTGCAGGGGTTGACGTTCAGGTCGTTCTCCCGGTTGTGTTCCCCCACGATCATTCCTTCATAGACCGGTTCTCCCGGCGTCAAAAAGAGGACCCCCCGCGGTTCCAGGTTGAAGAGGGCATAGGACACCGCCTCTCCCTGCCGGTCGGAGACCAGGGATCCGGTCATGCGCAGCGGGAAGATCCCCCGGAACTCCTCATAGCCTTTCAGGTAGGAGTTCATGATCCCGGTTCCCTTGGTGTCGGTCAGGAATTCGTTGCGATAGCCGATCAGGGAGCGTGAAGGGATGGTGAACTCCATGCGAACCCGGCCGGTGCCGTGGTTCACCAGGTTCACCATTCGCCCCTTCCGCCGAGCCAGTTTCTCGGAGACCACACCCACGAAGTTCTCGTCGCAGTCGATGAAAAGGTGTTCGATGGGCTCCAGGGTCTTCCCGGATTTCTGCTTATAGATGACCTGGGGACGGCCCACCATGAGTTCAAACCCCTCCCGCCGCATGGTTTCGATCAGGATGGCCATCTGAAATTCCCCCCGCCCCTTGACGATGAAGTCTTCCGTTTCCTCCGGCTCCTCCACGCGGATGGCCACGTTGCGCAGCGATTCCTTGTGGAGTCGTTCGCGGATCTTGCCCGATTGCACGTATCTCCCTTCCCGGCCGCACAGGGGAGAGGTATTGCTGGTGAAGAGCATGGAGATGGTCGGCTCGTCGACGGAGATCCGCGGCAGAGCCTTGGGCGCTTCCCGGGTGCAGATGGTGTCGCCGATCTCCACGTCTTCGATCCCCGCCAGGATGATAATATCCCCCGGCTGGGCCGATTCCACCTCTTTCAGGTTGATCCCGTCGTACGCCTGGAGCTTGGTGATCCGCAGGGGAATGGCATTCCCCTCCCGGTTCAGGCACACCAGGTCCTCGTTGCACCCCACCGTGCCGTGGAAGACTTTGCCCACGGCCAGCCTTCCGACATAGTCGGAATAGTCCAGGTCGGCCACCAGCATCTGGAAAGGCTCATTCGGGTCGTAGGCGGGCGGAGGGATCTCGTCGAGGATGGCCTGGAAGAGGGGCGTGAGGCTCTGCCCGGTCTCCTCCGCGGTCTTCTGGGCGATGCCCTCCCGGCCGATGGCGTAGAGGACGGGAAAATCAATCTGTTCTTCCGTGGCATCCAGGTCGAAGAAGAGGTCATAAATTTCGTCCAGCACCTCCTTCGGCCGGGCGTCCTTGCGGTCGATCTTGTTAACCACCACGATGATCTTCAGCCCGGCTTCCAGCGCTTTTTTGAGCACAAACCGCGTCTGCGGTAGAGGGCCTTCCGAGGCATCCACCAGGAGGATGGCGCCGTCCACCATCATGAGGGCCCGCTCCACCTCCCCGCCGAAGTCGGCGTGCCCCGGGGTGTCCAGGATGTTGATCTTGGTGTCCTGCCAGTAGACCGAGCAGTTCTTGGCGGCGATGGTAATGCCCCGCTCCCGCTCCAGGTCCATGGAGTCCATGACCCTTTCCATCACCTCCTGGCCGGGACGGAACACGCCGCTTTGCTTGAACATCTGGTCCACCAACGTGGTCTTTCCGTGGTCGACATGGGCGATGATCGCGATGTTCCTCAATTTTGAATTCTGAACGATGCTTTTCACCATTTTTCTAAACCATTCCTCTTCTAGGGTATAAAAATCAGGGATGGAGAAATCTATGCGGGTCGGCAAGGCGGAGAGCAGAAGGAAAATCTTTCACCATAGAGGGCTAAAATCGCCGCATGGATCTTCTGATTTGCTTTTTTGAATCTTCTACTGCAAGTCCCAATCGTTTCCCTTCAGTTTTTCCTACCACTTTCAATATACCATACAATGTCCCGATGCGCATGNNATCGCTTTTTGCACTCCGAACTCCTTGCGGGCGTGCGGCAGCTTCCCCTGCAACTGCGAACTGTTTTTACAGGTCTACTCCGTCCACCGGCGAGCCGCACTTGGGACACTTCTTTTCTTTGATCTGGTACTTGAGAATCTGGAAGCCCATGCGGTCCACCAGGAGCTGGCCGCAGTGGGAGCAGAAGGTATCTTCCCCTGCGTCTCCCGGTACATTCCCGGTGTAGACATAGCGCAGCCCGGCTTCGAGCCCGATCTTCCTGGCTCGCTCCAGGATGCGGACCGAAGTGGGAGAGCGGTCGAGCATTTTGTACATGGGATGGAACCGGCTGATATGCCAGGGAACCTCCTTTCCCAGGGAGGCGATGAATCGGGCCAATTCTTGCAGCTCTTCCTCCGAATCGTTCAGCTCGGGGATGATCAGGGTGGTGATCTCCACCCACACCCCCAATTCCTTCATGACCTTCAGGGATCGGAGCACCCCCTCCAGCTTGGCCCCGCACCGTTTCTGGTAAAACTCCTCCCGGAAAGCTTTGAGGTCCACGTTGGCTCCATGCAGGTGGGGATGGAGGGTTCTCAGCGCTTCTTCGGTCATGTAGCCGTTGGTCACGAAAATGTTCTTCAGCCCCTCTTTACTGGCTTGCTGCGCGATATCGTAAGCATACTCGAAATAGATCGTCGGCTCCGTGTAGGTATAGGCGATCGTCTTGCACCCGGTCTTCTTGGCCATGGCTACGATCTCTTCCGGGGCCACATCCTGTCCGGTGATGGAATTCTCGTCCCGCGGCATCTGGGAAATCTCGTAGTTCTGGCAAAAGTCACAGCGGAAGTTGCAGCCCACCGTGGCGATGGAGAAAGAACGGCTTCCCGGGGCGAAATGGAACATGGGCTTCTTTTCTACCGGGTCCACGTTGCGGGAGATGAGTTGGCGGTAAACCAGGGTGTACAGCGTCCCTTCCCGGTTCTCCCGCACGGCGCAGATGCCTCGCTTGCCCTCTCCGATCCGGCAGTGGTGATTACAGAGGTAGCAATGGACCCGCCGATCGGAGAGCTTTTCATACAGCATCGCTTCTTTCATGGGCGGCCCTCTCAGGTAGGCTCTGGCTCGGGGGTTTTCTTCTTCCCGAAGAACCTGACCAGCCAGATGGACAGTTCATACAGGACCTGAATGGGAACCATCATCAGGAGCATGGTGTAAGCATCCGGGGTCGGAGTCAGGAGAGCCGAAAGAATCGAATTGACCAGCAGGGCATACTTTCGATTCTTGGCCAGGCCCTGATACCCGATCAACCCCGCCCTTCCCAGGATGAGCATGATCAGGGGAAGCTCAAAAACCAGTCCAAAGGCAAAGGTCAGACCCACGGAAAAGCTCAAGTATTTGGCCAAGCCGATCATCGGCTGAAGATGTTCGCTGCCGTAGGTGACCAGAAAATTGATGCCCACCGGGAGGACGAAGAAATAACAGAAAAAACACCCCCCGTAAAAGAGAACCGATCCGCACAGGACAATGATCAAGGAATAGCGCTGGGGAAAAGCAGTGGAAAGGAGAGGGGAGAGGGCCCCCCACAGGCCGCTGAGGATAAAGGGCGCCGCCAGGAAGATCCCCATGAAGAGAGCCAGACGCAGGGAGGCGAGGAAGGCCTCCGGGAGGCTGAACATGATGAGGGGGAGGCCCAGGGGTTTCTGGAGAACGTGGAGGGCATCCTTCCAGAAAAAAAAAGAGACCACCGAGAGCCCTCCTACGATGAGGAACATGCGAATCAGGGCGCCGCGCAGGCCATCGAGTTTGTCGAAGACCTCGTTCCGGTCCAGACCTTTGATTTTGTCACTCCAGCCCATATCCGAAAATTATACGCCCCCGGAGGCCCAAATATCAAATTCCAAATTCCAAGCACCAAATCCCAAATAAATTCCAATTTCCAAAATTCAAAACCGCGGGGAGCACGGCGGGAATCGTTTCGTTCATTGGATATTGGAATTTAGGATTTGTTTGGAATTTGGTCCCGCGTTTCGCGGGATTGGAGCTTGGTTCTTGCTTTTCGTTTGGAATTTGGTGCTTGGGATTTGGAATTTGGCGTTCGTGGGGGGGTCAGGCTAGGATGGTTCCTTTGGAAAGGACCACGATTCCCGACTGGGTAACGGTAAACTTTTTCGCGTCTTCCACCGGGTTAAACCCGATCTGATATCCCTTGGGGATGCTAATCCGCTTGTCGATGATCGCCCGATTGATTCGGGCTCCCCTTCCCACTTCCACCCCATCCATCAGGATCGAATCCCGGACTTCCGAGTAGCTGTGAATTCTTACGTTGGGAGACAGGATGGAGCGATACACTTTCCCCCCGCTGATGATGCAACCGCTGGAGACGATGGAACTGTAGGAGGCTCCCACCCGGTCGGGATTACATTCTTCGAAAACCGTCTTCGCCGGCGGGAGGGGAGGGTAATAGGTACGGATGGGCCATCGGGCATCGTACAGGTTGAACTGGGGGTCGACCGCCACCAGGTCCATGCTGGCCTCATAGTAAGCATCCAGGGTCCCGATGTCCCTCCAGTATTTTCCCTGCTTCCGATTCTCGTCGCGAAAGCTGTACGCGTAGACCCGGTCCTGGCCGACCATGGCGGGGATTACATTCCGGCCGAAATCATGCTGCGAGTTGCGATCCTTGGCATCTTCGATGACCCGCCGCGCGAGCACCTCGGTGTTGAAGATATAGACCCCCATGTTGGCCAGAATCAGGTCGGGATTCCCCGGAAGGGTCTTGGGAACTTCGGGCTTTTCTTCGAAGCCGATGATCCGGTACTCCTCATCGACCTGAAGGACTCCGAGCTCACGGGAAAGGCGTTTGTCCATCTCGATGACCGCCGCGGTCAGGTCGGCCTTTTTCTCCAGATGATAGGCGATCATATCCCGGTAGTTCATCTTGTAAATATGGTCTCCGGAAAGGATGAGGATCAGGTCCGGACGGTCCTGCTGCAGGACATAAACGTTCTGGTAGATGGCGTCGGCCGTTCCCAGGTACCAGTCCTCCCCCACCCGCTGCTGGGCCGGAATGAGGTTGACGTACTCGTCCAGCTGGGGATTGAAGATGTTCCATCCCTGGAAGATGTGGCGATTCAGGGACAGGGACTTATACTGGGTGAGCAGGTTGATCCGGCGGATTCCTGAGTTCAGGCAATTACTCAGCGTGAAATCGATGATGCGGTAAATCCCCCCGAAGGGCACGGCGGGCTTGGCCCGGTCCTGGGTGAGGGGGTACAGCCGCTCTCCCTTGCCTCCCGCCAGGACCATGGCCAGGATCTTTTCGGCCAAGGAAAGATCTCCTTCTCTTTCAGGGTTTCCCCGCCTTTTTCCGTTTGTCCAGAACTTCGCGGATCTTCTGTTTTAATTCGGTGAGGTCGGAAGACTTGATCACGTAGGCCTCCGCCCCCCAGGTCATGAAATTTTCCTTGTACTGGGGGTAAGCCGTGTTCAGAATGACCGGGACCTGCCGGTCTTTTCCCAGCATGGCGGTCAAGGCCTCGATCCCGTCCATCACCGGCATGCGGATGTCCATGATGACCACGTGGGGCTTTTCCTTCTCAAACTTGGCCAGTCCTTCCTTGCCATCCTTGGCCAGAACGACCTTGTAGCCTTCTTCCGCGAGTTCTTCCTGGTACAGGCGAAGGAGGCTCAAGTCATCGTCGATGCAAAGGACCTTTTCCACGGCTCCCTCCTTTCAGGAAAGGGGAAAAAAGGCGGGCTTTTTCAGCAATGCCTATTGTATCACAAGTCAGGTTGGGACCAGGGAACAAAATTCATCGATTCTCCCCCCGAAGATGGACCGTTCTTTGAGGAAAAGGAACCTCGATCCCCTCCCTGCGGAGGCGTTCCAGGATGCGATGGCGAAGCTCATGCTGCACGAAATACTGATCCTCGAATTCTCGCACTTGGCAGATCACGGTGAAATCCAGGGAGGATTCCCGGAACCCCGGGATGAAACGAACCGTGGGAGGCGGTTCCGGCAGCATTCCCTGGACTTCGGAACCAGCCCGGGTGGCTTCTTCCAAGAGAATTTTTTCGACCCTTCGCGTGTCACTCCCGTAGTCCACACTCACATTGACCAGCAAAGCCATTTGCCGTTCGGGCAGAAAATAATTGGTGATGATGCTTTCCGAAACCTTGGAATTGGGAAGGATGACAATGTTGTTGGGAAGGGTGCGGATGCGGGTGGAGCGCCAGCCTACCTCTTCCACGTATCCTTCGGGCCCTCCCTCGATCTTGATATAGTCCCCGACGAGGATGGGCCGGTCGGCCAGAATATACAGGCCCGCAAAAAAGTTGGTCAGCGTGTCCTTGAAGGCCAGCGCAACGGCCAGTCCCCCGATGCCCAGGGTGGTCAACAGGGGGGTGATGGAGATGTTCAAGCTGTCCAGGGTGATCAGCAGGACTACGAGGATGATCAGTCCCTTCCCCAGGAGGTTCAGAATGCTCAAGGAGGGCTTAATGGATTCATACCGCTGGCCGTACTCCATTAACAGACCTTGGTAGATTTTGACTCCGGCGAAGATGCAAATAAAAGCGGTGGCCAGAGAAATTCCTACCTGGGCGAACCGGGACATTTTGGGGGTCAAATCAACGGCCCCCAGAGCGATCCATCCTCCCATGAGAAGCAGGAAGATCAGGAACGGCGTATGAAAGGACTGGATGACGATCTGGTCAAGGTGGTTTTTCCGCTTCTCTGTCCAGTGCCGGATCAAGCGGTCAAAGACGCGAGAAATCAGAAAGCTGAAGATCACCCAGCAGGCCAGGAAGATGGAAAGGATCAGCCATAGGGGAACCGGAAGGGAATATCCAAAAATCTGGGTCATAACCTATTCTCCCTTTTTGGCCAGCTTGCAGGATTCCCGGGGGAAAAGGAGGTCCATGGACTCTTCTTTCGTCTCGCCAGGGGTTTGTTCCGCTATCCGCCGCAAGTCTCGGAACCTAATCCTTGTAAGGGGGTAGAGGAGAATTTTTCTTCTTCGCCCCTCCAATCCACAGCGCCAGCCCCCCCACCAGACATCCGACCAAAAAGCTCACCCCAACGACAAGGACCATGCCGGTTTCATGGGCCCAGAAAAGAAATTTAACCGTCACCAGTTGGTAGTTCTGCACGGCAAAAATGACCAGGAAGGCCAGTAGAATGACCATTCCGATGAGTTTGGCGTTCACTTTTTCCCCCTTTCTGCGGGAGGTGCCTTGCTAAACAAACCACCGAGGGCCTTAAGACCTTTTCATGTATTCCCCAATCAACCCATTTTATTCAGGAGATCTCATATTATCACGATTGGTTGAATCGGAGAAGAGAAACCCCTCTGGATTGAGGTACGGGGAATCGGTGTTCACATGAGGGCAGAGACAGGATTTCCAGGCTCCCCTTTTAGGAATCCACCTGGGGTTCCCATCGTGGACGAAAAGTGGTAAAAGGATTGGCGAGTGGAACTCCATGGTTGAATAGATCATCGGAAACATGGAGGGAAGGAATCATTTATTTGGGCCTAAAATACGGTATGCTGAGAAAATCTGGGCGGCGTAGGAAGGAGCCTCGTGAAACCAAGGGAAAGGAGAAATTCAATGAAAATAATCGGCCTGGCTGCAGGTTTGGGGGTAATCCTGATCGTGGGCGTGGGTGTATCCCCCAGCCAGGCTCAGGAACCGAAAAAGGCTGAGAAAGAAACCGCGGATGGCATCAAAAAAGAGGCCGGAGAAACAGCCAAGGCCAACGCGGATTACACCCGGCAGGGAAAAAAAGAATACCAAAAAAAGATAGAAGCCAGGCTGAAAGAATACGGTAACGAGTTGAAGGAATGGAAAGCCAAAGCCGCCAAAATGGAGAAGAAGGCCAAAGCCAAAATCGATCAGGAGATCAAGGCGGTCGGTAAAGAGAAGGAAAAAGCCTCGAAGAAGTTAAAGAGCCTTGAATCCAAGACGGGAAAAGCCTGGCAGGACCTGAAGTCCGGAATGGATAAAGCGATGGATGACCTTGGTAAATCCTTCGAACAAATCCGCTCCCGCTTCAAATAGACTGGCCGATGCAAAAGAGAAGAAAAATCCCGACTCCTTCCTTCTGTCTTATTCATGGAAGAAAAAGGGGGATGATATTCTGGAGAAAGCCCCCCCTTATCAGGGGATTCTTTCCAGGAACGCGAGGGGAAAGTCTGCAAATACCTGTGAAAGGGGAAGGGCCGCCCGCCCGTCTCTTTTCTCAACAGAAATCATCCTTCCGGTATAAAGGTTGCGATATCTTTGGACCCCCTGCTCTACAGGAAATTGAAGCCCGGTGTCCTTCCAGACTTTTTCTCCCAGAGGTGGTTCCTCCATCCCCCCCGTCAACCCAACCACCAAACGGGGGATTGCTACGAGGATAGCCTCTTCGCCCCATGTCCTCAAAAAGGCGAAGAGATGATTTTTCTTTTCCCCCTCTCCCTCCAGCGGAACGTATCCACCCTTTAGAAACAGCTCCGGATGGTCCCTGCGAAAGTTGAGAGTCCGATAAATCAGGTATAGCTTGATTCGGCCATCCCATGCCGTTTCCAGGAGGTCTCGGACCACAGGGACCAGATCATCCCCACCCTTTTTCACCCTTTCCGTTAAATCAGCCAGGAAAGTCTGTCGTCTCCGATAATCTACGAGCCGGCGGTTGTCCGGGTCAACCAGGCTGAGGTCCCAAAGCTCGGTTCCTTGATAAAAATCGGGGACCCCCGGGCAGGTGAGTTTCAGGAGAACCTGGGACAGGGCGTTCCACTGCCCGAAATAAGCTACCCGACGCTGGAAAGTCTGAAGGTCGCTGAGGAAGCGGTTCTTCCCCCGGAGCTCCAGCAGCTTCAAAACAAAATCCTTGACCGCCCCGTCGTACTCTTCATTGGGGTTGACCCAGCTGGTGTGGACCTTGGCCTCCAGGGTGGCCTTGCGCATGTAAGCCACCATCCTCTCTCTGAACTGGAGGAATTCCTCCGAGCGAAGGGAGAGAGGGTGGTCCGGGTCCTCCATGGGCCAAGCCCCCACCAGGGTCTGGTAGAGCAGATACTCGTCGTTGCGGTCCGGGGCCGGCTGCCCGTCCACCGGGGTCTTTTTCGGGGCGTTCCACCGGCCCCACCGGCTCACCGCCGCCCTCCACTCCCCTGGAATCTCCGAAAGAACATCAATCCGGGCGCGCACATCCTCGCTTCGTTTCGTGTCATGGGTGGAGGTGGCAAGCAGAGAATGGGGCCATTTCTCCAACCGCTCAATATTCTGGCGGTGGAATTCCTCCGGGGAGACCCCGAATTCTTCCGGGTGTCCCCCCACCTCATTCAAAGAAACCAGGCGGTTGTAGATATAGAACGTCGTATCTTCCAGCCCCTTGGCCATCACCGGCCCTGTGATCTGCTGGAACTTCATGGCGAATTGGATCAAGCCCTGCCGGTCCTCTGCGGAGAAGTTCTGCAGGTTGCGGAGCAAAAGGGTATCCCGGACGAAGTCAAAGATAGATTCGGCGGTGCGGGGGTTTCGTCTCTTGGCCTCTTCCACCGCCGCTTCGACGGAGGCCGCGTCGCGCTCCGGGACGTTTTCCGGACCGGTGATGTAGGTCCGGTAAACGGGCAGACAGGCGATGACTTCCCGCAGGACAAAGGTGAGGCTGTTCAGGGTAAAATCCCGGAACTCTCGGTTTTTCTCCGATATTCTTTCCAACTGGTGGCTTAAGGCCGCCACTTCGCTGGCCAGAGACACCAGCATGATCATCCTTTTCCACGTATTGACCAGGTTGACGAAGTGGATCTGGGCCCCCACAAAATGGGTGTAGATCCGGTCCATGGCCCGGACGTTTCCCCCGGCCACAAAAAGAGCGTTCACCTCGTTGAGAAAGTCATACCCCGTCGTCCCATAAACCGCCCAATCCCGAGGGAGGGGCTCTCCGTGACTGAGGATCTTCTCGGCCACCACGTAAAGAGGCCAGGCAGAATTCCCTTTCCCCGAAAGCCGCTCCGCCATCCAAGCCCGAACGGATTTGTTCAGGTTCTCTTCCGAACTTTCCGAGCCCTCGGTCAGCCCCAGCCGGTCTCTCGCCTTCCAGAGAAGATGGCTCTTCTGCAACTGATGGAAGTAATCGGCCGGGTTCCAGAGTC
The DNA here is from genome assembly GCA_003154025.1 of Syntrophaceae bacterium. The sequence continues at coordinate 18,290 of PMCE01000069.1, forward strand.
CATCGGGGTGGTCGATTCGCAGCCCGGTAATCTTCCCTTCCCGGAGCAGACGAAACAAGAACTGGTGAGTCTCGCGAAAGACTTCGGGGAGCTCCATTCGCAGGGCCGCCAAGTGGTTGAGGTCGAAGAAACGCCGGTAATTGATCTCATCGGCGGCTACCCGCCAGAAGGCGGGGCGGTAAGCCTGGGCGTTCATCAGATCATCCAAAAGGTCGTAACTGCGGGGATCTCCGGTTCTTCCGTTGAAAACCTGTACCGTCGAATCGATGGCGGCCTTGATCTCCGGGCTTCTCCCGCAGAGGGTCGCAATCCGGCGTTTGATGACTTCTTTCTCCCGCTTCTGTTCCTCCAGCTTTTGAAGGTCCGCCTCCACCCGCAGGGGGAGGTGGCTTAAGGCGGTAAGGATGGACTGGAGTTCCTGAAGGTGCTCATTCTCTTTGCCCAGGATGACGACGAGAGCCTCCACCGGATGGCTTAAGATCTTCTTGTAGCTCCAAGGGGCCACGGGCAGCTGATGGTCATAGTAATCTATGAAAAAAGCTCCCTCCTCGAGGCGGAGCCGGAATTTCCCTCCCTCCAGTACCTTGCCGTATTGGTCCTCCAGGATCGGGAGGAGAACCTTGTTCTTCAGTTCCGGCTTGGCCGGGTGGAGGTCGATGTCGAAATAACAGGAGAAAAGGGAGTTCGGGCCGTTCTCCAGGACATCCCGCCACCAGGGGTTATCTCCGCTGATGCCCATGTGGTTGGGCACCATGTCCAGGAGGAGCCCCATGGATCGTCCCTGCAAAGCGGCGGACAGAGCGTCAAAATCCTCGGGTCTGCCGAGGGCCGGGTTGAACTCCTTGTGATTACAAACATCATAGCCATGGTCTTCCTTACAAGGCTTGAAGAGAGGAGAAGCATAGAGGTCACTGATCCCCAGGGCATCCCCATAAGCGACCCACTCCGCAGCGTTCCGAAAAGTGAAATTCCGGCCAAACTGAAGCCTGTAGGTGGCCCGCGGAATGCGCAACCCCTCTTGGGCCTCCCGGACCACTTCGGCGAAGAGGAGATCCCCTCCCCCCGGGCTTTCATCCATCCCTTGACTCCCCTCTTAAGCAACCTTGCAGGACAGCTTTTCCCCCAGCCGGCTGAAATGCTCCATCCAGGTCTTGGCCTCTTCCCTGCCCCCGTCCGGCAGCCACATCCCTTCCGGGAACCGGCCGAAGCTCTTTTCAAAATCCCGAATCCCCCATAGGATTTGGGTATATTTGTCCCGCCCGTTGGCCAGCGGAAGAATTATATGATGAAAAGCCTGGGCCAGGGCACACCCGTGGCCTGAAAAGATTTTCTGGCTTTCCCGGTCGGCGGTCAGGACGGCCTGGTAGACCTCGGAGGCCTTCTCCTCCAGCCAGGCCAGGAGTGTGGGGCCGAAGTCGAAACTGATCTTGGAATAGTTATTCTGGATGCGGATGATTTTTCCCTCCCCGTCCANNTCCACGTCCTCCAGCCATGGGTTCTCGCGGGGGGGCTGGTAGAAATGGCCATGGATGCAGATGTAGCGTTCCATTCAGGGTTCCTCCCCCCGCAAAAAACATAGGAAGGTCGAGGGCTGCAGGTCCACCCGGATCTCCCCTTCCGAGGCGAGCCGATCCGGAACGGAGGTGCCCTTTCCTCCCCAGCGCTCATCTTGGGAGTCAAGGAGTTTCACCCAAGTTCCCCCCTCCAAGGGAGGATGGGCTGACTTTTCCTCTTCGCTGAAATTGAAAATCATCCCGGTCTCCTCGGCCCCCTCCCATCGTCGTATGCCGAGGATCTTCTCCCTCTCCCAGGCTATGACCTCCATCCGGTCTTTTCGCAAGACCCCCAGGGAAGGCAGAGTTTTGCGGAGGCGGATCAGTTCCCGGTAGAACTCCCCGAGAAGGCGATGCTCCTCTTCCCGGTATAGGGCGTGGTTCAGTTTGGAACGGAGGAAGGTCCCCTCGTCCTGGGGGTCCGGAGGCTCGCCCAGCCAGCCAAAAGGGGAAAATTCCTCTTTCCTTCCCCGGCGCACCGCTTCGATCAATGCCGGATCGGTATGGCTTATGAAGTAAAGAAACGGCGCCGTCTCCCCGTATTCTTCCCCCATGAAAAGGAGAGGGATGAAAGGAGAAAGGAGCACGGCGGCCGCCGCCAGCCTAAGCCTTTCCGGGGATACCAGCTGGCTCAACCGCTCTCCCTGCATGCGGTTTCCCACCTGGTCATGATTCTGGGAGAAGACGACGAATTTGGAAGCGGGAAGATCACGGGAAGAAGACCCATGACGCCTTTTCCGGTAAAGAGAATATTGGCCCGAATAGACGAAGCCTTCCTGAAAGGCTTTCTTCAGGTGGGCCAGGTTCCCAAAGTCCTGATAATATCCGGCTCTCTCTCCGGTCAAGAGGGTGCGGAGAGCATGGTGAAACCCGTCGTTCCATTGAGCGTCGAGCCCATAGCCGCCCAATTCCGGCCGCTGGAGAAGACGGATGTCGTTCCGGTCGCTTTCAGCAAACAGATAGACTTTTCGATTCAGCCGCTGGCCTTCTCCATGAACAGAAGAAGCAAGTTCTTGGAGGAAAGGCCGGGCGGAAGAGTCGAAAATGGCGTGCAACGCATCCAACCGGAGAGAATCGACGTGGAATTCGGAAATCCACTCGATGGCGTTCTCGATGAAGAAGCGGCGAACCTCATCGCTTTCGGGCCCGTCAAAGTTAACCGCTTCTCCCCACGGAGTCCGGTAGCGGTCCGTAAAATAAGGCCCGAAATCTTGGAAGTAGTTTCCCTCCGGTCCGAGGTGGTTATAGACCACATCCAGGACTACGGCCAGACCTTTCAGGTGGCAGGCGTTGACCAGTGTCTTTAACCCATCCGGCCCTCCGTAAGAGTTCTGAACGGCAAAGGGATGGACTCCGTCATAGCCCCAGTTGCGATTCCCGGGAAACTGGCCCACGGGCATGATTTCAACGGCGGTAATTCCCAGATCCTTTAATCGATCGAGGCGGGGAGGAATGGCCTCAAAGGTTCCTTCAGGGGTAAAAGTGCCCACGTGAAGTTCATAGAGGATATAATCCTGAAGGGGGATGCCGCGCCATTCCCGGTCGGCCCAGGGGAATTGGGGGTCGACCACCTGGGAAGGCTTGTGAACCCCCTGGGGCTGAAACCGGGAAGCCGGGTCGGGCCGCTCCTTCCGACCATCCAAGCGATAGGTATACAGAGTTCCCGGCCGGACGTCTTCGGCAACTCCCCGATGGTATCCCCGATTCTTCTCGGGCAATAAAAAAAATCGATCCGACGGGGAAAGAAGGTGGACTTCCACTTTTTCCACCAAAGGTGCCCACACCAGGAATTGGCACCGACCGTCGCCCAGAAAAGTGGCTCCCAAAGGGATTTTCGGCTTCACCCAGATTCCTTCTCCCCTCATAAGGTTGGCAGGAGCGACCCCTTACCCGCCCGAGCTGATCGCTCACCCAGGTTTCAAAAAGGAACGAATCGGTAGACGGGAAAGATGCTTCCTCCCTCCTCGCCTTCTCTCGCCCTCGTCCCAGGCTTGTTCCCTCCCCGGGTCATCCTGGACTCTTTAGAAATACCACTGAAAGAGGGGGCAAGTTCAGGTTAAGAAGGTGGGGGCGCCCATGGAGGGGAAGAGGGGCCACCTCCACCCCTCCCATATTCCCCATCCCTTTCACGCCTCGCGATCCTTTGACTGGAGGGTACGCCGGCCCCCCTTTCCCGGAAAAGAGATTCCTCATTTCCAACTACCAGGTATCCTTCTCATCCACCATGGGGTGGATCTGGTATTTTGGGGAGACCAGAACAGTATTTCCCCCGCCCGATGAGATTTTCCCCTCTTTCTCTTTAACGAATTTCAGCGGTTCGGGAATTAGAGCGGGAATCGGCGCTTCCTGGTTTCCAGGCCGTCGACCGTTTCCCCCGGCCTGGTTTTAGGCGCCTATGAGTTGCCGGATGCCGGTTAGGGGAATCATGACCCACTCGGGTCGATTGTTAAGCTCATAGCCAAGCTCGTATACGGCTTTTTGCAGAAGATAGATATTCAGGAGATCCTGAAATTCCTGCCGGTTTTGGGGCAAGAAATCTCCCGAAGAAGTCGTCCGTAAATAGGCCTTGAGGAAGACGGCATAAACCCACATCCGCCAGAGTTGGGCTGACCATTCCAGATTCGGGAAGTCCTCCGGCCGGATGAGGCCTTTGTCCCGCTGGGAAAGCAGGGCCGAGTAGGAGGCGTAGTGGAAGGAGCGGAGCATTCCCGAGACGTCATGCAGGGGAGAACGCTTGATCCTCCGCTCACTGAGCGGGCGGGTCGCCTCCCCTTCGAAGTCGATGATAACGAAGTCCTTGCCGGTGTAGAGGACCTGCTCCAGGTGATAATCGCCATGGCACCGGATCCGCATGGCGGTTATCTTTTTGTCCACGATGGAACGAAAATGATCCAGGATGCGGCTCTCCAGCTCGAGAACCCTCTGCGCCTCCGGCCGGGTTTCCTCGGAAAGGTTCTTCTCCCGCTTGCTCAGCAGGCGGAAAACCTCCCGGGTCAGGCTGCGGCCGGATTGGTAAAGGGACCTCTGGTAGAGCTTGGAGAAAGGCTCGGGAGAAAACCTTGGATTTTGGGAGTCGGAGGCCAAAAAGACATGCATCTCCCCGGTGCGTTGTCCGAGCAGGCGGGCTGACTCCAGGTAAGGGCCGATCATCTCCGCGGCCTGCGGCGGAATCTCCTGATCCGCCAATTCCAGCAAAGGCGCTTGGGGAAGAGAGGGAGCTGTTTCTTTCGTTCCTCTGGCCAAAATTTGTTCAAAATAGTGGCTCAAGGCGTCGAGCGTGTACTCCCAGGCATCCCCCTGGTTGGGAACAAATCCGTTGAGGATCGCCAGAGAGACCGGCTCCTCCTTTTCCCCGTAATACTCAATGCCTCCCGCCACGGGGGCGATGTGGGCGAACCTCTTTTCGGTGAGGAAGCGGCCGATTTCCAGGTCGGGGTTCAAACCCGGTTGGAGCCGCCGGAACAATTTCAGAATCAATCGCTCCCCGAAGACCAGGGAGGTATTGCTATGTTCCCCCTTGATCATGGCTGCGCTCAGACGTTCCTCCCCGCTTCCCCGGATGCGTGTAAACTCGCGGGTTCGCCAGGCCACCAGTTCGCCTTCCCGACCCGGTCTGCGGCGGTGCCGGGCCATGCCCACCAGAAGGGATTCACCGAAGCCCCCGTGGAAGGCGGCATCATAAAGGATCCCTTCTTCTTCCCGGTCCTCGAAGCGGAGCCGGGCCAGGACGGCTTGCGGGAGGTCGCGCAGGACCTCCTCCGCCCGGCTCCCCGAGGCGTAAGTCAACGGGAGAGAGTAGGTTTCCGAATCGGAATCGATATACTCCACACGCACCAGGGTCAGAAAAGCCGGAGGCGTTTCATCGCGCACCGGAAGTATATCCCGGATCGTCGCGCACCGGATTCTCTCCCCCTTCCCCCAAAACCACCGGCACCCCTTCAAATAAGAGGGCAGAATTCTTTCAATCGCCGTTTGGCCTTTTTGCCGGAACACCGACTCCCATCTTCCGGTTGCCGTCAGGACCGGCAGATGGGAAACATGACTCCGGACTTCAACCTCTTGGGGAGTGATTCTCCGTTCCTCCAAAGAAAACCAATAGAAAGAGTGGGGCCCCAAAGTCAGGAAATAGGGAAGCTCCCCGACGGGGGGAAATTCGATCCGGCCGAACATCTCCACCGGGACCCATCCCCGGAAGGCGGAAAGGTCCAGTTCCAGGTACTGGACGAAACGGGAAAGGTTGGCTACCACCAGGATATTCTCCTCCTGATAACGGCGGAGAAAAACCAGGACCTTGCGATTCTCCGGGTGGAGAAACTCGATCGTTCCCCGTCCGAACGCCTTGTACCGCTTCCGGAGGGCGATCAGCCGCTTCATCCACCAGAGGAAGGAATAGCGATTATTCTGCTGGGCCTCCACATTGATGGTCTCGTAGTTATATTCGGGGTCAATGATGACGGGCAGGTAGAGACGCTGCGGATTGGCCCGCGAGAAGCCGGCATTCCGGTCGGCGCTCCATTGCATGGGGGTACGCACGCCATTGCGGTCTCCCAGGTAAATATTGTCCCCCATCCCGATCTCATCCCCGTAATAAATGATCGGAGTTCCCGGCAAGGAGAAGAGGAGGCCATTCATGAGTTCGATCCTTCGCCGGTGATTCCCCAGGAGAGGGGCCAGGCGTCGGCGGATCCCCAGGTTGACCCTCATCTGGGGGTTTTGGCCGTAGACCCGGTACATGTAGTCCCTTTCCTCGTCGGTGACCATCTCCAGCGTCAGCTCATCATGATTGCGCAGGAACAGCGCCCATTGGCAGGTCTCGGGAATCGGCGGGGTCTGTTCGAGGATATCGAGGACCGGAAACCGGTCTTCCATATGAAGGGCCATGAATAACCGGGGCATGATGGGAAAATGAAAGGCCATGTGGCATTCGGCGCCGTCGGCGAAATAGGCCGCCGCGTCCTCGGGCCATTGGTTGGCTTCCGCCAGGAGCATCCGGTTTTTGAACCGGCTGTCCAACTGGGCCCTCAATTTTTTCAGAAAACCATGCGTCTCGGGCAGGTTCTCGCAGTTCGTTCCCTCCCGCTCAAAGAGGTAAGGAACCGCATCCAGCCGCAGCCCATCAACGCCCAGGCTGACCCAGAAATCAATCACCCGCAGCATGGCTTCCTGGGTCAGGGGATTATCGTAATTCAGGTCCGGCTGGTGCGAATAAAAACGGTGCCAGTAGTAAGATTTGGCCACCGGGTCCCAGGCCCAGTTGGAGGATTCGAAGTCCTTGAAGATAATCCGCGCTTCCCGGTACCGGTCCGGATGGTCGCTCCACACATAAAATTCCCGCCGGGGGCTCCCCGGCTTGGCCCTCCGGGCCGCCTGAAACCAGGGATGCTGGTCCGAGGTATGGTTCAGGACCAGCTCGGTGATCACCCGAATCGACCGGCGGTGAGCCTCCCGCAGGAACACCTTGAAATCGTGGATCGTCCCATAGGCCGGGTGAATATCGACGTGGCTGGAGGCATCGTACCCGTCATCTTTCATGGGGGACTGGCAGAATGGAAGAAGCCAGACCGCGGTGATCCCCAAATCCTGCAGGTAATCCAGCTTTTGAGTGAGCCCGGGAAAATCTCCCGTGCCGTCCTCGTCGCTGTCCAGGAAGGCCTTCACATGGAGTTCATAGATCAGGGCGTCCTTGTACCAAAGGGAGTCTTCTTCCGGAGTCAAAACTTCTTTGGGGTTCATTCCTCCCCCTCTCGTCCACACAAAATCATCGAAATTCCTGCTCGGGACGGCCTTGTCGGCCCGGCCGGAGAATAATCGGGGTACAGGTCCGATCCATCGTCTTTCGGAATCCCTTCTGAAAGGCTTCGGGCCATGGTTTACCAAAGACCCGATCGGCCAACACACCCTGACTTGTATCATAGTATATGCCGAATTCGGATACGAAGAAAGACCCCTGTCATCCATCCCTGAGCGCGGCTCTCGTCAAAGGCCTGCTCCATTTTCGTTCACCAGCTTCCGGGCAGGGAAGAGGAAATGCATTTCCCAATTAAAGAGGATAGAATCCGGTCCCGTTGGAAAATGACCCTTTAGGAAAGAATACCCTGGAAGAGCTTTCTTTTCACACCGCCGGTAAGAAGAATCTTTGGGGAGATTAAATCATCCATTCATGCATCTCGAATTTTTCATGAATCTTTTAAGCAAGACGGACAACTATAAAGATTAGAAGGGGATAACCCGAAGAAGGTTCCTGAAATTTCAAGAAACGATTCTGCCGGGAAAGAGGTTTGGTTCCCCTAAAGAGGAGGGAGTAAGATGAATAAGACAATATATTTACTGGCGTTTGTTTCGCTTTTGGCCTTTGGTTTGGCTGCCTCGGGCACCTATGCCGGAAACGCTATGGGCCAAGGAGGCTTTACGAGTTTTGACAGCAGGGACCTGATTGGTGCCGTCGTTAGGAACCCCGAGGGCGAAGTGGTGGGGCTGGTCAACGAGGTATGGGTTGACACGGGAGGTCATGCCTTTGCGGTCCTGAACCATGGGTCCGACGAATATTACGGGGAAGGCGGAGGATATACTCCTGTGCCCCTTGAGGCTCTGCAGATCACCGAGCCGATGGCCGGTCAGGTCAGCGCGGTGCTTAATAGCGATGAAAAAAGACTGGAAGCCGCGCCGGCCTTTAACCCGGTAGCCAATAATGGCCGCCAATATGAAGCCGACGTCTACCGGTACTATGGCATTCAGCCCTATTGGACTCAATCGGATGAATGCTTCACGGAGGGAAGGATCACTGAATGAACGTGAGGAACTTTAGCCCTTTGCTTCCCTTGGGGCAAGGGGCGAAACTTGGCCAGAGTGGGAGATCGTTCCGGTCTCCCACACCTCACAATAGGTTCCTGAAATGTCGTTCCATTTCGTCTTTCGGAAGTGCTCCTTGCGCGCGGTTCATTGGTCTTCCATTCTTGAAGAAAACGAGGGTCGGGGTCCCTTGGATTCCATATTCTGAGGCGGTTTTCCCATTCAGGTCGATGTTGATCTGGACCACCTTGACGCGTCCCGCGTATTCGCGGGCGAGCTCGTCAATGAGCGGCGCCAGCTTCTGGCAATAGCCGCACCAGGGGGCATAGAATTCCACCACGACGGGGCCCGGAAAATCCAGGACTTCGCTCTTGTAATTCCAGTCAAAGACCTCCACCGCCCTCTCCGGGTAGGGGGTNNTACAGCGGGGACAAATGACAATTAGGTTTTCCGGAGTCATCTAGGTTATTCCCCCCTGGGGTTTATTCTACCAGAAATAAAAAGAATCTTCCTCCATTCGAGGGTGTTGGTCAACTTTCCGGCTGCNNGGGAATATCCCGGATGAAAGCAGCGGTCTCCTCGGGAAGGGCCGTGTTGATGAACATTCCCGTCCCCAGCTCGAATCCCGCAGGGGTGAGCAGGCGGGGGAGAATCTGCAGGTGCCAGTGGAAGTACTCTTCCTGCTCGTCTTTGATGGGCGCGGTGTGGATGATATAGTTGTAGTCGGGATTATTCAATCCCTGGTACATTTTCCCCAGCGTTTTTCTCAGCACATAGGCAAACTCTTTGGCTTCGTCCATGGTGATCGAACCGAAAGAAGCATTGTGTCTCTTGGGAATGATCCAGGTCTCGAAAGGCGCCCGGGAGGCGAAAGGATGAAAGGCGGCAAACCGGTCGGTCTCCAAGACCATGCGCGCGCGCTGATGTAACCCTTCCCGTAGAATGTCGCAATACACGCAGGTTCCTTCATCGTCATAGTGGCTGTAGGCCTTTTCAATCCGATACCGGATGCTCAGAGGAACGATAGGGGTGGCGACTAATTGAGAATGAGGATGTTCCAGGGAAGTGCCGGCTTTCGAGCCGTGGTTCTTGAAGATGATGATCAGCTTGAATCGAGGGTCCTCCCGGAGGGCCAGGTACCGTTCCCGGTAGGCGAGAATAACCTCCTCCACCTGCTTTTCCTCCATCAGGGCCAGGCACAGGTTGTGCCGGGGACTCTCCACGATGACTTCATGCTGCCCCACCCCGTCCATCTTGCGGAAGAAACCCTCGGCCTCTTTACGGGTCAGGCTCCCTTCCGGGACCAGGGCTGAAAACTTATTGGGAAAGGCCCGGACCCACCAGCCCGGGCTGTTGGGGACTCCCCTTTTGCGGTAAGCCATGGTCTCCGGAGGGGTCAGGCTTTCGTTTCCGGGGCAGAAGGGACAGTCCCCCTTGAATTCCGGGACCGAAACTTGAACCGCCGGCCTGCTGAATTCGTGGGGCCGCTTGGCCCTCTCCGTTGCGATAATGACCCACTGCTTGGTAGCGGGGTCTTGTCTCAGCTCGGGCATACAATCACCTTGATTGTAGATTGGAGATTTTAGATTTCAGATTTTTGAACCAATTTTTAAAATCTTAAATCTGCAATCTGAAATGGTTTTTCTATCATTCGCCGGTCTGGACAGCGACCTCCACCCTCCGGTTCAGGGCCCGTCCCGCCTCCGTGGCGTTCGTGGCTACGGGTTGGGAAGGCCCCAACCCCGTGGCGGTGATCTGGGCGGGGCTCAGATTCATGTTGACGATTAGATACTCCCTTACTTTGGTGGCCCTTTTTTCCGAAACGGTTTTGTTGGCCGCTTCCGACCCCACGCTGTCGGTATATCCCCGTATGACCGCTTTGTTATCCGGGTACTTTTTCAGGAATTCTCCCACTTGATCCAGAATCGCTTTCCCCGAAGCGCTAATCTCCATGGCCGGGGTAAAGAGATTGATGGCCAGGACCATGATAACGAGCTCCTTGTCTCCCGATTTCACCGTGGCCTGAGAAATCTTTCCGGCCTCGGCCAGCATGGTCTTCTCTCTCTCCAGAGCCCCGGCTCTCTTCTGGAGAGCCGCCAGCTTCTCACTTTCGGCAGCCAGCTTCTCCTCCCGGGCCTTCAGCTCGCCGGACTCTTTGGCCTGCTGCGCCGCCATCTGTTCCGTCTTTACCCTTGCTTCCGCCAGCTCCCTTTCCTTCTGGGCTAAGCGCGTGGCCTCCTCCAGCCGGGAGGCCTGAATTTCTTTCTGTTTCTGGGTTTCCAGCTCGGCGGATCGCTTCTGGGCTTGCTCCAGTTCCCCTTTCTTCTGCTCCTCCAGCTCAGTCACTTTCCGTTTGACCTCTTCGAGGGATTTTCGTTCTTCCCCGGCTTTGGCCTGGACTTGTCTGGCTTTCTCCACCTCCAAGTCCTTCTGCTTCAGAACCTCGATGGCGTTCTGGTAGTCAGCCAGTTCTCTCTGGCCTTCTTTCAGCGCAGTCAAAGTCGTGCTCTTTCTGGCCTTGGCATCCGCGGCCATCGCTTTGAGCTTGGCCATGGCACCCAGGTAAATGATCTCCTGGTCCTTGGCGTCCGAGGAACCCAATCGGGAGAAGAACCCCTTTTTGGCCTCATATTCTTTCTCCGCCTGGGAAAGCCATGACTTGGCGGCCATAAAATCATCCAGGGCAACCTTATCGGCCCCTGCCCTGCGCGCCTGATCGATGGCGAATTTGGCTTCTTCGATGATGATGGTCGGGGTTGTGGCCGCCCGGGCCAAAAGAGGCGAGACGAAGAAAAGACCCAGAATGAGAATAAACAAAAAGCTTGCCTTTACAGGGATTCTTGGGGTCATGGTCTCTCCTCCCCTCTACTGGGATTTTTTCAGGCGTTCGATCTCCGCCCTGGCTTTTTGCAGTTCCTCCTGGGTCGCCGCCAGTTTCTCTTCTTCCGCTTTGAGTTCGGCGGTCGCTCGCGACAGCTCGGCATAGGCTCGGGACAGCCGGGAAGCCTGGGCAAATTTGACCGCATCTTTAGAGCTCCGGGCATTTTCCGCAGAAACCAGGAGGTCCTGCGCCTGTTTCAGCGGTTCGGGGGCATACTTTTCAGCCTGGACCTTCTGGGCGGACTCGACGGCATTNNAGGATTGTTAGAGCGAAGAAACATACATGGAAATGCAACTTTTGGACGTGCATACCAACCTCCTAAGAGATAAGGGAAAGGATCTCTTACCTACTTATCGGACTGAGTTGGGCTGATTATAACGAGGAGAAGGGGAAGAATCAAACCAAAATGTGGAGGATGGTTCAGGGTCCTCCAACGAAAAACCTCCGAGGGGCCTTTAAAGACCCCTCGGAGGCTCGTCAGCAGAAAAGGTGGTTTATTATTCTTTGGGGATCCGCATCCCGTAGAAGGACCGCCGTACGAAGAATAAGGCGATGATGAAGAACACAAACCCCACATAGTGGGAGATTCCCTTCATCATGGGGGAGATGGCGATCTCCATGGCCAGAAGGCCGAAGAGGGTGGTGAACTTGATGATGGGGTTCAGGGCCACGGAGGAGGTGTCTTTGAAAGGATCGCCNNCTTCTTGGCGTTGTCCCAGCAGCCGCCGGCATTGGCCATGAAAATGGCCTGGAACAGGCCGAAGACGGCGATGGAGATCAGGTAGCTGATGAAGAAGGCCGCCGGAGCATTGGTGCTCCCAGGGGCCGAAAAGAAGGCAAACGCCAGGGCGAAGCAGAAGATGGCGATGAAGATGTTGAACATCCCCTTCTGGGCGTACTGGGTGCAGATCTTCACCACTTCCTTCGATTTTTCCGTGGAGGCGCTCAGGGTGCTGCTGTCATCCAGCTTGATATTTTTCTTGATGTACTGGACCGCCCGGTAAGCGCCGGTGGTGACCGCCTGGGTGGAAGCCCCGGTAAACCAGTAGATCACCGAACCGCCGCACAGGAAGCCCAGGAGGGTGAAAGGGTTTAACAGGTTCAGAATCGTCTCCGGCTGGATCCCCAGGGTCTTGCGAAGCAGCAGGATGAGGGAGAAGATCATGGTGGTCGCGCCTACCACCGCGGTGCCGATCAAAACCGGCTTGGCCGTGGCTTTAAAAGTGTTGCCGGCGCTGTCGTTTTCTTCCAGGTAGTGTTTGGCGTTGTCGAAGTTGGGTTTGAAACCGAATTTGCTCTGGATTTCGGCCCCCACATTGGGGATCGTTTCGATCAAAGACAGCTCGTAAATCGACTGGGCGTTGTCGGTAACCGGCCCGTAGCTGTCCACGGCGATGGTGACCGGTCCCAT
>PMCE01000381.1 GCA_003154025.1 Syntrophaceae bacterium
CACGCCGGGTCGCCCCTGCAAGGGAACCACCGATCTTCAGGTCGGGAGAGATTTTTAACCTCCTGCGGGCGCGCCCTGCAAAAACGGGACGACCTTTATTTTTGCAGTGTCATGGGCGAGTCGCAAAAAGGAAGAACGCACCGGGCAGGTACGGAGGCCTGCCCTTGCATTGATCCCTCGCCTCAAAGAGGACTGCGATCCAGCGGGCGGCCACACCGGGCCGCCCCTACNNCCTTTCTTCCTTTCCCTTTTCTCCATGGCCGGATTGTGGTATTTTAGGAGAGCGAAACCTGATAGCAGGAGACCCCTTTCATGGCCAAAGACCCGGAGGAATGGTTTCGGCAGGCAGATTATGACCTGGATACGGCCGAATATATGTTCGCCGGCGGGCGTTATTTCTACTCGGTCTTCATGTGCCATCTNNCTTGTTTATTTGCTCAACAAGATTGGAATGAAACCTCCGGAATCCCGGGCCAAATTTCTCATCAAATTAAACGAGGCCAGCGTTCCCACCAGATATCCGGAAACCATTGAGCTGCTTGAGAGAGATTACACTCAGGCAGTGGTGCAGGACATCCTTTTGAAGAGCAGAGAGGTTATGGAATGGATAAAAAGTCAGCGCTGAACGTCCTGCATAATTTTCGCCTTGCTCTTGAATCCAAAGGGATCCGAATCCACAAGCTCATCCTGTACGGATCATACGCGCACGGAAAAGCCAGGGAAGGAAGTGACATCGATGTTCTGGTCATATCCGACGACTTTTCCAGGAAGAATTATTGGGAACGCATCGATATCTTGTCCGAAGCCATTTACGAGGTATTTGAGCCCATCGAAGCGGTCGCCCTAACGGTTGAAGAGTGGGAAAAGGAAGAAAGTGTAGTGGCGGAATTCGCCAAAGAGGGGGAAGTCATCTTCACCGCCTGATTTTCCACGAATGTTCATCGCTTCTGTCCGAAGGGGATGCCGAGTTTTCGCATGCCGTTTCGCAGGGCGCCGGGACTGACGCCCAGCCTTTGGGCGGCGCCCCCTTGGTCCTCCACCTTACCTTCATAGATCTTAACACTCTCCTCGACATGCCGGGCCATGGCCTCGTCAAGCTTGACAGATTGCTTCCCCTTTTTGGCAAAAAGGGGCACAGGAGGGATCAGGTCTGCAAGGTTTGAACTAAAGGCCGGCACCAGTCGTGGAAAAATTTGATACCAGCAAGAATCGCAGATTAGGAATGGTTTGGGGGGTGACAACCTCCGGATCCGCGAAGGGTGTTTTGGCGACCACGTCGGATCGCCCATACAAAGGAACCCCGATCTCCAGATCGGGAGATATTTTTAACCTCCTGCGGGCGCGCCGTGCAAATGGGGGACGCCCATTACGCTTGCAGCGTCATGGGCGAGTCGTTAAACGGGAGAGGCGGAGGGCTGAGAATCGATGGCTAACAGAATCGGATGAGGTAGATCTGATAAACGATTACCGTCAGGTAAACCGAGGTGAGAAAAACCATCATCCTTTTCGCCAGCCGGTACCGGCTGTGCAGGCACAGAAGGAGTAGGCAGGCTGAGACCAAAGCGAACTTCCAGACCCAGAATTTATCCCCGTGGGCATCCATGGCCGCCTTGACGATGGGGTTTACTTCCCATCCCCCCAGGTCCATGATCATCATGGTGAACAATGAATCGAGGATGTTCAGTCCGGTTATCGAAACCAGGCAGAAGAATGTGGGTGCACTGTACCGGTCATCTTTTCTTCGACCGAAGAAGGAATAATAGCCGAATCCCGGGGTAGGCCTTCTCCGGCGATCAACCAAAACCTGCGCGTCCGAATAAGCCAAAGAAAGTCTCCTTTCTGCCGAGGAGAGTGGAATAAAAACTTATTAGGCGTTGCCCAGCAAGTTTTCTGCCCGTTTTGATTCTAAACTGAAGGCATGCCTCTAAGATTTTATCGGCAAGAAAATAGGGGAAGTTAAGCCCCGACGAGAAAGTAGGGGGAACGGCGTATTTCCTTGAGCCGATTGGTCTTTTAAGGTATTTTGGGTTGGGGTTGGGGGAAATGGGTAAAATCCAAAGTTTGTTTTAAGGAGCAGGGGTTTTTTGACGAAATAAAGAGCGCCCCATCCCCTCGGTGAAAAGTGTTTGGGGAAAGTTCTCGGGGTGGCAAAATCCCTCGATAGGTCTCGGAATAACCGATGAGGAGCGATGAAGATGAGAAATAATGCCCGCAGGTTCCTGCCCCTTTTTTTCCTGCTGTGNNCGAAGCCTCCACGGTTTATCTCTTCGGTTCCATCCACTTGCTCAAGAAAGAGAATTACCCCCTCAGTCAGACGATTGAAACCGCTTTTGAAAAGTCCGATACGCTGGTGGTTGAGGCTAACATCCAGGACCAGGGGAAGATGAACCCTCAGGCGATCATGGAAAAAGGACTTTATCCGCCGGGAGACAGCATCGCCGAGCACCTCTCCCCGGAAACCTATGAAATGCTCAAGAAGGAGACGGCCCAGCTGGGTCTTCCCCCCGAATTCTTCAGTATGCAGAGGCCCTGGCTTCTATCCATGACCCTGGAGGCCATGGAGCTTCTCAAGATGGGGTATGACCCTCGCTACGGAGCGGACAATCATTTCCTCTCGAAGGCCGCGGGACGGAAAAAGATCCTGGAACTGGAGAGCGTCGATGAACAAATGAACCTCCTGGCCGGCCTCTCTGAACGGGAGCAGGAATTATTGTTGCTGCTTACGCTGAAAGATCTTCAGACCGCCGCCCGGGAAGTCGACCAAGCCGTCCGGTCATGGAAATCCGGCGATACGAAGGGGATGGAGGCGGTGATGACCAAAAGCCTTCAAGAGGACCCCAAATTGGCCCCGATTCATGAAAGGCTGATCCTGGAGCGAAACAGGAAGATGGCCTCCACCGTGCAAGGGTACCTGCAAAGAAAGGGCACCTATTTTGTTGTGGTCGGAGCGGGGCATCTGACCGGCGAAAAAGGAATCATCGCGGAATTGCGGAAAAAAGGGTACCCGGTTGAACAATTTTGAGGGTAGAATTTATCCATCGGAAGGGGAAGAAGTCCTGTCCCCTGAACGTACGAGGGAAGAAGGGGTTCCAGGAATGCTCTACCGAAAATTGGGCCAAACCGGTTGCCAGGTTTCCGTTCTCGGGTTCGGCTGCATGCGTCTGCCCGTCAAGGATGCCCAAAAGCCAACCGATTTTGTCGATCCGACCAAAGCCCTGGATGAAGAGAAAGCCATAGACCTCATCCATTACGCCATCGACCATGGGGTCAACTACTTCGATACGGCCTATGTCTATCACGGCGGGAAGAGCGAGCCTCTCCTGGGGAAAGCCCTCCGGGGACGTCGGGAGCGGGTTTATCTGGCGACCAAGCTGCCCCACTGGATGGTCAAGGAGAAGGAAGACTTCGAGAAGATCCTGCAGGAGCAGCTACTCCGCCTCGGGACCGATTTCGTGGACTTCTACCTCCTCCACGGGCTCGGGCAGGAGAGCTGGCAAAGGATGAAAGAGATGCGAGCTACGGAGTTCCTCGAAAGGATGAAGGCCGAGGGAAGAATCCGCTTCGCGGGATTCTCCTTCCATGACGACACGAAAACCTTCAAGGAGATCGCGGATGCTTATGACTGGGCCCTTTGCCTGATCCAGCACAACTATTACGACCGGAATTACCAGGCCGGCCGGGAGGGGCTGGAGTACGCGGCAGCCAAGGGGATGGGCGTGGCGATCATGGAGCCGCTACGGGGAGGAAAGCTCGCCCAAAGAATCCCGAAGGAGGTGCAACGTCTCTGGGACTCTTGGCCCGGCAAGAGAACACCCGCCCAGTGGGCCCTTCGCTGGATCTGGAACCACCCGGGAGTTTCCACGGTCCTGAGCGGGATGAACTCCATGGAGCAGCTGAGGGAGAACCTCCGTGCCGCCGACGAAGCCGCTCCGAATTCCATGGCCCCCGAAGAGCTGGCCCTGGTGGACCGCGTAACCGAGGCCTACCGGAAGTTGCTCGAGGTTGACTGCACGTCCTGCGCCTACTGCCTGCCCTGCCCGCAGGGGGTCAACATCCCCCACAACTTCACCATGTACAACGACCTCTTCGCCTTCCAGGCGCCCGAGAACAGCCTCATGCTCTACCAGCGCATGACCGCCCCCGAGCAGCGGGCGTCGAACTGCATCGATTGCGGTGAGTGCGAGAAAAAGTGCCCCCAGCACATCGCCATCGCCAAGGAGCTGAAGAAGGTCCACGAGGCCCTCGGCGGACGGGGGAACGAGAAAGCCCCGGCAAACCGTTGACCCCTCCAACATAAATCGGGTTTCCAGTGGCCCACCCCCCCTTTATCGGGAATTTGGACACCGGCGAAAAAAAGGGTCATTTTCTCAACGGCGGGATCCTTTGAATTCCGACTCTCCCTAATC
>PMCE01000072.1:0-131 GCA_003154025.1 Syntrophaceae bacterium
ACTGTGCCCCCCTTCAAGTGGACTTTTAAATCTCCGCAAAGGACCTCGGTGGCGGTGAAAAAGACCTATGACTACATGAAAAAGAAAGGGGTCCAGAAGATCGCCATCATCACTTCCGCCGACGGCTTCGG
>PMCE01000072.1:163-3784 GCA_003154025.1 Syntrophaceae bacterium
CCCGGAAGCCATCATCTGCTGGACCATCGGCAAGGCGGGATCCATCGTGGCCAAGAACGTCAAGCAGCTGGCCATCCCATCCCCTCTCTACCAGTGCCACGGGTTACCCGATCCGATCTACATCAAACTGGCAGGGGACGCCTCCGAGGGGAATATCATGCCCTCGACGAAATTGATGGTGGCCAACCAGCTGCCGGACTCCGATCCCCAGAAAAAAGTCATCCAGGAGTTCATCCGGCTCTACAAAGAAGTCTACAAATACGACGTCCAGTTTCCCATCAACACCCACTCCGGGTATGCCTGGGACGCCATCTACATCATGGCCAACGCCATGAAGAAGGCGGGAACCGATCATGAAAAGCTCCGCGACGCCATCGAGGGCACGAAAGGGTATGTAGGGGTCAGCGGGGTTTACAATTTAACTCCCGAGGATCACAACGGGCTGGGAACCGATTCCATGGTCATGGTCCAAATTTCGGGGGGGCAGTGGAAGAAGCTCGAATGAACATAGTGCAAGTGAAAGTGCAAGTGCAAGGGAAATGAAAAGGAAGGAAATCACTGCCGACCCTTTCACTTTCACCTTCACTTTCACTTTCATTCATCGGCATTCATCTGCATCCAAAACAAAAAGAGGAGGGTTGAATGGAAGACACGAGGACTTATTTAAGTGAAAGAGAGATGCCCCGGCAATGGTACAACATCCAGGCCGACCTGACCAAACCGCTGCCCCCGCCGCTCCATCCGGGCACCTTAAAGCCCCTGGGGCCGCAGGACCTGGCTCCCATCTTCCCCATGGGGTTGATCGAGCAGGAGGTGAGCCAGCAGCGCTGGATCGACATTCCGGAAGAAGTATTGTCCATTTACAAACTCTGGAGGCCGACGCCTCTCTGCCGGGCGAAAAGGCTGGAAGAAGCGCTGAAAACCCCGGCGCGCATCTACTACAAAAATGAAGGGGTGAGCCCGGCGGGAAGCCATAAGCCGAACACGGCTGTAGCTCAGGCTTACTACAACAAGAAAGAAGGAGTGAAGCGGCTCAGCACGGAGACGGGCGCGGGACAGTGGGGGAGCGCGCTGGCCTTCGCGACCAACGTTTTCGGGCTGGAGTGCCAGGTGTATATGGTCAAGGTGAGCTACCAGCAGAAGCCCTACCGCCGAATGATGATGGAAACGTGGGGCGCCAAGGTGACCCCCAGCCCGAGCGATCAGACCGAGGCCGGACGGATGATCCTGGCCCAGGACCCGAATTCGCCGGGGAGCCTGGGGATCGCCATCAGCGAGGCCGTGAATGATGCCGTCAAAAGGGAAGATACCCGGTATTCGCTGGGCAGCGTACTCAACCATGTCATTCTCCACCAGACGGTCGTCGGGCTGGAGACCAAAGCGCAACTGAAAAAGATCGGGGTGGAACCCGATGTCCTCATCGGATGCGTGGGAGGAGGAAGCAACTTTGCCGGATTCTGCTTTCCCTACTTCCCGGAGAAAAAACAGGGGAAAAAGATCCGTTTTGTGGCTGTGGAGCCCACGGCCTGCCCCACCCTCACCAAGGGGTTGTATCGCTACGACTACGGGGACACGGCCAAGATGGCCCCCATCGTAAAGATGTACACCCTGGGGCATACCTTTGTCCCCCCCGGAATCCACGCCGGTGGACTTCGCTACCATGGAGACGCGCCGCTCCTCTGCCTGGTGTATGACGAAGGATTTGTCGAAGCGGTGGCTTACGCGCAGAACCCGGTCTTCGAGGCGGCCATGCTCTTTGCCCGGACGGAAGGAATCATCCCGGCACCGGAAACGGCCCATGCCATCCGCGCGGCCATCGATGAAGCCGTAAAATGCCGCGAGAAGAAGGAAGAAAAAGTCATCGTCTTCAACCTTAGCGGGCATGGGCATTTCGACTTGGGATCCTATGACCTATTCCTCTCGAAAAAATTGGAGGACTACGAATACCCGGAAGAGAAGATCAAGGACGCGCTGAAGGATTTGCCGAAGGTTTAAAAAGAGAGGCACGAGGGTCGAGGCCCGAGGAATGAGATTTCAGGAGAAACAAAAGAATGTAGGGGCGGTTCGCGAACCGCCCCTACGTGCGTGGTGGGAGCCATCCGGGGCACCTCCCGGGCTTCCCGACCCTCCCCGGTCTTCAAGAATTTTGTAAATCGCTGTCTCCGCGAGAAAGGCTACGAGCCGATCGGCTGGGAGTAGGTGTCCCCTTCCTCCCATGACTCGCCCGTCGTCGCTTCTCCCTCTAAACCGGCGATTTGATCCCCAGAAGGTCGGCGTAATAGGGGATGGTCTTCTTCAATCCCGCAAGGAGGTCCGTTTTCGGCTCCCAACCCAGAAATTCCCTGGCGGAGGAAGGATCGGCCTTGGTCTGGAGCTTGACTTCCCCGGTCCGCAATGGCAGGCGTTCGACTTGCGAACGGCTGCCGGTGAGTTCTCGGATGAGTTCCACCACCCGCCTGACCGGAGTGGATACGCCCGTTCCGATGTCCAATACCTGTCCCACCGCCGGATCGCAGGAAGCCTTCAGGCAGGCGTCAACCACGTCATCGATATAGACGAAGTCGGAAGACTGCTCCCCATCGCCGAACACGATCAGGGGCTCATTCTTCAGGGCGGCCAGGATGCTGGAGGCGATCAGCTTTCTTCCTTCGTGAGGCCGCAGGGGATTCGGGTTGAGGATGGGCCGTTCCCGGGGGCCATAACAGTTCTGAATGTTGAGGCCGATCGTCGGGAGGCCGTACACGTGGTGATACATCTGGGTGAAGAGAGTCTGGGCGGTTTTGCTGACGATGTAGGGAGTCAGCCAGACCGCCAGGGGGGGCCGGGGCGGATGGATGAAATACTTCACCCCCGCTTTCAGAGAAGCCTGCAAAACATGGATCGTGCCGATGACGTTCACTTCCACCGTGGGAATCTCCCATTCCTTAAACCGGGAGCTGGTCCCCATGAGGGCCGCGAAGTGGTAGACGGTTTCGGCGCCCTGGATGAGTTCTTCCACCGCGGCTTTATCCCGAACATCTCCCTGGACGAAGCGCACATTCTTCTTCTCCAGAAGAAGCCTGGTCTCTTCTCCCAAAGAATGCTGCTCGTTGTTGTCAAAGAGGACGATTTCTCTTCCCGTTGCGGCCAGCCTCTCGGCCACATAAGACATGATGAACCCGGAGCCGCCGGTGATGACGATTTTCCCTTCTATCACGAGTTTTCTTCCCCTTCTCGCTAGCAGGTTACTGAAAACTCTTTAGGGTGTCATTTCGAGCGGAGCGAAGCAATCTTATTTATAATAAAATCAAAGAAAATTAGATTGCCGCGTCGCTTGCGCTCCTCGCAATGACCGCCTGAATTGAGTTTTGCCGCAAACTGCTAGGCTTTGCCCACATCTTTTCCGTCGGTCTCCCAGAATTTTTCCTCCATCTCGGGGGAGAGGCCGGGCATCCCCTCGGATTCCTTTTTCGCGATCCTCATCCCGTAGAGGGTTTCCAGGTGGGGAAGGACTTGCTTCAACTCCGAGGAACCTTCGACCTTCTGGTTGATCAAGCTCCGCTGCCGCGCCGCCTTGTCGAAATCCTTCTTGTCGATGGGGATGTCGTAGAGGACGTTCAAAATCTCCATCAACCGGACCTT
>PMCE01000264.1 GCA_003154025.1 Syntrophaceae bacterium
TCAATGACCACCTGGACAGGCTCTGCACCCAGCGCATAAGAGATAAGACTGGCCCAAGCGATAAAAAAAAGAATAGGAATGCCTTGATGAAACGGTCGTGCTACGGGTCGCAATCGCTTACCCCAATTATGGAACCGGTGGCCGGATTCACCCAAACCATTGGGCTGAAATGGCGAGGCCCTAACTCATGGTTATTGGTTATGAACACCCAGGTTTCACCCGTTTGCGGGTCATAGACCTCAATCAGGCGCAAAGGATAAGGGCATTTGTCTTGGGCCTTTAGAACATGTTAATAAATAACATGTTTAAACATAAAAACGTTACGGGTTGATACTGTAAATCCATTCACCATGGAAATTAATAATAACCAAAAACCGGAGTTTTTCAGCAAACTGTTAATAAGGCGGACGCGGATTTTTCAGAAGGCAAGCTGGATGCGCATCTGGAAGATGTTGAGTCTGCCCGAGTCAATCGGCGGGTTCGCGCGGTCTTTCGTCCGGGAATAAACGTAATTGGCCATCACCCGCATGGTAGGGTAGAGATACCAGTTCAGCCCCGCGGTAAGATCACGGCCTTCACCGCCATGAATTCCCCGGTCATTCAGGTCAAGGACGGAATATCGCACCCCCATTTCCCAGGCCCCCCAGTGCCCATTGCCGGGATCGAAATTGTTCTTCGGCCTCACCCGGTCAAATACCCCATTCAGCCGGTCATAGGGCCGGTGCTCGCCGGTCAAGAAGTAGCTTCCTTGAACATACCATCCCCAGAAGACCGGATCCCCCGTTTCACTGGAATGGATGAAAGTCCGGAAATATTCGGATTGGAACGATAAAGGCCCGGCCACCCAGGCCAATTCCGGGTTGAAGATCTCCACCCCCTCGGCGAAAAAAACCCCTGTATCCGCGGCCCTTCGGTCGGTGAGGAAAGTCTCGGGGCGGGCGCTGAACCGGACTTGAGAATCAGCCCGCCGTACATCGATGAATTGACGGTTGTAAGAAAGGCCGAGATGGAGAAGATACCGGCCTTCCTGATCATACCAGGGTAGATACGTGAGCCGGCCGGCAAGGCTGCTCCCCAATTGTTCGCTCAGCCGATTGCGACCTTCGCCCACACTCGTGAAAGAGCCCACGACTCTGAAGACGCCGAAGGCCCAGGTCATTCGTTCTCCCAAAGCGGTGTTGACCGCCATGACGCCTATGTCGTTTCCGGGCGGGAAGGCCAAGACCGGAAGGGCCTTCTCCATAAAGGTTGTGTCCCTGCTGCTGTTCTGGTCTTCGAGGGACATGGGCTGGCCGAAGTGCCCCGCCTTGAGGAGGCCGAGATACGGTATTTTCCGGAAATCCACCCAGATTTCTTTGATCTCCCGGATATTGGCAAAGTCCATTTCGAATTTAAAGTCCAGACGATCCCACATTGTCCCTAAAACATACGGAGCTAAGGTGCGGAAGACAAGTCCTTCTTTTTCATTTTCAATGCCGGAAAAAGCCTTTTCCAGCGTGCCATCCGCTTCGATCTTGCCGGCGTCGGCCATGAATTTCCCGCCGATCTTGAGCTTGAAATTCTCTCGGGCGCCGTCGATATGCAAGCCTTCCTGCCAGTAATAGCGGATCCCCTTGATCGGGTCCCATATCCCCTCTTCCAATTTCTTCCACCACCCCCCGATCTCCCCTTCCTCCTTGGATTCCGGCGGGCTTTGAGCCTGGGCGCAGCACGATGGAGTCCAGAGGGTTAATAAGCTACTCAGCAGGACAACTAAAAAAAGGAATAGCGATATTTTCTTCATTAATGGTGGTATAGGTATCAAATCTCGTGCTCTTTTCGGCTTTCCGCGGGTTGCTCCGATAACTTCGCCGGGGGGGTCGAACCCCTTTCCCTTGCCGACCCACGCTTTTTATGCCGGATCGCTCGTAGTGATCAGTACAACCTTCTTTGCCATAGCCCTTCGCCTCCGGCTCTTATTCAGTTACCCCTTGCTTGCCCGTGCCGACTCATTTTACCAGGGGCAATTCGGAAGAGATCTGGAAATCCATGAGCATCCAAAGTTGATTTTCTACCTGGAAAAATTTGGCCGCCATCTTCGGGGAAAGGGCCTTGCTGAACTTCTTGTAATAATTCCTCATCAGCTTGACGCGGCCGGCCTGCCAATCCAGGGACCGCTCGGCCAGTTCGTTCGCCTTTTCTTCAGCCAGAGTTTCATAACTCTGAGCGTAATCCTTGAGGATCTGAATTTTCTCATCATTCAGCTTCATCAGGTCTCTTTCATAATCCCGGAAGATCGGCCAGAACGCCTGCGCCTCCTTTTCCGAAAACAACATCACTTTAGCAATCAACTCCGCATGTTTCGCCCTCATGTCGGCCCGGAGAAGTTCCTCGAAGGTCCGGAAGCCAAAGTCTTCCGGGCTCGCCTCGGCCCGGGGAGCCACGATAAACCCGGCCGCCACGCTCAGGAAACCCAATAGAACTGCCCCTGCGATCTTCATTTTCATCTTCCTCCTCTCCTTGGATAACATCCTCACCGGCCTCTTACCGGGATCCGTTTATCTGCCGACCGAATAAATTCCACCCCCTCGCGCGGAATTATCGCCATGGCCATCGCCACCTTGCCTTCAATCGGCATCGCCGACCTGGTTTCAATGGCCAGGATCTCGACCCCGCCGTTCTCTATAAAGACTTTGGCAATGGACGTGCGGTTGTAGAAATTCACGTTGCGTCCGAAGACGACGATGTTCTTCTCGAAATCCATTTCGGGAATTTTCTCCCCGGGTTTAAAGACCTGCCACACGGAGGCGAAGGTCGCCGGGTCGCCGATATAACCGGCGGGCCCTTCTTGCTGCTCCGCCGGAAGCCGTCCGATCTCCGCCACCGGGTAATCGCCACTCCATGCCTGCAGAATGGTTAAGTCCTTCTTTGCCGACTCGGCTATAACCGTAGACAGTCCAAACACCGAAAGTCCGAAGAAGAGGACAAGCACTGCCATAAACCCCACCTTCAGCGGACGCGATGTCTCCATTGTTGGCCTCCTTTCTCCCTGGGGAGATCCTAAATACGCCGCCAATGGCGCCGACGATTGCTTCCTGATGGTCCTTTTCTTCAGCGAACGAATTTCATGGTCTCCGTGTCGTAACCCGGGTTCAGATTGAGGTTCCCTTCCTCGATGAACCAGATACGTACCTCTCCAAGCTGTCTCAGGTATTCCCCGTCGAGCGATCCAGGCGGACAGGCGGCCATGGTTCTGGGCGTGACTTCCAGCGTCCGCTC
>PMCE01000535.1 GCA_003154025.1 Syntrophaceae bacterium
AGCCGATGGGCAGCAATTGGAAGGTGCCGTCGCCATTGCCCAGCAGGATGCGGAGGCTGCTGCCGATAAACACCCAGACACCCAGATCGGCTTTGCCATCCCCGTTGAAGTCCGCCACCGCCACAGATGTTGGCGTTGTTCCTGCCAGGAAAGGGCTGCCCGGAGCCGCCGTGAACCCGCCCGTTCCGTCGCCCAGCAGCACCGTTACCGCGCCGCTGCCCCGATTTGCGTCGGGATCTGCGGTGGCGAGGTCCGGTTTGCCATCTCCGTTGAAATCTCCAACCGCCACGGATTTGGGCTCCTTCCCGGTCGCATAACTCACCGCAGGATGAAATGTCCCGTCTCCTTTTCCTTTGATGATCGAAATGCTATCGCTTAAAAGGTCCGCAATTGCAAGGTCCGGTTTGCCGTCGCCATTGAGGTCTCCAACCGCCACGGACTGCGGATTGATTCCAGCTGTATAGCTCAATCGATTATTGGCTGAAAGCTACATCTTTTTGCAATGTCAGTCAATCACCTCTTATCACCTCTTACAGGAAATAATTTCTCTATTTCCTCGCCGTCCTTCTTTAATCTTACCGACCGCCCCTGATGCCCCGGCGTGTGGCCGAGGAGCGGGATGACGACCAAACTCCCCTCGCCGTAGATATGGAAAGAAGCTTCTATCTCCCGATAGGTGAGGAAATGGTCCCAATCTTTGCGGAAATGCCCTTTCCCTTCATTTCCCCGCTTGCTCGCGAACTCCAGCTCCAATCTGAAAATAAGAAAGGTGTGCTGGGGGAAAAATTGATTCCCCCCGGCATGGTCGAAATGGGGGGGGAAATCCCCCACGTCGAATGTCTTGAGGTCGGAGATCGACTTTCTCCAGCCGAGAGAACTCCCGATTTTTCATCTCCCAGAAGTTCGAAAGCCTTGGCCGGCCCGTCCCACCGGGCGGTGGCGTCCTGAAAGACGCCGGGGTGAGGCCCGGTGTTGAAGAGGACGTTTCCCCGGGACGAAAGGGGGGGTTCCCAATTTGACCCCCGCAGATTTTTCTTGACATTTTTTTAGCCCCTTTCATAGAATTGCTTTAACGATAAAGCAGATGACTAAGAAACCAACCATCAAGGACATCGCCAGGGCGGCCAAAGTCTCGACCACCGCCGTTTCCATGGCCCTCAACAACCGGCCCCGGATCGGGCCCGAAACCCGGGAACGGATCCTCCGGATCGTCAAAGAGTTGAATTACCGTCCCAATATCGTGGCCCGCAGCTTGGTCAGCCGGAGGAGTCAGACCATCGGTTTGATCATCACCACGATCCTGAACCCCTTTTACCCCGAATTGGCCAAGGGGATCGAGGATAAGGCCCTGGAGCTGGGCTACAGCATCATTCTCTGCAGCACCAACCAGGACCTGGCGCTGGAGAAGTACCATATCGAGAACCTTCGCAGCAAAGGAGTGGACGGCTTTATTTTTTCTTCCGTGAAGATCAAAGATCCGAACATCTACGCGCTCTTCGAGGAACGATTCCCCTTCATCCTGGTGAACCGGAGGATTCACGATCCTTCCCTGGACAAAAAGATCGACTATGTGGTCCTGGACAATTCCTCCGGAGCTTATCAGGCCATGGAGCACCTCTACAACCTCGGCCATCACCGCATTGGAATCCTGGCCGGGCCCCTGAATACTTCCACGGCGGCGGAGAGAACCGAGGGGGCCAAGCGCTTCCTGAAAAAAAACCGGATCGGATGGGACCCCGGCCTGCTGATCGTATGCCACTACTCCAAAGAAAAAGCCTATGAGGCGGCCCGAAAACTCCTTGCCCAGAAACATCCGCCCACGGCGATCTTTGCCGAAAACGATTATATGGCCCTGGGTGCCCGGGACGCCATTCTGGATGCGGGTTTGAAGCTCCCGGAAGATATGGCCCTGGTGGGATTCGACGACATCGCCGAAACCGCCCTCAAAGGAGTGGAGATCACCACGATCAGCCAGAAGAAATACGATATGGGGACATTGGCGGTCAAGGTCCTGATCGATAAGATCGAACAGGGATCGCTGCGGATGGCCAACCAGATCATCCTGGAGCCGGAGCTGGTGATCCGCGCCTCCTGCGGATACCGGCTGCGGGAGGAGGTTTCTTCCCGCAGCGGCCGGCGGTCCGGGAAAGCCCATTGAGGTCAGGGGTGCTTTAACGGTTAACACGATGGCATGAATCAGAAGCGGGGGCGAATCGTTCGGACCCTCTGCGAACCGGAGTCCCCGGGAATACTTGGAAGGAGGTGATGTTCTCCCGTCCGTTCGTTTTTCAAAATTTTCTGAAAGGAGAAGATTCAAATGAAGAAGAGGAACAAGGGAAGTTTTTCGTGGGTCGTTCTTTTCCTGGTTGCGGGACTCGCGCTGGGTCTGACGGGTCCCCAAGCCTATGCCCAGAGTAAGGAACCCATTAAGATCGGGGTGGTCAGCCCGGTTTCCGGGAACTACGCGGACCACGGGCTGCTGGAAAGAATCGGCATGGAGATGGCTCTGGAGGATTATGGCCAGAAGGTCCTGGGCCGCCCGGTAACCCTGGTCGTGGCCGATGATGAGACCAACCCGGACGTGGCCGCCCGCCGGGCCCGCCGCCTGGCGGAGGTCGACGGGGTGAAATTCCTCATGGGGGGAGTGTCCACTTCCACCGCCCTGTCCGTGGGGGCCGTGGCGGAGGAGAAGAAGATTCTCTACATCGCCACCAACCAGAACGGCGACCAGGTCACGGGCGAATCGGCCCGCCACTACGTCTTCCGCACCCCGCCGGACATGGCCATCCTGGTCCGGGCCGGCGCCAAATATGTGGCCGACAACCTGGGAAAGAAGTGGTTTTTCCTCACCCATGATTATTCCTGGGGGCATTCCGGGACGAAATGGGCCCGGAACATGCTCGGCAAGGTGGGAGCCTCCGAGGTGGGGGAGATCAAGGTCCCCATGGGGAACCGGGATTTCAGCTCCCAGCTCCTCACCATCCGCAATTCAGGAGCCGACGTCCTGGTGATCACCCTGGCCGGCTTTGATAATGTGGCTCTCCTCAAGCAGATGAACGAGCTGAAGCTGTATGACAAGATGAAGGTTTGGTATACCCTCATGGACCTGGTCGACATGTATGCCGTCCCCGTCGAGGACCGTCAGGCCTTTATCTGCGCGGAGACCTACTACCGGGCTTCCCCGGAGATGGAGAAGCTGAACGAACGGTACATGAAGAAATACCCCAAGCTGGCTTCCCCGGTCCTGGACACGGGGACGTATAACGGGTGGCTTTCCATCAAGATGCTCTTTGAGGCCATCAAGAAGGCCGGAACCGCAGATGACGTGGAAAAGGTCATCTGCGCCATGGAAGGCCTGACGATCAAGGATAACGCCCGGAAGACCCCTTCCACCGTGCGGGCGTGGGACCACCAACTCCTCACCGAGGTGGTCGTTGGCAAGGTCAACCCGGTGAAGGGGAACGACATCCTGGAAATCAAGGCCCTGGTTCCGGCGGAAGGCGTCGCCCGCACCAAGGAGGAAAACCCGATCAACGTGGGCTGCAAGAAATAACCCCCGCGAGAGAAGACGCCCTGGGGCGCTTTATCCGCTCCCCAGGGCGCTGAGTTTTATTTTCTTGAATTTCTGCGGTCAGGAAGGATAGCAACATGGGAATTTTAATCCTGTCCCTTTTTCTGAACGGCATCGGGTTGGGACTGGTGTACGCCGCCGTGGCCATCGGGTTCAGCCTGGTCCTGGGGGTTTCCGGGGTCATCAACTTTTCCCACGGGATCATGTATGCCTTCGGCGCGTACTTTTTCTGGATCCTTTACGGGAAGATCGGGTTTTGGGCTTCCGTCGCCATCGCGCCGGTCTTGGTCGCGGTGATCGGTTTCATCATCGAGAGAGTCCTGATCCGCCGGGTCTACGGGCTGGACCCCCTCTTCGGCCTGCTCATCACCCTGGGATTTTCCATGGCCATGGAAGAATTGATCCGCATGATCTTCGGGCCGGCGGCCTACTCGGTCAGCGCCCCTTCCTTCGCCAAGGGGGTCTTTATCCTGGGGGACTTCGCCTACCCTTACTACCGGATTTTCATCGCCCTTTTCGCGGCGGTCATGCTGGCCGCGGTGTGGCTCCTGGTGGAGCGGACCGACTTCGGAGCGGTGGTGAAAGCCGGGATGTTCAACAGCGAGATGGTGGGTGCCCTGGGCAACAACCTGACGCTGCTGCGGACTTCGGTCTTCGTCATCGGCGCCGCCCTGGCGGGACTCTCGGCCATCATTGCCGCCCCGATCTGGTCGATCAAATCCCAGATGGGGACCCTGATCCTGATGCCCTCTTTTCTCATCGTCCTGATGGGCGGTCTGGGAAGTATCCCGGGGACGATCATCGGGGGACTGCTCGTGGGCGTGTCGACCGCCCTGGCGACCCTCGTCATCCCCCGGTTTGTGGACATCATTCCGTATCTCCTCATGGGATTCATCATCTACTTCCGGCCCCGAGGGCTCTTCGGGGAACAGAACATCGTGGAATGATGCCGGAACGGAGCACAAAGGAAATGGGGCTATGAAAAAGTTCATAAAAGATCCGTACCTCTGGATTCTCCTGGTCTTCCTCTTTTATCCCCTCTATCCCTACCTGGGCAATTTTACTTCCCTGGGGACAGAACTCTTAATCTGGTTTATCTTCACCCTGAGCTTTAACCTCTGCCTGGGCTACACCGGGCTTCCTTCCTTCGGGCACGGGGCCTTCTACGGGATCGGGACCTATGGTGCAGCCCTGGCTTTCCTCCACCTCTTCCACAAGGGGGGGTTCTTTGTTCCCATCGTCCTCGGTGGCCTGATGGGAGCGGTTTTCGCCGGCTTTCTCGGTTACCTCATCCGCAACAAAAAGGGCGTGTACTTCGCCATGCTGACCGTGGCTTTCACCCAGGTCCTCTATTTCATCTGCTGGAGGTGGGATGAGGTCACAGGCGGGGAGGCGGGCCTCAAGGGGATCGCCCGGTCATCCTTCCTGGGGATCGATATGACCAACCCCCTTTATTTTTACTATTTCGTGCTCTTCCTCTTCATGGTGTGCGCCCTGGTGATCCGGCGCATCGCCAACTCTTCCTTCGGCCAGTCCCTCCTGGCCATCAAGCAGAACCCGGTGCGCGCGGAGTACCTCGGGTATAATACCGGGTTTTACAAATTCTCGGTTTACACGATTTCCGGCTTCTTTGCCGGGTTGGGTGGGGCGCTCTACTGTTTTCTCACCCAATCCGCCTTTGCCTCCGTCCTGGACTGGACGAAGTCGGGAGACGTGGTCATCGCCACCCTGCTGGGGGGAGGAACGGTGAGCTTTTACGGCCCCATCGTGGGGAGCGTGATCTTTGTGCTCGCCCAGGAATTGCTGAGCGCTTTCTGGGATCACTGGGTCCTGCTCTACGGGCTTTCTTTCGTCATTATCATCCTGGCCCTGCCCACGGGGCTGATGGGGATCGTGAAGCGGAAATAGACGGGTGAAAAGGGGCGGAGGGGATTCGGGAGGGTCGGGAACCAGGAGAATTTTTCATCCCCGGCCGAGAGATGGTCCGTACGTCTTCCCCCGCGATGAAGGAGTCAGGAGATGAGTTTCTTGTCCATTGAAGGCCTTACCAAACGATTCGGAGATTTGGTGGCCGTGGATCAGGTGAGTCTGGAGGTCGAGAAAGGGGGCATTCTTTCCATNNGACGGCGGCCGGGTTGCCTTTAAGGGAAAAGACATCACCGGCCTGCCGCCCCATGAAGTCGTCAAACTGGGAATCTCCCGCTCTTTTCAGGTGGCCAGTCTCTTTGATGAGATGACGGTTCTGGACAATATCAGCATCGGGGTCCAGAGCCACCTGGGATATAAGGGGAGGCTCTTCTCCCGGTTTGAGGGCAACGCCGCCGTCCGGGAGGAATCGATCCGGGTCCTCGAACAGGTCAAGATCCAGGAGATCAAGGACCGCACGGTCAAGGCGCTCTCTCACGGAGACCGGAAGATTCTGGACCTGGCCATGGCGCTTACCACCANNTGGTGATCGTCGAGCACGACATGGACGTGGTCTTCAGCCTCTCCGACCATATCATGGTCCTCAACCAGGGAAGAAAGCTGGCCTACGGAACCCCCCAGGAAATCGCCCGGAACGAGGAAGTGCAGAAGGCCTATTTAGGAGGAGACCGGTCCCATGCTGGAGCTTAAGAAGGTAAACAGTTACTACGGGGAAGCGCACATCCTGTTCGATGTGGACCTGCGGATNNGAGATTCTCTTCAAGAACGAAAGCATCCTGGGGCTTCCTCCTTACCGGATTGCCCGCAAAGGGATCGGCTTTGTCCCGGAAGACCGTCAGGTCTTTCCCAACCTGACGGTGCGGCGAAACCTGATCGTGGGCCGGAAGAAGATGCCGGAGCGGGAGAAGAAATGGGACGTGGAGCAGGTTTACGAGGCCTTTCCGAAACTCAAGATCCTGGACGGGCACCTGGGATCCCATTTGAGCGGCGGCGAGCAGCAGATGCTCACCATCGGCCGCACCCTCATGGGCGACCCCGACATCATCCTGCTGGACGAACCCACGGAGGGGCTCGCTCCCCTGATCGCTCAGGACGTTTTGAAGATGATCCTGAAGGTCAAGAAGGCGCACAACATGTCCATCTTCCTGGTGGAACAGTTCTCCCCGCACCTTCTGGACATCATCGATCACTGCTACGTGATGGAGAGGGGGCGTATCGTGTACGAAGGGAGCCCGCAGACGATCAAGAGCGACGTGGAGCTGCAGAAAAGACTCCTGGGAGTCAGCGCCAAGATCGGGAATACCCGAAATTCGAAAGGAAATTAGACCAGAGTCGGGCGTTTCCTTTCCATCGCCGAGGCGGGAAAGGGAAACCCCGAGGGAGGTTGAGATGACTCACCGAGAACGCGTGCTGGCCGCGGTTTCCCACCGGCAGCCCGATCGGGTTCCCTTGGACCTGGGAGGGACACGGGATTCCAGCATCGTGGTGGAAGGCTACGAAAGACTGAAGAAGCATTTCGGCGTCCAAGACGAGAATCGGCTGTGCGACCGGATGATGAGGGTGGTGCACGTCGACGAAAAAATCCTCAAGGCCCTGGACATCGACGTCCGGGCCGTCTTTCCGGGGGGCTCCACCAAGGGAAAAGGAAAAGACCTCGGCCCCCGGAGCTATCAGGACGATTGGGGCGTGGTCCGGGTCCACCCGGAGGGCAGCTACTACTACGACCAGGTGAAATTCCCCCTCTCCGGTGAGATCAGCCTTGGGGATATTGCCCGGTACCCGTGGCCGGACCCGGATGACCCGGGACCGTTCCGGGGGCTCAAGGAAAGGGTGAAGTGGGTCCGGGAAAACACGGACTGCGC
>PMCE01000142.1:0-149 GCA_003154025.1 Syntrophaceae bacterium
CGGATGTTTTTCAATTCCACCAGCATCTTCCGCTTCATCTCCCGTAACGCTGATCATCCGCCCCGCGGCCCCGGCGGGTCGGTCCTTCGGCGGCCAGAGGGATCACCCCCGCGCGCCCTTTTCATTGGATCGCATCGTGCTTCTTGATC